>JAQBQJ010000574.1 GCA_028287065.1 Labilithrix sp. | reverse complement strand
CGCACGATTCGCAGCCCACCTCGACGACCTTCGTGTCGCGGCTCACGTGCTGGTAGTCCTCGAGCTTGCCCGGCTCGTACGTGTCGGTCGGAGCCTTCACCTCGATGGGCGAGTTGTCGAGCGTGCCCACGGGAAAGCGCGGCTTCGCGCTGGGGGGCTCGGCATCGAGCCAGGCCGCTCCGAGCTTCCCCCATGCCGACAGGCTCGGGCTCTTGGGCGCGCCCTTCGTTGCCGCGTTCGTCGCGAGGACGCGCCGCGCCGCCCCCGCGCTCTTGCCCGAGCCGCGCGCGACGGCCGCCGCGATCGACTCGCTGGGCTTCGCCGCCGTGACCGTCGCGTCGCCCTTGATGGTCTCCGCGAGCGCGCTGCCCAGCGGCTTCGTCTTCTCGAGGGTCTCGAAGAAGTAGTCGTTGAACGTGCCCGTGCGATCCTCGGGCTTCGCTCCGCAGTACGCCTTCACCGAGGCGCCGAACGCCTTGCATGCGGCATCCTTCGCGGAGAGACCGAGGGCCGGCGCCCCTGCCGACACGACGGTACCGATCCCCTTGTTTCCCGGCATCGCGTGCTCCTCGCTCCGTCAGCCGTTCGAGTCGCTCATGTCGCCCGTCCGCACGACGCCGCCACCCTCGATGGTGACGTCGGGGCTCGCCATGACGACCTCGCACATTCCCATGATCTTGCTGCTCATGACCCCACCGGCCACGCCGGCTTGGTCGCCGTTCGAGATGGCGGTCTTGCCCTTCTTCGTCCAGGCCGGCGTTCCCATGACCATCGTCTTGGTCGCGTAGCCCGGTCCCATCGTCGCGGACATCGCGATGTTCGGATACGGGATCGGGATCGGAGGCGCAGGCGGCGCGGGCGTCTTGCAGAGGTCCACCGGAGCGATCGCCGTGTGTCCACTCGAGACACTCGCGACCATCTTCATCTGGCTTACGAGGGGCATCTCAGTTCAGGTGGAGCATCCGGCCGACGATCTTGTGGACCGCGGACGCACGGCTCGTGATCTGTTCGGCGAAGGTCTCGATGGTTCCGTACGCGCGGACGGCGAAGCTCGCGGCGCCGCTCGCGACGGTGAACTCGTCGGCCGCGCGGATCCGGACGCGCGCGGCGCGGATCACGTACTCGTCCGCCTCCTCGATGCCGATCGTCGGGCTGGTGCGGAGCGCGCCGAGGACCACCCATGCTTCTCCCTCGCGCTGCGCGATGACGCGCTCACCGCGGGTGAGGGCGGTCGCCACGACCGAGGGGTGCACGGACGGGTCGAGCGTGGCCGTGACCTCGAGGGTTCCGACGCGGAGCCGCGCCTTCGTCCCTTCGAGGACGAGCACGGAGGCCGCGACGATGCCCGGAACGCCTGCCGCGACCGGCGCGAGGGCCGCGACAGGCCGGGCCGACGAGACCGGCCCGGGGGCCGAGGGGGCGGAGCGCGCGGAAGAGGCGGAGGGGGCCGCAGGCGCCGTTCGGAGTCGTTTTTTCTTGGTCGAAGCGGACATCTCTCGCCCTTACGGTAACACTCGTCCGGCGCGTTGTGTTGTCACCTCACCCTTTCCACGGCGCCAAAGTGGTGATTACCATCCGCAGCCTCGATGCATGAGCGAACCACACTCACGTCCGCAGCGCTCGGGGACGCGGCGGTGGAGGCGGGCTCGCTGCTCGAGGAGATCAGCCGTCCCACGAGCGCCCGCATCGTCGTTCTCGCGAGCGAGGCTCGCGACCCCGCGGCGCTCGTCGGCAAGCCTGCCGTCCTCACCGTCACGCCGGACGCCTCCGTGAAGCGCCGCTTCCCGCTCGTGATCGTGGCGGCCGCCGCCCACGAGCTCGACACCGCGACGACGCGCTACGTCCTCGAGCTCGAACACCCCGTCGCCCTGCTCCACCTCCGCCGCGACCACCGGACGTTCCTCGACAAGTCGGTGCGCGACGTCGTCGAGTCGCTCCTCGAGGCCGTCTCCGTCACCGTGGACTGGCGTGCCTCGCGCGGCACCGCGAAGCGTCTGGCATGCGTGCAGTACGGCGACAGCGATTACGACTTCTTCGCGCGCCTCCTCGAGGAGGAAGGCATCTTCTGGTTCTGCCCCGACGAAGGCGAAGAGCCGAAGCTCGTGATCGCCGACGCCTCGACGGCCTTCACGCCAATCGCTGGTAACGAGGAGATTCCGCTCACCGGGCAGGGCGAGGGTCTCGGCATCCACGAGCTCTCGGTCGAGCACGTGGTCACGGCCGGTGCGGTCGCGCTCGCCGACTACGACCACGAGAAGCCCGGCGTCGACCTGACCTCTCGCGCCACTCTCGACGCCTCGCCGGCCGGCGAGCTCTTCGAGTACCCGGGCGGATACGCGACGCAGGCCGACGGCGCCGCGCTCGCGAAGATCCGCGCCGAGGAGATCGCGAGCGCCAAGACCATCGCGACGGGCAGCTCGAGCCGCCCCCACCTGCGCGCCGCGTCGACGTTCACCCTCACGAGCGCGTCCGCGGACGCGCCCACGGGCAAGTACCTCGTGCGCAGCGTGGAGCACTCGCTCGAGCACGCTCGCTACGAGAACCGCTTCGTGGCCTCGCCGGCGGGGATGCCCTTCCGCCCGCACCGAGCCACCCCGCGCCCGATCATGAACGGCGCGTGCTCGGTCACGGTCACGGGGCCGTCCGGACAGGAGATCCACACCGACAGACTCGGTCGGATGACCGCGCTCTACGCGTTCGATCGGCTCGGCAAGGAAGACGATACGTCGTCGCAGTGGATGCGCGTCCTCCAGCCTGCGCTGGGCGGCTCGATGATGCTCGCGCGCGTCGGCTGGGAGATGGCCGTTCGTCACCTCGACGGCGATCCCGATCGGCCTCTCGCCGTCGCGCGGATGTACGACGGCGAGCACCTGCCGCCCGAGAAGCTTCCCGCCGCGCAGACGAAGACGTCCTTCGAGACGCTCACGAGCCCTCGCGCGGAGAAGATCAACGCGATCACGCTCGACGACAAGAAGGACGCGATGATCGTCGACGTCAAAGCGGCGAAGGACCTCGACGCGACGATCCTCCACGACGAGACCGAGAAGATCGGCGAAAACGACACGCTCGCCGTGGGCAAGGACTCGACGTGGCTCATCGGCGACGCGCAGACGGTCATCGTCGAGAAGAACGACACCGCGAAGGCCGCCAAGGATGCAGGCGTCGCAGTCGCCGGCGATCGCACGAAGAAGGTGACCAAGGACGAGAGCGCCGTCGTCGACGGTGCGCTCGCGACGCGCGTCGACGGCAACGACGAGGAGAGCGTCGGCAAGGACCTCGCGATCACGTCGGACGAGGAGATGCTCGAGCGCGTGAAGGGCAACTACGAGATGGCGGTCACCGGCGCCGTCACCGCCAAGGCGAAGAAGGACATCACGATCTACGTGGCCGGCAACTCGTCGGAGTCGGTCGGCGGCGCAAAGTCGGTCTCTTCGTCCGACGGCGCGCTCACCGAGGCGACCTCCGGTGACGTCACGCTGATGATCGGCGGTGCATGGGTGGAGACCGTCGACGGCAACCGCGTCTCGAGCGCGCAGGGCGACATGGAGCGCACCGTCTCTGCGCTCGGGGCGCTCACGGCCGCAGGCAAGCTCCAGCTGAAGGCGAAGAAGATCAAGATCACCGTGACCGGCGCAGTGACGTTCATCGGTGCGGGCGGCGTGCTGAGCATGACGCCCGCGTCGGTCGCGCTCGTCGGAACGGTCACCCTCAAGGGATCGGGCGGCGTGGAGATCGCCGGCGCTCCCCAGCTGGCAGGGTGATCGATGGCGTCCATCACCTTCAGCATCGACGGCAAGAAGCGTATCGCCACGAACGTCGTGGGGCGCGAGTCCGTCGGCGAGCACTTCCGCGTCCAGGTGCGTGCTGTCGGTGAGGACGACAAGCCCGCGGACTTCGTCGGCAAGGACTTCGAGCTCTCCGTGAAGGCGCGGCTCGGCGAGGAGCTGAAGCTCACGGGGGTGGTGGTCGGGGCGTCGGCGACGTACACCGCCGGCGAACAGGTCCTCACGATCGAGCTCGGTCCCGAGGCCGAGCTCCTCGCTCACGGCCAGAGCTCGCGTGTCTATCTCGCGATGACGGCGGTCGCGATCGGCAAGGACGTCCTCTCGCGCGCCAGTGTCGCCGCCGCCACATGGACCTTGGCAGGAGCGTCGCCCTCGCGCCCTTACACGGCGCAGTACCTCGAGAGCGACTGGGCGTTCCTCGCACGCCTCCTGGGCGAAGAGGGCATCTACGCCTTCTACGCGCACGGCTCGAGCGGCACGAAGCTCACGTTCGCGAACGACTCGACGAAGGCCGATCAGGTCTCCGGCGCGTTCCACCATCGAACGCACCACGGCACCGTCGCGAGCGAGAAATGGGTGGCGTCGCTCGCTGCGCGCGCAAGCGCGACGTCGACCGCATTCGCGACTCGCGACCGCGATCCGTTGAAGCCGAAGCTCGCGCTCGCCGGCAAGGCGACGACGGGAGACGCAAAGCTCGAGGTCTACGCGTGGCCGGCGCGCCTCGCGTCCGACGGCGACGCGAGCGCTCGCGCGAAGACGTCGCTCGAGGGACTGCGCGCGCGCCGCGTCGTCGTGACGGGCGAGTCGGACAGCCCGTCCATCGCATGCGGGAAGATCTTCGAGATCGACGAGGGTCCGCTCGACGCGGGGCTTCGCAAGCTGTTCTGCATCGGCGTCGAATGGCGAGCGTCCGCCGAGGATCCCTTCACCGAGACGTTCACTGCAGTGCCGGCCGACGTGCCGTTCCGACCCGCCCATCGCGCTGCGGCGCGCACCGCCCTCGGTGCGGAGACGGCCTACGTGCGTGGCGCGTCGAACCAGGAGATCGACGCGGACGAGCACGCGCGCGTGATCGTGCAGCCGACGTGGGATCGCGAAGGCAAGAAGGACGACAGCTGCTCGATTCGCTCGCGCGTCGGGCAGGCCTCGCTCGCGCGGTCGATGGCGCTCCCGCGCGTCGGCTGGGGGATGCTCGTCAGCCACCTCGACGGCGACGTCGACCGCCCGTGGGTCATGGCGCGGCTCGTCGACGGCACGCATCCAGCCGCCCACAAGCTGCCGGCCAACATGACGCGCACGTCGTGGCAGACACTGACGAGCACGAGCGACGGCACGCTCTCCGAGATCGTCTTCGAGGACAAGAAGGACGCCGAGCTGATCACCGTCCACGCCGCGCGCGACATGGCCGTCCTTGTCGGCGACAACGAGGCGCGCGTCGTCGGCAATCGTCACGTCCTCGAGGTCGGCGCGGATCGCACCGTCACCACGGAGGCCGACGAGAAGCTCACGGTGACGAAAGATCAGAAGACGACGGTGAAGGGCAACGAGACGACGACCATCGAGGGCAGTCGGTCCATCACCGTGAAGGGTAAGGAAGAGGACTCGGTCGACGGCGACCGCACCGAGAAGGCGAAGAAGGATCGGACGACCGACATCGGCAAGAAGCGGACGCTCACCGTCTCCGGTGCGATGAAGGCCACGTCGAAGAAGGGGCTCACCCGCGAGATCCTGAAGAAGCTCACCGCCTCCTCGGGGGCCGCGTGGTCGACCTCAGCCGACGGCGGCCTCATCGTGACCACGAAGGGCGACTCGAAGGAGAGCGTCACGGGGGCGCGCATCCAGAACGGCAAGGCGGGCATGCAGATGCTCGTGAAGGGCGATCTCAAGGACACCATCTCGGCCGCGCACGCAGTGACCGCGAAGGGAAGCGTTGGCGAGTCGGCGAAGGGCAAGATGAAGCTCACCGTCGGCGCCGCGTTCAACGGCACGGCACCGAGCATCGAGATCGTCGCGGAGTCCGAGATCGCGATCGTGTGCGGCGGAAGCACGATCACCATCAAGGGCAGTGAGATCGCCATCAAGACTGCGGCGCTGGCCATCACGGGCCCGCTCGTGTCGAGCGACGGCGCGACCGTCAAGCACAACCCCTGACGAGAACGACGATGGCACAGCTCGCAACCCAGGCCCTTCGAGTGACGTTGCGCATCGACGGCGTCGCGGCTGAAGCGCTGCTCCCGTCGGCGGTGCGCGTCGAGGAGAAGATCAACGCGCCCCGCCGCATCATGGTCGATCTCTCGATCGACCCCGGCGCCGTGCGCCCGCACGACATGCTGCGCAAGGGAGCCCAGCTCGATGTCTCGATCGGCGGCGAGGAGGCGCGTCGCTTCGAGGGGGTGATCCTCGCTGTGAAGGAGGTCTGGCACGGCGCCGGCCCCGTCTTCACGATCACCATCGGCTCTCCGATCGATTTTCTCGCGCTCTCCACCGATTGCCGCATCTTCCAGGAGATGACGGTGCCCGAGATCGTGGAGAAGGTCCTCATCGAGGCGGGGATCCCGGCCGCGCGGATCAAGAAGCGTCTCTCCGGGACCTACGCGAAGCTCGCGTCGTGCACGCAGTATGGCGAGACGATGCTCGCGTTCGTGTCGCGCCTCCTCGAGGCCGAGGGCGCGTACTACTTCTTCGAGGACGGCTCGAGCGGGCTCGAGCTGGTGCTCGGGGACGCCGCCGATGCTCATCACGCGTGCGCGCCTGCAAAGCTTCCGTACGTCGCCGACGTCGGCCTCCTCGGGAAGACGGCGGTTGCCACGTTGACGGAGGTAGACACGCTCCGCGCGACGAAGGTGACGTTGCGTGATCTCGACTGGCAGAAGCCCGAGCTGAGCCTCGAGGCGTCGTCCGAGAGCAAGGGCGCGCGCGCGCGCGAGCTCTACGATCATCCTGGTGGGTACACGACACCCGCGGAGGGAACGCGGCGCGCGAAGCTCCGCATGGAGGCGCTGGCCTGTGCGTCGACGGGCGTGCTCGGGACGGCGGCGACGGCGCCTGGCCTGTTTGCCGGGTGCACCTTCGAGCTCGAGTCGGCGCCGCGCGACGACCTCTCGCAGGAGTACCTCGTCACCGAGGTGACGCACACGTGGAGCGCGGCCGCGGGCGCGGTCGGCGCATGGAACGGGACGTTCCGCGCGATCCCGAAGAGCGTTCCGTACCGCGCTCCGGCGACGACGCCGCGCCCGCGCATCGCGGGTCCGCAGACGGCGTTCGTGACCGGGCCGAGCGGGCAGGAGATCCACACCGACGAGCACTCGCGCGTGCGGCTCAAGTTCCACTGGGATCGCCGCGCGAAGTTCGACGAGAAGAGCTCGCCGTGGGTGCGCGTCGCGCATCTGCCGATGTCGGGCGCGATCGCGATCCCGCGCATCGGCTGGGAGGTGCTCGTCGAGTTCGAGCACGGCGATCCCGATCGGCCGGTCGTCGTCGGGCGCCTCTACAACGCGACGTATCTCCCGCCGTATGCGCTTCCGGCGAGGAAGACGGTCTCGACGCTCATGTCGTACAGCTCGCCGGACGGCGCGGGGCACAACGAGCTGCGGATTGACGATGCCGCGGGCTCGGAGCACGTGCACATGCACGCGCAGAAGGATCTCCTCGTCGAGGTCACGAAGGACCGGAAGACGCACATAACGACGAGCCGGATGGTGACCATCAAGGCCGACGAGGCAGTGACGGTGAAGGGCAACCGCAGCTTCGAGGTGAAGGGGCTGTGGGACGTGACGGTGGCGGGGAGTCAGACGCTCGCGGTCGAAGGCGAGCGGAAGAAGACAGTCACGAAGGACGAGCGCGTGACGGTGAACGGCGACCGGAAGCTGACGATCGCCGGGTCTCACTCCGTGGCGACGAAGGCGGGCTCCACGCTCGGCGTGGAGGGCGACATGAAGTCGAAGGTCAGCGGCACGCTGACGGAGACGGCGGACGAGGCGATGAGCGTCCTCGTGGGCGACGACATGAAGGTCTCGATCACCGGTGCGCTCTCGGAGACCGCGAAGAAGGGGAAGACCTCGACGACCGACGGAAAGCGCTCAATCACGGTCGGCGCCGCGATCGACGTGTCGGGCAAGGACTTGAGCGTGCTCGTCGGCGGCAAGCGCGTGTCGCAGGTCGGCGCGGCGTGGACGGTCACCTCCGGTGCGGACATCGAGATCTCGAGCGGCGACGTGCTCGAGATCACGGTCGGCGCCGCGCTCACGATGACGGGCGCGACCGCCGTGGCGATGAAGGTCGGCTCGTCGAAGTTGCTGATCGGCGGGGGCGGAGTCGTGCTCGATACGAGCAAGGTGAAGATCGCTTCGGACGGACCGGCCGCGCTGCTCGCGGCGATGGTCGGCAGCAAGTAGCGATTCAGAGTCCGCGCAGCATGCGGTTGCCGATCCGCGTCGACCCGAACATCAGCGCGACGATCTCGTCGGCCGTGTACAGCGTGTTCGTCTCCGGATTGCGCAGCTTGGGAGCGTCGGCGAAGCAGTGCCAGATAGGGCGAAGCGCTGCACCGGAGAAGCTCGTCGCCGTGAGGTCCTTCTTCGTTCGGTTCTCCGGGTCGTGCATGTGAATGCCGCGGACCTCGCCGTCGATCTTTATGGTCGCTTTGCCGAAGGGCACGTACGCGCCGTTCACCCAGTGACCGATGTCCTTGCCGAGCGTCGCCGGAGCCGCAGTCGCTGCCGCAGTCTTCGGGCCACCTTGCCAGTTCGAGAGGAAGTGACACTTCGTGGGCACAGTCTCGCGCCCGCCCCACTGGAAGATCACCCTGCCGCGGCCGTACGTGGCGCTCGACATGCCCGGCGTGAAGTACGGGAAGAGGTCCATCGCTTCGAGCTCGGTATCGCCGGCGCCGCGCGAGCCCTCGGAGGCGGGGTCGAAGCAGAACACCTGATGGTAGAAGACCTGCTTGCCTTCGAAGACGAGCGTGCCGCCGTACTTGTGAATGCCCCAGCGGATCAGCGCCGACATCTCCTGCGTTGCGGTGATCGTCTTGCCGTCGCCGACCGGGTAACGCACGGGGCTGTCCCACGCCCAACCCTCTTTGATGGTCTTGAACGTGTCCATGTACGCCTTGCGCCCGGAGTACTGCATCAGGAAGGGGCCTTTGAAGCCCATCGCGTGGTGCACGAACGCGGCGATGTGCGGGTCGCGCAGGCCGTGGAGGCCGTAGTGGGAGCCGCCCTCGGGATGCACGGCGTCTTCCTGCTGCGCGTTCAGCATCGGGCCGTAGTACATGTCCATCATCTGGTAGCCCTTGTGGACGTACTGCTCGACGCGCGTCCCGGGCTCGAACAGCTTGAACTCCTCGAAGACGCGCCGGCGGGCCTCGCCCCGCGCGATATTGGGATTCTGCCCCTGTCCTTTGGCGAGAGCCGCGGCGGAGTGGTCCGGCCGATTGAGCGTTTGCATCTTGGTACGCCAGAGAGTGGCGGCGCGCACCGCGGCGGTCCCGGTGCCTTGCGTTCCATAGATGAAGGCGAGCTTCTGGAACGCGGACTTCACGGCGAGCTCGCCGGCCTGCTCGAGCGCATCGACGATGCGTTGCCGCCGAGGGATGTTCAAAGGGTTCTGCCAAGCGGGTTGCGGCATCGAGGGATCAGCAACCGTAGCAGCTCCGACGCCGATCAACTCTGCGAACGCAGGTGCTCGGCGAGCTTGTCGAGCGTCTGGTACCCCAGCTCCACCGCGCCGAAGCCGATGCCGATCGCGCGCTGCTCCTTCGTCGGGTGGAGCTGACGCATCGTCATCACGGTCTTCTTGTCGCTCTGCTCGTCGAACGTGATCGTGACGTGGAAGCGTCCCGGGTCATCGTCCTTGTCCGAGCCGTGGTCGAACACGAGAAGCTCGGGACGCTTGATCTCGAGAAACGCGATGCGGTTGTCCCAGACCTTGCCGTCCGGGGCCCGCATATCGAACCGCAAGAGACCACCGACACGCATGTCGGCTTCCCTGATCGTCGTGGTGAACCCGCGTGGGCCGAACCACTTCGCGAAGTGTTCCTTGTCCGTCCACGCTCCAAAGACGAGGTCACGCGGTGCATCGAACACGCGCGAGAGGACGATCTCCCGGTCGAGGGCCCACTCCCGATTACCGCTTCTTCCGTCTGCCATTGTCGTTCTCCTTTTTCTTGTCCTTGGTTTCGGTCGCTTTTGCCTGCAAGTCGCGCAGGTATTCGTCCAATCGCTCGAAGCGCTCTTCCCACGCGCGCCGCGTGTGCTCGGCCCACGCCGTCACCTGCTCGAGCGCTTCCGGTCGTAGGCGACACGGCCGGCGTTGCGCATCTCGCCCGCGAGAGATGAGCCCTGCCTCCTCGAGCACCTTCAGGTGGCGCGAGATCGCAGGAAGGCTGATGTCGAAGGGCGCTGCCAGCTCGAGCACGGTCGCGTCCCCCGACGCGAGGCGCTCGACGATGGCCCTCCGCGTGGGATCCCCGAGCGCAGCAAACGTGACGTCGATGGTGGGCGATCCAGGCACGGACAGGCTCCTCGCAGCTCGGATTCGTATTTAACGTTTATGTTAAGTAATGGCCGACCGCAGATCTGTCAAGGCACATTGCCTGGTCGGAGGTTGCGGCTTCGCCGTGAAGCGCGATCGCGTAGTCGAGGCACCACCCCGCAGCTTCGGCCTTGT
>JAQBQJ010000556.1 GCA_028287065.1 Labilithrix sp. | reverse complement strand
GCTACGCCGCGCTTCGCGCGAGCTCCGCGCGCCCCACGTTTCGCTCACTTAATTCGAGTCTCCGACCCGACCTGCCACCTCCATCCGCAATTTCGACCGTCGTCGCGAGACGCCTGAAATTGCGGATCGAGCTGACAGGTGGGGTCGGAGACTCAATCCAGCGGGCGGAATTGCGCCGCGCCGATCACGCGCCAGTGAGCGAGGCCTGCGCGCGCGGAGCAATTCCGACCGCAACCGCGAGGCCACCCATCACGATGGAAGCAACACCCTTCCGCGCTTCCGCGTTTCTCTTTCAATCTCGGATCTCGTGTCGACAAGCCCTTCGCGCTTTCGCGGTTTTCTCGGACTTCTCGGAACGGCATAGGTACGCCATCGTTTCCAAGCAAAACATTTCGCAATGATCGTTTTCGCCGCGGCCCCCCCACTACGAGGCGCGCGGTGAGGAAACTCATCTCGGCGCGTGGGGCTCATTTTGCTCGGAAAGGCTTTTTTCATGAAGCTCGTAAGATTGGCGATCGTCCTCGGTTGCCTGGGTAGCAGCGGCCTCGCCGTCATCACGGCGTGCTCGGGCACCTCGGCGGCGACCGCGCCGACCGCCGCGGCCGGCGCCGGCGGCGGGACCGCCGGGGGCCAGAGCAGCATCGATCCCGGAGCGAACGACACGACGGCCACGCCGCCGTCCGTGTGCGCGAACATCGACGCCATCAAGATCGTCTTCGCCCCCGCGTACTCGGCCTATGACGGCCAGAACCATTACCGCGTGCCCGCCGTGGTCGCGGGTATCGAGCCGAAGCTCATCGCCTGGACGACCTCGGACGACACCAAGCTCACGCACACGCCCGATGACAGCTTCGGGGGCGAGATGTTCGAGATGAAAGGAGCGGGTGAAGTCACGATCTTCGCCGCTGCCGGCAACCTTTGCGGCCACGCCGTCCTTCGCATCACGCAAGCCACCGTCGCCCAATGGCAGGCAGGAAGCAGCCGATACAACAACGGCGTCGTGGCCAGCCGTGGGACGGCGCGCCCCGACTCGAGCACGGGCAAGGACGTCGCGTGTACGAACTGTCACGGCACGACGGGCACCCTCGGCACCGTCGAGCACACGCCGATGCAGACGGCAGGATTCTCGGATCTCGACCTGAAGAACATCTTCCTGAAGGGGACGACCCCGACCGGAACGCTCGCGCAGCCGATCAGCAATCTGACCTATGCGCAGTGGCAAGGATTCCACACGTGGTCCGTCGCGGACGACGCAGAGGCCGACGGCCTCGTGACGTACCTCCGGTCGCTCACGCCCGCGCCGACGGGAAATGCCGACTTCGGCGGCGCCTTCGGGGCGGGCGGTCGTCGTGACGGCGGTGCGCCGCGCGACGGCGGCGGACCGGGCCCGGACGGCGGCGGGCCGTAGCCGTGAGGTCGTATGGCAGGCTCGCTGCCGCGATCCTCGCGGCGGCGACCATCTCCTCGGCGCTGTTCCTGGGGTGCTCGACCACGGACGGCGCGACGCCGGCGCCCCAGCAGGACGCGGCCGTCGAGGTCCCCGAGGCTGCCGCTACCGTCGACGGCGCGGTCGACGCCGGCCTCGACGCCGATGCGGGAGCGGACGCGGCGTGTCCGCCGCTCGCGAACGACACGCCTCGCTCGCTCGCGTGCACGGGGCTGTACGCGAACGTCGAGACCAAGCAAGTGGCGACTGGTGTCCGTGAGTTCACGCCCGCCGTCGCGCTCTGGAGCGACGGCGCCGACAAGACGCGTTGGATCTATCTACCTCCGGGGGCGAAGATCGACGACACGAATGCCAGCGAGTGGAAATTCCCGATAGGCACGAAGCTCTGGAAGGAATTCAAAGTATCGGGCCACCGTATCGAGACACGATTCTTCCAAAAGCTCGGTGACGACTTCTGGGTTCACGCCTCGTACCAGTGGCAGAGCGACGAGCTCTCGTCGACGCGTGCGGACGGGGCGGATATCACGATCTCCGGCGCCGCTTACCATATCCCCACTCCGTCGGAGTGCGACAAGTGCCATAACGGAAGGCGCGATCGCGTCCTCGGTTTCGATGCCGTATCGCTCGGTCTTCCCGGCGCCGCCGGGATCACGCTCGATCACCTGGCCAAACAGGGCCTGCTGACACCGACGCCCACGACGACGGCATATACGATTGGAGACGACGGAACCGGCAAAGCCGCGCCCGCGCTGGCGTGGCTGAATGTCAATTGTGGTGTCACGTGCCATAACGGCAATACGACGGCGACGGGATATCCAACCGGTCTGCGGCTCCGTCTCGATCCCGCGCAGCTCGACGGCGGTGCGGTCGCGTCGTCGTGGGATCCGCTCGGCACCTCGATCGGGATCGGCGCGGTGACGCCTCGCTGGGTCGGCCAGCAGCGCATCGTTCCGGGGGAGCCGGACATGAGCCTCCTCGTTCAGCTGATCAGCCAGCGCGGCACCGATCAGATGCCTCCGATCGGCTCTCTCGTGGTCGACGACAAGGACGTGAAGATCGTCCGCGACTGGATCCAGAGCATGCCGAAGGATGCGGGAGCCGACGGCGGATGAGCAGCCACACCCTCTCTCTCGTGCTCGCGGCGTCACTCGCGGCGAGCGTCGCCGGCTGCGTTTCGGTCGCGCCCTGGGAGCGCGGGCGCCTCGCCCATCCGACCATGACGACGTCCGACCCCACCGGGCCGGCGGAGGCACACGCACGAGCCATCCAGGAAGGCGCGACCGGCGGGGGGTTCGAGGCAGGTGGCGGGTGTGGCTGCAACTGAGGACGGTCGGGCGGGTGGCGGTCCTTGCGACCATCCTCGGCGCTGCCGGCTCCGCTCGCGCGCAGGAGACGAGCCCGAGCGCGCTCGACGTTCGCGCGTCGAGCGCCATCGCCGGCTACGCGGACACGGACCACGTCTACGTCCTGTCGCCGACCGTCGGCGGCTCGGTCGCTGACCCGGCCGGCGGATGGCGGCTCGACGGCCGCTACCTCGTCGACGTCGTCTCCGCGGCGTCCGTGGACATCGTCTCGACGGCATCGCGCCGCTGGGAGGAGGTCCGTCACGTCGGCTCGGTAGGCGGTCTCTACAAACCGGGCACCTTCGGCATCGGCGCCAGCGCGGACGTCTCGATCGAGCCCGATTACCAGTCGTACACCTTCGGCGGGTCCGTCCAGCAGGACCTCTTCACGAAGAACGTCACCCTGCTCCTCGGATACGAGCACGCCCACGACATTGCGGGACGAAGCAGCACGCCGTTCTCGGTATTCTCGCGAACGATCGATCACGACGCTGTGAAGGGTGGGCTGACCCTGGTGCTCGATCGCTCGACGATCTTCTCCGCGGTAGCCGACGTGCAATTCGAGAACGGCGATACGTCGAAGCCGTACCGCTACGTGCCGATGTTCGCGCCTGGAATCGCCGTGCCGCGCGGAGCTTCGGTCGATGTCGTCGACCAGCTCCGCACCTCTGCCCGCGTGCTCGAGCAGCTTCCGACCAGTCGCAATCGTTACTCCCTTGCCGGCCACGTCGCGCACCGGTTCGATCACGCGACGCTCCGCCTGAGCGAGCGGCTGTACACGGACTCGTGGGGACTGCACGCCTCGAGCACCGACGCGCGGCTGATCATGGATTTCGGCGATCGTGTCGAGGCAGGACCGCATCTCCGCTTCCACGCGCAGTCGCCCGTCGTGTTCTGGGAGCGCGCGTACACGATGCAACCTGCATTCGATTTTCCTGCGCTTCGAACGGGCGATCGCGAGCTCGGACCGCTGCTGAACCTCACCGCAGGCGGGATGCTGCGCGTCGCGGTCGGCTCGGCGCAGCACCCACGGTCGCTCGTGCTCGGCTTCGACCTGAACGTGACGGAGACCCGGTATCTGGACGACCTCTTCATCACTCACCGTCTGTCGGCCGTCGGCGCCTTCAGCGCCGACGTGGAGTTCTGATGCCTCGCGCTCCTTTTCGCGCATCGGTGGCGGTCATGGCGCTCGGCACCATGGCGATCGCGAGCTGCGATCCGGTGCACGATTCCGCGGTCGCCGCGCTCGGCGACGAGACCCCGGGCGTTCGGCAGGGGCCGCTCCATCGCGCCGGACAGCCGTGCGGAACGTGCCATGACGGCACGGTCGGCAACCCGCGCTCGTTCTCCGTCGCCGGCACGATCTACGTCGACGAGCACGACACGACGCCCGCGGTCGACGCGACGGTCACGCTCACGTCCGCGAACGGGGCGTCCTACGCGGCGACGACGAATGCGGCGGGAAACTTCTACGTCGAGCCCGCGCAGTTCACCCCGCAGTATCCGATGGCGGTGCTCGTCTCGTACGGCGCCGCGTTCGTCCGCATGAGCACACTCGTCGGGCGGGAAGGCTCGTGTGCGACGTGCCATCACGAGCCAGCAGGGCCTACGTCTGCAGGCCACGTCTTCGTTCCGGCCGACGGAGTGACGCCATGACGAGCGCTCGCCTCGCGCCGCTCCTCGCCGGGATCCTGCTCGCGACGGCCTGCGTGGCGACGTCGGGCGACGCGCGCGTCGCGGTGCAGCCGCCGGACCGTGGCTCGTTCCCGGCGGTCGCGGATCTGCTCGACCGTCGGTGTGGCACCCTCGACTGCCACGGCGTCACCTACCGCAACCTCCGCATCTACGGGCGCGAGGGGCTGCGACTCGCGAGCACGGATCGACCGAGCTCGAGGCCCGGCACCACGACGGACGCGGAGTACGACGCGACGTTCGAATCGCTCGTGGCGCTCGAGCCGGAGACGATGAGCGCGGTCGTCTCGCAGGCCGGCGCCCAGCCCGAGCGCCTGACCTTCGTCCGGAAGGCGCGCGGCGCCGAAGACCACAAGGGGCTCGCGATCTGGGCCGAGGGCAGCCCCGAAGACCTGTGCGTCACCTCGTGGCTCGCCGGAAAGACCGACGTGGCGACGTGCCAGCGCGCGCTCACGACGCGCTGACTGGCGGCGCCAGGCTCCGAATCCGAGAAGTCCGAGAAAAGCGCGAAACCGCGAAGAACTTTTGTCTGCCGATCGCTCGATTCGCGTGATCGGTAGACCAATGAACGGTTCGGCCCATTCGCGGCCCTCGAAAGCGAACTGGGGTTCGAACGGGGCGAGGGCCGCCTTGAACTTTCGACCGTCGTCGCGAGACGCTCGAAATTGCGGATCGACGCGGCAGGTGGGGTCGGAGACTCCAATCCAGCGGGCGGAATTGCGCCGCGCCGATCGCGCGGCAGTGAGCGAGGCTTGCGCGCGCGGAGCAATTCCGACCGCAACCACGAGGCGACCCATCACGATCGAAACCAGGCGCCTTCGCGCTTTCGCGATTTTCTCAGACTTCTCGGATCCCAGCGACGAAACGAGCGATCGCGTCGAGTGTCGTCTCCGGCTGATCCCGGTGCGGCGCATGCCCGCATTGCGGGAGCATCAGCGTCTCCACGCGGCCCTTCACCTGGCGCGAGATCGCGTCGACCTGCGCGCGCGTTCCATAAGGATCGTCTTCGCCCTGGATCACCAGCACCGGCACCTCGATGCGCGGCAGATACTCCTCGATGTTCCACGCGCGGAACGCCGGATCGAGCCACGCGTCGTTCCATCCGCGGAATGCTCCGTCGACGTTGTCGCCGTGATGCTTCGCGAGCTTCTCGCGTAGATCGCCCATTTCATAGGCCTTGCGCGCGTTCGCGATGCTCGCGATCGAGACGTCCTCGACGAACACGTGAGGCGCTTCGAGCACGATGCCTCGAATGCGCGCGCCCGCATCCACCGCCGCGTGCACGATCGCGATCGACCCACCGTCGGAGTGGCCGACGAGGATCGCGCTCGCGATGTCGAGCTCGTCGAGGAGCGCGGGCAGCGCGTACTTCGCTTCGTCCTGCATGTACGTGAGCGGACGAGGCAAGGTCACCGGGTCCGACGCGCCGTAGCCGATGCGGCTGTACGCGATCGCCGACAGCTTCGTCGCCTCGCCTACCCGCTTCGGGAAATCACGCCACTGCTTCGCGGAGCCGAGGCCCTCGTGCAGGAACACCAGCGTCGGGCCGTCGGCGAAGTCGGTGAACCTGACGACCTCGAGCGCCATGCGTCATGCCCGAAGCTTGAAGCGCTGGATCTTCCCGGTCGCCGTCTTCGGCAGCTCCTTCGTGAACTCGATCCAGCGCGGGTACTTGTACATCGCAAGCTTCGTCTTCACGAAGGCCTGGAGCTCCGCGCACAGCGCCTCGCTGCCCTCGCGCCCGTCGGCGAGCACCACGAACGCGCGCGGCTTCACGAGACCGTCGCCGTCCGCGTGCCCCACCACCGCGGCCTCGAGCACCGCCTCGTGCGCGGAGAGCGCGCTCTCGACCTCGAACGGCGACACCCAGATGCCGCCCACCTTCAGCATGTCGTCGGAGCGGCCTGCGTAGGTGTAGTAGCCCTCGCTGTCGCGCACGTAGCGATCGCCGGTGCGCGTCCACGGACCGTGGAACGTGGCGAGGCTCTTCTCGCGCTGGTTCCAGTACGCCACGCAGCTCGACGGGCCGCGCACCCAGAGCGAGCCCTCTTCGCCGTCGGGCGTCTCTTCACCGTCGTCGCCGACGAGCTTCACGTCGTAGCCGGGCACCGGCTTTCCCGAGGTCCCGTAACGCACGTCGCCATGACGGTTCGACAGGAAGATGTGGAGCATCTCCGTCGACCCGATGCCGTCGAGGATGTCCGTCCCGAACCGCTCGCGCCACTTCTCGCCGGTGTGCTTCGGCAGCGCCTCGCCCGCGGAGATGCTCACGCGCAGCCGCGCCGAGCCCTTGGCCTCGGCGAGCGCGCGATCGGCCAGCATCGACGCGAACAGCGTGGGCACGCCGCAGAAGATCGTCGGCCGGTGCTTCGCGAGCGTGCGCATCACCGACGCCGGCGTGGGCCGCTCGGCCATGAGCACCGCGGTCGCGCCGACGTGGAGCGGGAAGGTGAGCGCGTTGCCGAGCCCGTACGCGAAGAACAGCTTCGCGGCGGAGAAGACGACGTCGTCCTCGCGGACGCCGAGCACGCCCTTGCCGTAGAGCGCGGCGGTGTGGACGAGATGCGAATGGAGATGGATCGCGCCCTTCGGCGCGCCGGTCGAGCCCGACGAGTAGAGCCAGAACGCGACGTCGTCGCACGTCGTGGGCGCGACCTCGCCTTCCGGCGCGCTCGAGGCGATCACGTCCTCGAACATGAGATGGCGAACCGTGCGGGAAACACGCGTCTCGCCGGGCGCGGAGTCGGCGCCGCCGCTCGGTCCGGTGAATGCGGGGGATTTCACGACGACGACCCGCGGCGGCTTCGCCACCTTCGCGAGCGCGGGCTGCAACTTCTCGACGAGCGCATCGCTCACGAAGAGCACGCGCGCGCGGCTGTCCTCGAGCATGAACGCATAGTCGTCGGCCGTGAGCAGGGTGTTCACCGGCACCGCGACCGCACCTGCGCGCATCGCGCCGAAGAAGATCGCCGCGAAGTCCGCGGTGTCGTGGAGGCACAGCATCACGCGCTGCTCGGGCACGACGCCGAGGCCGCGGATCGCCGTCGCCGCCCGCGAGGTCAGCTCCGCGAGCTGCGCGTACGTGGTCGTCCGCGCGTCCTCGACGAACGCCACGCGATCGCCGCGACCCTCGGCGACATGGCGATCGACGAAGTCGACCGCCGCGTTGTAGTGCCTCGGCACCGTCGGGCGTTCGATTGGGGTCGGGTGAGCGCGGTCCACGGCCGAGAAGGATACGCTATGCTCGGCCGAGGATGCTGCGGAGCCCGCCCGAACCCGAATCCGAAGAGATCAGCCTCTACATCTCGACGTACTACTCGCTGCTGCGCTCGTCCGGCGAGGTGCGGGTGCGCGCGTTCGAGGAAGGCCATGCGTACAGCGGCTCGAGCCTGCACGCCGGCGCGCTCGACGAGGAGCCCGACCTCTCCGCGTTTGCGTATGCGGCAGCCCGCCTCCCCGACGACATGCCCGACGTCGACCTGATCATCCTCGGTCAGTCGCACGAGCTCTTCGAAGCCGCCGGGTACGACGTCCGCCAGTGGAAGATCGCGAAGACCCGTGGCCGGCGCCGCCCGCTCCGCTACGACGGCAACGGCAAGCTGGCCGTGTTCATCGCGAGCGCGAGCGACATCGACGACCTCGTTCCGATCGTCACCGCGTACCAGATCGAGTGGAACAAGATCCACAACCGGCTCCGCCGCGTCGCGCCCTCGCCGGAGGCGATGGTCGAGGCAACGCGCGATCCGGTCGCGCTCGCGGCCGCGCTCGGCGTCAGCGTCGAGGATGCGCAGAAGCTCCTCGACGCGTTCGGGCCCGCGCGCCTCGAGCGCGGCGGACGCGCGCTCTACGACCGCCCGCTCGATCTCCGTGTTCGCATGCTCGCCGCCTCGTACTCGCAGTACCAGCGCGCCGCGCAGCGATGGTGGAGCGGCATCGAGCCGGCGTACGTGAAGCGGACCGAGCCGCGACGACCGCCCGTGTACTTCGTGTCGTCGAACACCCATGCGCTCGCGAACCTCGTGGGCGGCTACGCGCGCTCGCACGCCGACGAGATCGTCGCGTGGGCTCGCCTGCGCGATCCCGAGGGCCTCGGCGACGAGGTCGCTCGCGTCGCCGCGCTGAACGATCCGACGCAGCTCGCGCCGCTCCTCTACTACTTGCTGCGCCAGTACATTCACAGCAGCAGCGGCACGTCGAAGATGAACGAGGTGCGCGCGTTCGAGGCCACGAAGGGCCTCGTGCACCTCTCCGAGCCGGGTCACATCGACGTCGACGCGCAGATCGCGCACCTGCGCGAGCTCGATCCCGAGCTGCTCGACCCGCGCCTCAAGATGCCCGGCATCGAGCGCCTGAAGAAGAGCGACGCGGTGCTCGTGAACATCGACTACCCGCTCGGCATGGCCGCGTATCACCTCCTCTCGCGCCTCGGTCAGGGCGTGGGCGAGGTGCGCGGCATCTACATCATGGGCAAGGCGGCCACGCTCAACGGTCGCGTCGGCGACGTCATGCTGAGCGGCAACGTCTACGACGAGCATTCGAAGAACACGTTCCTGTTCAAGAACGCCTTCACCGCGCGCGACGTCGCGCCGTATCTCCGGCATGGAAGCGTCTTCGACAACCAGAAGGCAGTCACCGTCCGGAGCGCGTTCCTCCAGAACAAGGAGTACATGGATGCCTTCTACTCGAGCGGCTACACGGTCCTCGAGATGGAGGCGGGTCCGTTCCTCGGCGCGACCTACGAGCTCGTGAACCCGCGCCGCGTTCCCACCGACGAGGTGGTCCACCTCTCCGCGCACACGCCGTTCGACGTCGGGATCGTCCACTACGCGTCGGACACGCCGTACTCGCGCCGGCAGTCGCTCCTCTCGAAGTCCCTCAGCTTCTTCGGCGTCGATGCGACCTATGCGTGCGCGATCGCGATCGTGCGACGCGTCATCGAGCTCGAGGTCGCCCGGCTGGCGTGAGGCCGGGTGAGGCCGTTTCGGGGCCTGGCGCGTAGTACGGACGGCAGGGAACTTACCTTCCCTATCGAAATCGTTGGAGAATCCATTAATCGAATCGGCATCGACCGGGTCGATCCGGCTTGAAACGTACATCCACGCTGCTATCTCACCGACCTCGATGCTTACCCGCCTCGCTTCCCTCCTTCGCTTCGGCCTCGTCCTCGCGCTCCCCGCGGCGGCCCTCGCGTGCGGCGACCAGACGGCGAACGACGCGCCCATCATCGACTCGGTCGAGGCGCCGCTCGTGGTGACCGAGCAGAACGGCTCGTACGCGATCCCGGTCACCGTCCTCTTCCACGACAACGACGGCGAGGCGGTCACGCGCCTCCATTACCGGATGGCGCCGAACGTCGAAGGCAGCATCGACGTGCCCGCGCCGAACCCGACGCGCGAGAGCACCCTCATCACGATCGTGATCAAGGCCTCCGAGCTCGACGACGGAGCACCGTCGGTCACCGTCCGCGGCTCCGAGCGCGACGATCACGGGAACGACGGCCGCGATCTCCATGGCAAGGATCGCCGCGGTGCGCGCTCGCTGCAGCTCAGCATCGTCGACGGACGCGGCGCCGAGAGCCTGCCGCAAAGCAGTACGGTAACGCTCGACTGAACCAGCGACCCCGGGATGGAATCCCGGGGCTTTCAGCGAGAGAGCGCCTCCTCGACCAGATCGAGGCGGTCCTGGCCCCAGAACAGCTCGCGGCCGACCACGAATGTCGGGACGCCGAACACGCCGCGCTCGGCGGCATGCTCGGTCGCGCGCCGGAGCTCGCTCTTCACCTCGTCGCTGTTCGCGCGGGCGAGCGCATCGCGGGCTGCGCTCTCGTCGCCGATGCACGAGCCGAGAACGGCATCGTCCGTGATGTCGCGATCCTCCGCCCAGCAGGCGCGGAAGACGGCATCGCGATACGCGGCGCGTCGCTCCTCCGGCAGTGCGCAGTAGACGCGCAGCGCGCGGAGCGAGTTGGCGGGGAAGCGTGAAGGGAAACGGAACGGGACGCCCCAGTACGCGGCCCAGCGATCGAGGTCCTTCAGGATGTAGCGCTTCTTCGCGTCGGAGAACGTCGCGATGGGGACGTCGGGGGTGCCGATCGAGCGGAACAGGCCGCCGAGGAGGAGCGGGCGCCAGGTGACGCGGGCGCCGGTGCGGCGGGCGAGGGCGTCGATCTGGGTCGCGCCGAGGTAGGCGAACGGGGAGGAGAAGTCCCAGAAGACTTCGAGCGTCGGAGGAGAGTCGAGAGCGAGATCGGGCACGGGCACGGGCACGTGTACGGGGCGGGAGAGGCCCTCGACGAACTCGATGCGGTCTTGGCCCCAGTACAGGTGAGCGTCGTCGACGACCCACGCCGGGACACCGAAGATACCCAGCGCGATCGCCTCGTCGGTGCGCTCTCGGAGGACGTCCTTCACGCACTGCGTGTCGATCGCGGCGAGCACGAGATCCGAGTCGTGGCCGCAGCTCGAGACCACCTTCGCGATCACCTCGCGGCTCGAGATGTCCGCATTGTCGACCCAGTACGCGCGGAAGAACGCGTCGACGACCCGCGGATCGATGCCCGTCACGAGCGTCGCGCGCAGCGCTTCCACCGAGCGGATCGGATGGTCAGGCGGCATGGTGAGCGACACGCCGAAGCGCTTCGCCCAGCGCTGCATGTCATCCATGTTGTGCGCGGCCTTCGGAGGAGCGAGCGTCGCGAAGAGCTTCTGCGGCGTCTCGTTCGCACGGAACACGCCGCCGAGCAGCAGAGGGCGATACGTGAGTGATACACCCATTCGCGCGGCGAGCGCACGTGCCTGCGTCGAGCCCAGGTACGCGTACGGGCACGTGTAGTCGAACCAGAAATCGAGCGACTTGGCCGGCAGCGTGCGCCCGTTCTCGAAGGCTTGCATCGCGGTGTACTCTAGCCGACGCCGCCGTGAACATCCTCGTCTACACGCTCTCCGCTCCGCTCGCGCGCGGTCCGCGCGATCTCCCCGCGTTCGTCGCGAAGCTCGGCAAGTGCCCGTTCAAGTCGCCGATCGCGCGTGCGCTATGGGGAGGCTTCCACGCAGATCGCCTCGGCTACGCTTTCGTCGCGGGGTACAGCGCCGCGCTGTCGCGGTTGTTCGAGCATGCCGCGCCGGCGGAGACTCCGCCGGCGTACGCCTCGCTCTGCGCGACGGAGTCCGGCGGAGCACACCCGCGCGCGATCGCCACGCGCCTCGACAAGCGTGGTGGCACGCTCGTGCTCGACGGCGAGAAGACGTTCGCGACGCTCGCGACGATCGCCGAACAGCTGCTCGTCGTCGCGAGCCGCGGCATCGAGGCGGACGGGAAGAACAGGCTGCGCGTCGTCCGCGTGAAGCCGAACGCCCCGGGCGTGTCGATCGTCCCACGCGGAGAGCTCCCCTTCACGCCGGAGATCCCGCACGCGGTCGTGCGCTTCACGGACGTCACGATCGAGGACGACGACGTGCTTCCGGGCGACGGCTACGACGTGTGGCTCAAGCCGTTCCGCACGATCGAGGACACGCACGTCGTCGCGTCGACCGTCGGTTACCTGCTCGGTGCAGCGCGCGCCCACGACTTCGGTCGCGAGGCGATCGCCGAGCTCGCAAGCCTTGCGGTGGCGCTCGTCGACGTCGCAGCGCGCCCGCCGGACGAGCCCGTCACGCACATCGTGCTCGCGGGGCTCTTCGCATCGATGCGCCGGCTCATCGCGGCGCTCGCCCCCGCATGGGAGAAAGCGCCCGAAGACGAGCGCACCCGCTGGCTACGCGATCAGCCGATCTTGATGGTCGCAGACAAGGTCCGCGCGAAGCGCACGGAAGCAGCGTGGCAAAGCCTCACCTCCCCTCTCCCGCTTCGGGAGAGGGGCCGGGGGTGAGTGAGGCCCTGAATCAGGACTTCGTCGGCGTCGCGTACACGCCCGGCGCGGGCGCCGAGAACTCCCACACGAACGTCGCCTGACCGAGGCGCGCGTCCGGCGGAGAGATGCCGAGACCGGCGATGCTCTTCGTGACGCACTCGGCGACCGGATCCGGCGCCGTCGTGTTGGGCTTGTCGACCGTCACGTTGACGATCTTGCCCTGCTCGTTCTCGACGTCGAACTTCACGGTCACCTTGCCCGCGGCGCCCGGCGTGGTCTTGAGCACGCCGTCGTAGCAAGCACGGATGTCGTTGCTCTTCGTCTGGAGAACGGCCTTCGTGTCGTCGCGGTACATCTCGGGGCTGCGCGCCGCGAAGCCACAACCGGAGACGGCGCTGACGAGAACGGAGATACAGGCGATCAGGTGGCTGGTCTTCATCACTTCTTCTCCGCGGGGGGCTTCACGGCGGGAGCCTTGGGGGTTGCGGGAGCGGCCGCAGCACCGGGCGTCGCCGGCGTCGCGGGCTTCGTGCCCGGCTTCGGAGTCGCGGGCTTCGTCGTGTCCGCGGGCTTCGTGGTCGTGTCGGCCGGCGCATCCGGAGCCTTGATGGACTCCGTCTTCGTGTCGACGACGCGCTCCTTGCCGGTGGTCGGGTCGATCTCGACCTTCTTCTGCGTGACGTCCTGCTCGATGACGAGGAACTCGACGCGGCGGTTCTTCTCGCGGTTCTCCTCGGTGTCGTTCGGGGCGATGGGCTTCTCGATGCCCCAGCCCTTCGCGACCATGCGGGCCGCATCGACGCCGTCCTTCTTCACGAGGTGATCCATGACCGCCTTCGCGCGGTCGTCGGACAGCTTCTTGTTCCGCTTCGCATCACCCTCGGCGCTGGCGTGGCCCTCGATCGAGAGCTTCTTCACCTGCGGGTTCTTCTTGATGACGTCCGCGATCTCGGCGAGCAGCGAGTCCGACTCGGGCTTGATGATCGCCTTGTTGACCTCGAACTGAATCTTCTCTTTGAACTCGATCTTGTTGTCGCGCAGCTCGACGCGCGGCGGCGGCTTCGGCGCCTCGACGGGCGGCGGAGGCGGAGGCGGCGGAGGCGGAGGCGGAGGCGGAGTGCCTGCGACCGAGAAGGCCTGCGCTCCGGAGAAGGCGGTGGTGCCGCCGCAGGCTGCGAGGCCCACGAGCAGCGATGCCGCAACGAGCGGTGTCAGGAAGCGATAGCGAGAACGCATCTTCGGAACCTCGTGGTGGAGGGAAAGCCCTTCAATTCCTGGGATATACGAGTCTTTCCGGCACGTCCATGCGGTTCTCGTCGGTCCCCCGGGCAATTTCGGTTTTCCTCAATGGTTTCTCGTGCCTCAGTGCGATTTCCATCCGATCGCACGGGATGCCGATCGCGGTTGCACGCGCTCATTTCCGTGTCAGAAACTGCGGCCATGCGACTCGCCCCTACGTCCGTCGGCGCGCTCCTCCTCCTTTCTATGTTCACCGCGTGCACGGCCACCGGCAGCAGCACGACGATCGCGGGATCGAGCGGCGGCACCGGCATCCCCGAGGACAACACGAGCGGCGAAGGCGGCACCACCGTGGAGGGGCCTGCCGACTACGCCGCGATGTTCGGTCCGCCCGCATCGACGGAGACCACACCGAACTCGCTGATCGGGCTCTGGGCAGGAACCGTCAGCGGCATCGACCTCCGGCTTCGCGTCGCCGCCGACCGCATCGTGATCGCGAAGCGCTGCTCGGGCCAGACCTATGGTCTGACGGCGACGGCGATCGTCACCAAGACGTCGATCAAGACCGTCGAGAGCAAGTCCACGGACAGGTCTACGAGCTACGGCTGCGCCATCGAAGTGCGTCCCGCGCAGCTCTCGACCTGCCCCACCGGTGTCGACGAGTACGGCCAGCCACTCCCCGCCGCCAACTGCTTCACGCTCGACGGCACCGATCTCAAGATCGATGCCGCGTTCCTCCGAGACGCGGCGCAGCCGACCAAGACGTCGGGGTACGGTGCGACGCTCGACGTGCTCACGAAGCTCAGCGACTGAGCGACCTTCGGGAGCTCGTGTCGTGTGATTCACACGACCTGAGCGCTGACGACCGAGCTACTCGACGATCATCCGATCGCCCGCGCCGCGTCCGAACGTCTCCGGCGAGTACATCTCCTCCGCCTTCGGAGGCGGCACGATGAACACGCCCGGGGTCGTCGCCTTCGCGACGTACGTGTAGTCCCACACGCCGTCGTAGAGCAGCGAGGCGAAGGCCTCCATGCGCTCGTCGCGCATGTTCTGGTGCTCGTACCACGTGCGGTTCCAGTACCAG
The DNA here is from genome assembly GCA_028287065.1 of Labilithrix sp. Classification (GTDB taxonomy): domain Bacteria; phylum Myxococcota_A; class Polyangia; order Polyangiales; family Polyangiaceae; genus Labilithrix. Next base: position 2,107 of record JAQBQJ010000556.1, on the reverse strand, counting down.
TACCGACCCGACTTCGCCTGGGCGGCCTCGGCCTTCGGGTCCTTCGGGATCTCGCCGGTCACGGCGAGCGCGGGGTTGAGCGCCTCGAGACCCGCCGGGATCGGATCGACCAGCGCCACGTGATAGCGACGCGACTGCGCCACCATCGACACGCGCACGCGCACCTTCGAGCCGGCCTTCACGCGCCAGGTGCCGTCCGGGTCGCGCTTCACGTCCGCCGGCTTCTCCGCGCCCTCGTACGTGCGTGACACGACGAAGCCGTGATCGGCCGGCGGCAGCTTCAGGTCGGTCGGCGCGTACTGCATTCCGATGCGGTAATACAGGCGTCCCGGGCCGTCCTTGCCGACGACGAGGTTCTGCTGCTGGCCGCCTTTCAAGCTCGCTTCGCCGGCGAGCCACGCCATCGGGATCTTCACGTCGCTGTACTCGGTCGTGCGTCCCTTGAACGCGTGCTGACCGGCGAAGCGATCGCCGAGCCAGATGCGCGCGACGAAGTCCGGGGTGACCTTCTCGTACGTGTTGAAGTAACGGTCGAGCGCGAGCAGCACGAATGCGTTCTCGTTCGTGTTGTGCCAGCGACCTTGCTTGCGATGGGCGAGGAGCCCCTTCACGAGCTTCGGGATGACGGTGCTGTCCTTCTGATCGCCGATCATCGACTCGAGGAGCACGCCGTCGGCGCGTCGATCGGAGTTGAGCAGCACCCAGTCCGCGTCCTTGTACCCGCTCACGAAGTGCGCGTTGCCGGCGGTCTCGGTGACGCGGTTCGTGACGTGACGCCTCACGGCATCGTTCTCGACGCTCGATGACGGATCGCCGGAGAGCGTCGGCCAGATCCAGCCCACCGCCTCGATCGGCAGCTTGTCCACGCCGCCTGCCTCCGCGATGAGGCGCTTCGCGCGCGCCGGATCCGCGTCGTTCATCTTCTTGCGGACGAACAGCGCGTATCCGATGAGCGAGCGGCGTGCGTCCTCGCCGTACCACGACGGGATGTACGACTCGACGCTGCGCAGGTAGCTCTGCGCGCGACGCATCATGTCGTCGTCCGGCTTGTAGCCCTTGTCCTTCGCGCGCACGAGCGCGTGCGCGACGTGGATCGAGAGGTACGGCCACGGCGTCTCCTGCCAGAAGCCCCAGCCGCCGCTTGCGTTCTGATGGCGCTTCAGCTTCTCGAAGTCGATCTTCATCGACTGCTCGAGCGCCGCAGGCGCCGGCATCCCCTCCGCCTTGAAGGCCTGGAGCACGTCGCGGAGCGCTGCGATCGCGATCACGCGCGAGGCGATCTGCTCGTTGCACTCGAACGGGTACTTCACGAGATAGAGCAGTGCATCGGTGAGCGCCTGCACCTGCGTGGAGCTCGTCGTGATCTCGAGGCCGCCGAACTGCGGGAACACGCCCGGCGGCATCTTCACCGGCTGGGCGATCGAGCCATCGTCGATCTCCCCGTACGTCGCGAACGCCTCGGTCGTTGCCGGCGTGTACACCGGCAGCTCGACCTGGCTCGCATCCGAGAACCCGCCGGACGCGATGCCGATCTGGAAGCGCGCCGTTCCCGGCTTCACCGTGCCGGCGTTGAAGCGCACCTCGACGCGATCGTTGGGCGCGATCTTCACGCGCTTCGCGCTCGGCTCTTCGATGGTCGCGTTCGTCGCACGCGCGACGACGCCGACCTCGACGGGTGCGTCCGTCTGGTTCTGGACGATCACCGGCAGCTCGAACTTGTCGCCGAAGTTCAGGAAGCGCGGCGCCGACGGGCGCGCCATGACGGGCAGCCGCGCGGTGAGCGTCGACTCGTTCGCGCCGAAGCTGCGATCGCCCGCGGCGACGAGCGCCATCACGCGATAGCGCGTGAGGTTGTCGGGCAGCTTCACCGGCACGGTCGCGTGGCCCTGGCCGTCGGTCTTCACGCGCGGCGCGAACAGCGCGAGCGCCGAGAAGTCGGAGCGGAGCTGGATCGGCGTGTTCGTGTTGCCCACCACCGACTCCGCAGGCTTGCCGGCGGACTCCTTGTTCATGTCGGCCTTCGCGACCTTTCCCTCGAGCACCGGTGCCGGAGGCGCCGCGGACGACGTGGCCCGCATCGGCGCTGGCGCCGCGCGCGGCGGCGGAG
>JAQBQJ010000549.1 GCA_028287065.1 Labilithrix sp. | reverse complement strand
CCCCGCGCTCGCGCCCGCGCCCGCCCTCGCGCCCGCGCCCGCGCCGCCCCCGGTATTAGGGCGATTCTAATCTTCCTCGAGAACGCGCCGCCCGGGCGAATCTGAACGCGCCCGCAAGTGGCGCACGGGAGGAAACGTCATACAAATCCGAGCCGGCGCTCGGCTGCGGCGCACCGAGATGTGCGAGCGCGCGGCTGGCCGGGCGGCGGACGCGGGGACATCCGGCGCCGCAGCCGGAAGCGGAGGCGGAGGCGGCACGGAGCAGACGGAACGCGCGACGGGTGACGCTCGGTCATGAGCTCCCGCTCCCGCTCCCGCCCGCGCTCTCGCTCCCCAATCGCGTAGGGACCGACGGGCTTTTTTCCGTCAGCCTCCCACACCACCGGGCGTGCGCGTCCGCACCCGGCGGTTCAGCGAGTCGAGGTTGCAGCAAGCGTCGGGAGGCCGAGGCTATCGAAGTACGCGAGGGGGAAGGCGACGTTGATCGGGGGCGCGAGTTCTTCCACGCTTGCTCCGCTCGACTCCGCCTCGTACCGGTTCTCGTTCATCGCCCCGCGGCTTCGTTCCCCTGCTGGCGCACGACCGCAAAGGCCTTCCCGATCTCCCGATCGTGGAGGCCTCCACCGCCTGCACCGTCCCACCGTCCCGCCGTGACCTGCGACCTGCGCCCGTTGCTCGTCTCTTCCTAGCCTCGGATCTTCGCGCGCGCTACCGAGCGCAAGCCGCGGCCTCCTGCTGACACTTCTTCAAATCCTGCGCCGCGCTCGTCGCGTCTCGCCTGCTCGCGATGCATTGCGTCGCCGCCGACACGCCCGACGCCACCAGCGCCCCGCCCCCGCCAAGCGCTGCGCCAACCACCGCCGTCGGCCCACCCCAGAGCGTCGCCAGCGCCCCCGCGCCCGCGCCCACGATCGTCGAGATCAGCGGCTGCCCCACCATCTTCAACAAGCCGCAGTCGCCCGACGCTGCCGACGCCGCGATCCGCGAGTCGATCAGCTCCGTCTGGCAGCGGTTCACCGTGTCGTTGCACTGCGTGACGAGCTGGTTGCCGTCCAGCGGACGGCTCTTGCCCGTCAGCGACCCCGAGCCGATCGTCGTGCCCGCACGCGAGGCGCTGTCCGCCTTGAAATGCGCCAGCACTCGGCTCGGGACCGCGCCCTCGTCGAACGTGTTCTCCGTCACGAGCGTGACCAGGATCGCGTCCTTGCCGTCGTCCGACGGATGCGTCGAGAAGTCGATCTTCTCCGACGCGGACTCCTTCGGGCCCGTCATCGTCAACGTGAAGTGGTACTTCGTCGGATCGCTGCGATCGAGCTTCTGCACCACCGTGGCCAGCACCTCGTTCTTCTCGCCGTAGCCGCGATACGTCATCAGGTCGCCGTCCGTGTCCGTCGCGAAGCCCCACTTCGCGATCCCGAGATCCGCCTTCGTGTCCGACGACGCGTCGAACACCACCGCTTCGTTCGGCGGCGGGCCCGCGACCGCCGTCTCCTCTTCGGACGATGATCCACATCCAACGAGCGCAGTCACGAGCGCCAGCGACGAGAGGACATACGACGAGAACCGGAGGTGACGGTGCAAAGCGAGCTCCTTGGTTGTGCGCAGAGGTTGGCGCGCACGAGACCGCTGCAACCCTGATGCCCGAAGAGCCCACCCTCGAAATGCCGAGAAAACAGGCCGATCACGCGCGCCGACACGGAACGACCAGTTCCGCATGGGAACCAGCCGTTCCCACCTACTTCTCGCCGCTGTCCTCGATCTTCGCGAGCAGCATGTGGAAGTACCGCCGCCCGATCCCCGACGCCTGCGCGGCCTTCGTCACGTTCCCGCCGAAGCTCTCGAGGATGCTCTTCACGTAGCGCCGCTCGAAGTCGAGCGCGGCGAGCTGACGCGCCTTCGAGAACGGGACCGCATCGCGGATCAGACGCTCCACGAGATCGTTGCTCGCATCCGCGCTCGCCTTGTTCGCGGCGACGGGCGGCGCGGCGAGCGACTCCGGTGCGTCCTCCGCGATCTGCTCGCCGAGGCCCATCTCGCCGAGCGCTTGCCAACGAACCACGGTGTTGAGGAGCTCGCGCACGTTGCCCGGCCACGTGTGACCGCGATACCGCGTGAGGAACTCCGTCGGGAACGGGCCCGCGCTCGGACCGAGCGACGCCCAGAACGCGCGCGCGAGGAACTCGACGTCGGCGCCGCGCTCACGGAGCGGCGGCAGCTCGATGCGCGCCACCGCAAGACGGAAGAAGAGGTCGTCGCGGAAGCGTCCCTCCTGGACCTCGCGATCGAGATCGCGCCGCGTGGCGGCCAGGATCCGCACGTTGCTCTTGATCCACCCCGTGCCGCCGACGCGCTGCGTCTCGCCGCGCTGGATCGCGCGGAGCAGCTTCGGCTGGAGCGCGATGTCGAGGTCGCCGATCTCGTCGATGAACAGCGTCCCGCCGTCGGCCTGCTCGAACACGCCGCGCCGCGTGGCCGACGCGCCCGTGAACGAGCCCTTTTCATGGCCGAAGAGCGCCGACTCCATCAACGTGCCGGGAAGCGCCGTGCAGTCGAACACGATGAACGGGGCCTTCGCCCGCGGGCTCTCGTCGTGGATGGCCTCGGCGAGCTGCTCCTTGCCGGTGCCCGTCTCGCCTTCGATCGTGCACGAGATGTCGGACGCCGCGATCTTGCGCGCGAACGCATAGACGCGCTGCATCTTCACGCTCGTGCCGAGCACACGACCGAAGCCGACCGATCGCGCGATCTTCTCGCCCTCCTCGGCCGGCACGAGCGTCACGAGCATCAGCGTCTTGCCGATCGTGATCGTCTCGCCGCCGCGGAGATACGCGCCTGCGATGCGGATCTCGTTCGCGAACGTCCCGTTCGTCGATTGCAGATCGTCCACACGCAGCGTCGAGCTCTCGACGGAGAGCGCGAGGTGCCTCCGCGACACTCGCTCGTCGGTGAGGACGAGATCGCAGATCGGGCCGGTGCCGACGAGCACGCGCGCGCTCGATACGGTCAGCCGCTTGCCCTGGTCAGCGCCCGAGAGGACCTCCAGCACGAAGCCGACCGTCGGAGCGGGCTCCGGCGGCTCGCTGATCGCCCGAAGCGCATCCTTCAGAGTCTTTTCCACGGGTCGTGAATGACAGCACAGCGTGGGGGCGATCGGAAGGCCGCGCTCTCGATCGCGGTCAGGGCTTGGTGACGAAGACGTTCGTCTGCAGGAAGTTCCGCACGCTCGGGTTGAACATCGATCCCATGCGCCCGCCGGGCGAGAAGCCGTCCTCGCGCGCGACATCCTGCCAGTACTGGTACTCGAGGAGCGCCATCTGCATGCCGGCGCACGACGCCACGGGCTGATCGTAGAGCGCTCTCGCCTCCGGCGAGTCGAACACGCGTCCGATCTTCTCCTGTCCGTAGTTCGCGAACGTCACGTAGATCGTGCCGATCGCGTTGTGCACCGCGTTTCCCGTCGTGCCGGGCGGATAGCCACGCGTCGCCGCGTACGCGCCGAGCCGCGAGTCGGGATCGGGCGTGAGCTCGCCCGAGTCGACGCGATTCAGCGTGCGGAGCACGAGCACGTCGGTCGTGTCGACGAGGTCGCCCGTATCGCGAAGCGCGCCGCCTGCGCCCGATCGGTCGTCGCCATAGCGACCGTTCTGCTGGCCGAGATGGAGCGGCTGTCCGTCCGCGCCCTTCGGATGCTCGCACAAGAGCTGCTGTCCGGCGTCGACGAGCGGCATGCCCTCACCGAGCGGACGGAGCGATTGCGGCGTGACGAGACCGCCGCCGTTCGCGCGCGCCGCGAACGACCTGCTCTCCACGGCTGAAGCGATCGAAGAATCGAGGAGCACCTTCGCGGCGACGACGCGCTCGCCGTCACGCGACCGGAGATCGGCGGCGATCTGCGCGAGGCGTCCCGGAGCTTCGGCTTCGATCTCGGCGGCGAGGGCATCGGCGACCTCGCGAAGGCGCGCATCGCCTCCGCTCTCCGCGCTCGGCCCCGTCGCGCCGACCACGCCGCGCACGATCTCGCTCCCCGCGATCGTCGTCGGGCGTTCGTCTTCCTTCGCGTCGTCGCTGCATCCCTGCGCGAGAGGCAGCGCGGCGATCCACGCGACGACGGAGATCCCCGAGAGCCAGCTTCGACGCATCAAGGACCAGCCGGACAGCGCTGGAAGTACGCCGCGACCTCGTCGAGCGGCGTGTCCTTCGTCGGGATGCCCTGCTTGCAGTCGGCGGCCGGATCGTTCTTCGGAGCGGCCTTGTCGTCGGCCTTCGGATCGTTCGCGCCGCCGGCGTTCTGCCCGCCACCGTTGTCCCCGCCGCCCTTCTGCCCGTCCTGCTTCATCTGCTGCCCGTTCATCAGCAGCTCCTTGATCGTGTCGATCAGCTTCGAGGCATCGCCCGTCGTTGCATTGCCCGTCGTCGCGAGCTGCTTGCCGCCGCCGGTCGTCGTCTCCTGACCGGTCTTCGCGAGCTCCTGCCCCGGCTGGACGAGGTCGAGCGGCTTCACGCTCTGCACGAGCGACGTCCCGCCGCCCGACGACGAGGACGTCTCGAGGATCTCGAGCGCGATCGATCGCGTCTGGTGCGTGGTGGCGTCCTCGAGGACGAGCACACGGCTCGCCGTATCGAGCCGGTACGTGCCGATCTCGGCGCACCCACCGCCGCCGCATGCCTTCGGCATGAGCAGGTAGTCGTTCGCGCCCGAGAACGTGATCGATCCGATCGGGCCTTGCTCGACCGGGCGATACACGCCGTTCAGCTCGAGTCGCGACGACGACGCGTCTTCGTCGTCGCCACCGCACGCAGCGAGCGTCGAACCGAGGGACAGCGCGAGGAGGGCGAAGAGGAATCGGGGCTTCATGGTGTCTCG
>JAQBQJ010000485.1 GCA_028287065.1 Labilithrix sp. | reverse complement strand
GGGGACGTCGTTGCCTTCGAACGCGAGCGCGCCGTCGTGCGCGCCGCACGCGAAGACGAGCGTGCGCGCCTCGATGATCTCCGCGCCGTTCGGGCCCACGACGAGCAGATCGCGGCCATAGAGCCCGCCGGCGATCGTCGCGCTGCGCAGCTGGACGCGGCGCTGCGCGACCTGATCCATGAACAATGCACGCATCGCGTCGAAGGCGCGTGCGTCGGCCGGGCCCAGCGCGGTGATGCCGCCGCCGGGCGCGAGCTGATCGTCGAGGACCTCCACGCTGCGTCCGGCGTGCGCGAGCCGTGACGCGATCGCCATGCCCGAAGGACCGCCGCCCACGACGACGACGTCGGCGCTCCGCCGCTGCGCGCGATGAGGAGCCTCGATCTCCACCGGCAATCGCCCGAGGCCCGCGACGCGACGCGCGAAGGCCTGCATCACGTTCTGGACGCCGGGGATCCCCGCGAAGAGCTCGTGGTGGTTCATGCCCTCCGGGAAGAACCAGTCCGTCATGCGGAGGAAGTCCATGTCGCGAGGGCCGAGGCGGTTCTGCGACACGACCGCGGTGCCTTCTTCGGCGGCGACCTGGCAGGTCATGACGTTCGGCGTCTCGTCGACGCGCGCGAGGCATCCGTCGCACGCCGCGCGCATGCACGCAGGCCCGCGCGGGCGATGGAACTTGGGGCTCCGCGCGATCATGAGCTTGCCGGCGGCGACGAGCGCGGCGGCGACGGGCTCACCGCGCTCCGCGACGATCGGCTCGCCGTCGAGGGTGATCGTCACCGGGTCGCGGAGCGCGGCGACGCGACGTTCGGGGACGCTCTTCGAGGTCGGCGCGGTCGGCACGGCCGCGGATGCTAATGCGGAACGCGCTGCCTCGATCGGCGAATGTCCGGCGCTTCTATGCTCGAGCTAAGAGGACGCAGATGCGGCTACGTCGTGAACGGTCCGACCAAAACGCGACGTGGTGCCGCTTTTCATTTGTTCGGTTTTCGCGGACTCGTTAGCCGTACTGGTCCACTGGGCCGCATTTCACTCGCGAACGCTTCGGGGAGGGAAGCGATGCGAGCGGCCCATGGTGGATCAGGAGGTTCGGTTGAGACATCTCGCATGGTTTTTCTTCGTTTTCTTTGCGCTGTTCGCGCCGCTCGGGTGCGGGCAGGGTGACCGGACGGCGCCAGCGCCGGCCGAGAACGTCGGGTCCGCGAAGCAGGCGTTCACGGTCGTCGACACCACGCCCGGCTCTGGCGCGTCCAACTTCGACCAGTTCAGCGCGTGGGGTCAGACGATCACGGTGCCGGCGGGCGAGACGACGCTCCTCGACTTCTCGTTCAGCGTGCGCTTGCCGGCCGTCGACATCGTTCGCGGCGAGGTCTACGCGTGGAGTGGCAGCGCCGCGACCGGGCCGAACCTCTATGAGAGCGGTCCGATATCCACGACGAGCACCGCCACGCAGACGCTCACCTTCAATACCGGTGGTATTCCCGTCACTCCGGGCGCCCAGTATGTGATCTTCCTGACGCGAGCGAGGGACGCCAGTCCTGCGGGCTTTGCGGAGATGGATATCCGGACGACGGATGTCTACCCGGGCGGCAACTTCTGGCTGTTCAACAGCGGAACAAACTTCACCGGCACGTCGTGGTCGCAATTCCCGAACTTCGAGCTCGCGTTCACCGCGCGATTCGGGACGCCGCCGGCGACGACGACGACAGTTGCGTCATCGTCGAACCCCTCGGTCTTCGGGCAATCGGTAACGGTCACCGCGTCGGTGGCGAGCGCATCGGGCACCCCGACGACGGGCTCCGTCACCTTCAAGGACGGAGCGACCGTCCTCGGCACCGTCAATGTCGATGGCGCCGGTCAGGCGAGCGTCTCGACCGCTGCGCTCGGCGTCGGGGCCCACTCGATCACAGCGACGTACGGCGGCGCGCTCTCGTACGCAGCAAGCACGTCGGCCGCCCTCACGCAGACCGTCAGCAAGGCCACGACCACGGCGGCGCTCAGCTCGTCGGTCAATCCCACGATCACCGGCGGCAGCACCACGTTCACCGCCACGGTGTCGGTCAGCGCCCCCGGCGCGGGCACTCCGACGGGCACGGCCACCTTCAAGGACGGCGCGACCGTCCTCGGCAGCAGCGCGATCAGCGCCGCCGGCGTCGCGACGCTCTCCACGTCGGCGCTGTCCGTCGGCACGCACAGCATCACCGTCGACTACTCCGGCGACGCGAGCTTCGCGGGCAGCACCTCTCCCGCGGTCAGCCAGGTCGTCAATCAGGACGGCGCGAGCGTCGCGGTCACGTCCTCCGTCAATCCGTCGACGTTCGGCTCCGCGACTATCTTCACTGCAACGGTCAAGTCGGTCGACACCGGCGCAACGCCGGGCGGTCTCGTCACCTTCAAGGACGGCGCGACGGCGCTCGCCACCGTCGCCGTCAACGGCTCCGGCGTCGCGACGCTCAGCGTGTCGACCCTCACCGGCGGCGCGCACACCATCAACGCCGACTACGCCGGCGACTCGAAGCACACCGCGGCGACCGGCTCGGTCACGCAGAACGTCAATGTCGGCGCGTCGACGACGGCGCTCACGTCACTCACGAACCCGTCCGTCTTCGGGCAGTCCGTGACGCTGAAAGCGACGGTCTCGGGAACGGGCGCCACGGCAACCGGCACGATCACCTTCTCCGAGGGCGGCACGACGCTCGGCACCGGCACGCTCGCGGCAGGCTCTGCGAC
>JAQBQJ010000476.1 GCA_028287065.1 Labilithrix sp. | reverse complement strand
TCAAGGCGCAGCTGTCTCCGATCGTCCAGGATCGCCTCGCCGCACTCGAGGAGGCCGCCGACGTCGCCATCTCGATATCTCGCGAAAAGGCGCTCGACGTCGTCGGTCGCGGCCTCGCCGAGGCCGTCGAGAGCAACGAGTCGCTCGCGCCGTGGCTCGGTCGCTTCGATCTGTTCGCGGGCGAGACCGATCACAAGAAGCGCGCGGCGATCCTCGGCAAGGGCCTCGGCGAGCACGCGATCACGTCCGACGAGCTGCTCGCGCTCGCGAAGCGCGTCGGCGAGGAGCACGCGGCCTCCGGCGACGTCGGCGCGGCGCTCGCGGTGCTTCGGCGCGCGCTCGCCTACGAGCCCGCCTCGACCGAGCTCCTCGCTCGCGTCGACGAGCTGCTCCGCGAGTCGGGAAATCCCGAGGAGCGCGTGTCGCTCTATCGCGCGGCGCTCGAGCGGAATCCGGAGCCGGCGCGGCGCAAGGAGCTGCTGCACGGCATCGGCTCGATCGAGCGCTACGAGCTCCTCGACCCCGACGCCGCGATCGGCGCGTACAAGCGCGCGCTCAAGGACGATCCCACCGATGAGACCGCGCACGCGGCGCTCGCGGAGCTCTACGCCGAGACGGAGGCCTGGGACGACCTCTGCGACGTCCTCGAGGCGCATCTGCCGAACGCGTCGTCGCCGGAGGAGGCTCGACGCGCGCGCGCGCAGCTCGCCGAGGTCGCCTCCGCGCACGGCCAGCCCGAGCGCGCCGCGCTGCATGCGAAGGCACTGCTCGCCGATGTCGATCTGTCGGCGCCCGATCTCGATCTCGTGGAGCGCGTCGCGATCGCGATCGACGACACCGATCTCGTGCGTACCGTGCTCGAGCGCCGCGTCCGCGACGCCGCCGATCCGCGCCAGCAGGTGCAGTGCCTCGAGCGTCTCGCGAACCTCGACCGAAGCGCCGGGTACATGACGCGCGCGACCGAGCGCCTTCGCCAGGCCGCCGACGTCGCGCGTGGCATGGGCGACGACGCGGCCGCGATCGCGCTGCTCGTCGCGTTGCGTGACATCGATCCCCGCGACGCGCAGGCGACCGCGCAGCTCGTGGAGCTCTACGAGAAGAGCGAGGACTTCGCGCGCGTCCCTGCGCTCACGAGCGTGCTCCTCGATCTCACGAGCGAGCCGGCCGAGCGCATCCCGCTCCTGCGCAGCCTCGCGCGCACGCTCTCCGATCGCATCGGCGATCTCCCGGGCGCGTTCGCGGCCGCACGCAGCGCATTCGCGCTCGCGCCGTACGACCGCGAGGTGCTCGCCGAGCTCGAGGCGCTCGCGATCCGCAGCGGCTCCGCGATCGAGTTCGCGGACGCCGTCGGCGAGGCGATGGTCGGGATGACGCAGAAGTCGCCGTCGCAGCCGCCGGCGGACGGGGCGACGCCCGGCAACCCGACCGACCTCACGCTCGCGAAGGCGCGCGTGCTCGCGACGAACCCCGACACCGTGCCCGATGCCGCCGCCGCGTACCGCATGGTGCTCGAGAAGGCGCCGGACGACGCGCATCGCGCGACCGCCGCCGAGGGCCTCGACGCGCTGCTGAAGGCGATGCCGCACGGCGAGGATCGCACCGCCGACGTCCGCTGGCTCCACGAGTGGCGCGTCGAGCGCGCAGCGCCCGAGGAGCGCGCACGCGTGCTGTCCACGTGGGCCGCCGTCGAAGAAGGAGAGCTCGGCGATCCCGCGCGCGCGCTCGCCCTCTACAAGCGCGTCGTCCAGGCCGACCCCGACGACTTCGAAGCGCTCACCGCGATCTCGCGGCTCTCGCTCGCGCAGGGCGACATCGAGGGGGCGCTCGCGGCGCTCGTCGCACGCCGCGGCGCGACCGAAGGCGAGGCGCGCAACGCGCTCGATGTGCAGATTGCAGCCATTCTCGCCGGCCGGCCCGGCCGCGGTCGCGACGCGATCGAGCGCATCGCCGGCGTCCTCGAGGTCTCGCCGCACGATCCGCAGGCGCTCGAGCTCGCCGCCAAGCTGCTGCGCGATCCCGAGGTCACGACGCGCGCCGCCGAGGTCCTCGAGAAGTCGCTCGATGCCGTCGAGGATCCCGCGATGCGCGTCGACATCCTCCAGCGCCTGCTCGGACACGGCGAGCCCGGCAGCGTCATGCGTCTCGGACAGTACGAGCGCCTCCTCGACATCCTCGCCGAGCTCGGGTACGCCGACGAGGCGTACCAGGTCGCCGCGTCGGCCGCGAAGGAGCTCCCGCGTCATGCTTCGCTCTGGGACCGCGCCGAGAACCTCGCGCGCCAGCTCTCGCAGCCCGATCCCGTCGCCGCGCTCTACGAAGAGGTGCTCCGCGGAGACCTCGCGAAGAGCGAAGCGATCGAGCTCGGACAGCGCGCCGTCGCGTTCTACGAGGAGTGGTACGAGGACGGCGGGCGCGTCGTCGGCATCCTCGAGCGCCTCCTCGAGATCGAGCCCGACGACACGTGGGCGTTCGATCGCCTCAAGCTGATCTTCGACGCGCAGGAGCGCTGGGACGACCTGTTCGCGCTCTACGATCGCGCCGCCGCCAGCGCCGACAAGGAGCGTCGCCTCGAGCTGCTCGAAGAGGCCGCGCAGATCGCCAAGGACTTCGCCAATCACTCGAAGCGCGCGATCGGCTACCTCGAGCAGCTCCTCGAGCTGAAGCCGGGCAACACGCGGCTCTCCGCGGCGCTCGAGCGTCTCTACGAGCGTCACGGGTGTCATCGCGAGCTGATCGGCCTGCTCGGCAGCCGGCTCCCGCAGCTCTCGAACGACGACGCGCAGCGCGAGCGCGCGCGCATCGCGGGGCTGTGGCTGAACGAGCTCGGCGACGCGTCGAGCGCGATCATCGTCGTCGAGGACATCCTCGCGAACCAGCTCGACGACGCGGCCGAAGGGAGCCCGCCGCCGCCCGCGCGGCCGATGTCGGGCTCGATCCCGCCCCCTCCCCTTGCCCCGATCGACGTCACCGATCTCCTCGAGCGCGTGCTGGCCGTCGCGCCGAAGACCGCCGAGGTGCGCGAGTCCGTGCTCCCGCCGCCCGACGGCCGTCGCGACTCGTACCTCCCGATGGCGCCGAAGCGCGGTCTCGTCCGGCAGCGCGCCGCCGCTCTCTTGAAAGAGCGATATTCCGTGCCCGGCCGCGAGGCCGATCTCGCACGCGCCCTCGAGGTCGAGCTCGAGGCGGTCAAGAGCGTCAAGGAACGCATCCGCCGCCACCAGCAGATCGCCGCCATCTACGCGCAGCTCGGAGACGACGAGCACGCGATGGATCACTTCGTCCACCTCGTGCTCCTCGAGCCCGAGGTGCCCGCACACCGGAACGAGCTCGCGCTCCTC
>JAQBQJ010000425.1 GCA_028287065.1 Labilithrix sp. | reverse complement strand
CTCGTGACGCTGCGGGCGCTTCGTGGGCTTCCCTCACTGCGGAGAGAGCGCGTCAACGACATGCTTCGCGACGTCCTTCGTCGCCAGCGCGACCGCCGCTATGCGAAGGCCTTCCAGGTCGTCGAGTTCACGATCCAGGACGACCACCTGCACTTCATCGTCGAGGCCACCGGCATCCGCGAGACCGGCATGAGGGACGCGCCGGAAGCGCTGCGCAGCGGCGTGAGCGGCCTCGTCATCTCGTTCGCGAAGCAGCTGAACAAGATCCTCGGCCGACGCGGCAAGGTGTGGGGCGATCGCTTCCACTCGCGCGAGCTCGGCTCACCCACCGAGGTGCGCAACGCCCTCGTCTACGTCTTCCGTAATCTCGCGCGCCACGGCACCGCGATGTACGGCGACGAGAACGTCGACCAGCTCTCCTCGGCGCCGCGCTTCACGCGCTTCAGGCGGCCGGTGTTCTCGATCTACGCGGACGCACCGTGGCCAGAAGCGAAACCCCTGACGTGGCTCCTCGGCGTGGGCTGGTGGAAAAAGACACGCGGCGGCCCGATCGACCCGAACGAGGTACGGCGCCTCGGCCAGTGACCTAGCTCCGTGCCCGGGCTGTCGGCGAGATTCGTGTGACGAGTCAGCGATCGAGCTCGGCGGCTCGTTCGCGTGCGCGGCGCTTGTCCGCGGGATCGGCGAGCAACGACTCGGCCTTCCGGAAGCGCGCGGCGACGTCGCGAAGATATGGCGCGGCCGCGGCGCCGTCGGGGGGCGAGAACGAGCGGAGGGTGGCGGCGTCGAATGCAGCCATGCCGGCGCGCGGTCCGTTCTCGGTGGCGACGACGTCGAGCGCCTCGGTATGCGACAGCTCCAGCGCCGCCGGCGTCTTCGTCTCCATCATCACGTCCGCCGCGGGCGCATGCGCGAGCGAGAGCGAGAGCGCATAAAGGAGGCGCTCGTCTTGCGAGTCGCCCGTGTACGCGGCGTACGCGGCCTCGACATAGTCCACGCGTCGCCAGTAGGTCCGTCCCATCTCGAAGCGCGTGCGCGCATACGCGGCATCGAGCTTCGGGTTCTTGACCCACGTCGCGGCACGATGGTGCGCTCGCGTGGGCTGCGGAACGCCGCGGACGAGCACCTCCAGGCTGTCCGCATCGGCGCCGACGAAGCCGAGCCAGAACGTCGACACGCTCTGCGACGCGACCTCGACCGGCGTCGAAGCGGGCACGCTCACGCGCGGCGGGAGCATCAGGGCGTCGAGCATGTCGACGCGACGCTCGGGAAATGCCTTCGCGAGCGCATCCCGCGCGCGGTCGACGCGAGCGTCCTTCAAGACGCCTACTTGCGCGAAATTCGCGAGCGCGCCGAGGAGAGCGACGCGCGCCTCGCGTCTCCGCTTCTCGAGCGAATCGCCGAGCATGAGCATGTAATCCGCACGCAAGTCTTCGGTCCATGTCCGCGGCATCGTCGTCGCGAGCGCGTTGCGGACGCGGGCGACCACGCTCAGGTCCGCGAGGCCGATCTCCACGAGGGCGATCCCTTGTCCATAGCTGGACAGGGTCTTGGCTATCGCTCGATAACGATCGATGGCCGCCGTTTCGCCGATGAACCACGCCCGCAGCGGACCGGCGATGAATGTCTTCACCTTGTCGTTGTCGCGCAGCCCCCACATCGAGGGCGGAGCGATCGCCGTACGCGCCGTCTTCGCCGCGATGGACAAGCCGACGAGCACGTTCGACACCGGCGTCTCGATCTGCGCAAAGGTCCCGAGGAACGGATCGACGATCGTGTCCGCGCACTCGACGGGCGCGAGATCGGCGCGCAGCGCGCGCAGCCACACGCGCTTCTCGTCGGTCTCGCTCTCGCCGACGGCGACCAGGAGCGCGTCGCGGCGATGCGGATCGACGGCGGACAGAGCGGTTGCGATGTCGGACGTGCCGGGCGCGGCCGCAACGCGCGTCGCGTAGCTCCGGCAGCTTGCGGGTGCAGGCGTCGCGCTGCTCGCCCGACTGGCCGCAGCCCACTCGGTGAGGGACAGCGGCGGCGGCAGCGGCGCGATGGGATCCTCGTCGCGCGGTCCGGGCGGCAGATCGAACGGACCGGGCTCACGCCGAGCGAGCGCAGTCGGCTCCGACGGAGGTGATTCGGATCGCCGCTCCGCCGCGTCGTCGCCTGCCGTGCGGAGCGGTGGCGACACTTCGAATGGCGGCGCAGGCCGCTGCGATGCGTGTGGTGTACACGCAATGAGCAGGGCCACGCTCGCTGCCGTCATCCCCCATCGCAAGTGCGTCACAACGCCTACGACAAATTCCTCTTCGTCTCCGACGGCACGTTCGGATGCTTCAGCAGCATCTTGCGCAGCCCCACGTTCATCCTGACCACCGGCTGCTTCAGCAGATGCACGAGCAGCGCCGGCGGCGTAGCCGACCACCGCGCGAGGTTCTGGATGAACAGGATCGTGAAGCTCGTCTTCGCCGTGAGGATCTGCGTCGTTCGCGAGTCGAGCGCGCAGTTCACGAGGAGGATCAAGCAGCGCCCCTCGGTCTTGATGAGCAGCGCCGCGCGCTCGTCGCCCGAGCCGAGCATGAATTTCTTGCACAAGAGCTCGCGCGTCATCACGCGTGAACGCTCCGGGATCTCGCGGTTGATGGCGATCTTGTAGACCTCCATCAACAGCTTCGGGCTCACCATGCGCCGCAGCAGCGTGCCCGGGAGCTGCGGGTTCGCGAGCAAGCGGCGCTGCACGTTCGCGTCGCTCAGGAACTCGGAGCGGCGGCCCACCAGCTCGAGCCCCGTGTGCGTCCGATGATGGAGCGCGATCATGCGCGCATGCGGGAGCCCGGACTTCGGGTTCGTCAGCACGGCATGGATGACCTGCGGCTCCGCATCGAGGCACAGCGCGAGCAGATCCGAGCCGTCGACCTTCTCGGCCGCGGCGATGCGCTCTTCGCGCGACATCGGGTGATAGAGCTGCTCGTAGATCTTCTGGTACTCGCGCTCGCCCTGCGCGCGCTCCTCCTCCTCGACGGGATCCGTGACCTCGTCGGGCGGCTCCTCCCCTTCCACGCTCACGCTCGCGCCGGCCTCCGACGCCGCTTGCATCACCTCGAGGTCGCGCTCGGAGTCGGTCGCCTCGGGGATCGGACGCACCGAAGGCACCGAAGGCATCGACGCCGACGACGGCGAGACGGAAGGCGGAGCGCCGTCGCGATCGAGATCGATCACGCCCTGCGTCGCGAGGCCTTCGACGATCTCGACGACGCGTCCCTCGTCGAGGCCCGTCAGCGAGACGAGGTCCCTCGTCGAGAGCGGCGCATCGAGGCGCGAGAGCACGAAGCCCTCCTCCGCCGAGAGGCGGACGCTCTTGATGTCGAAGGACTTACGACGAATGTTCCTCATCGCGGGGCGATCTCCGGACCACGTACGGCCTCTTCGATTTTATCCCGAGGACGCCGGCGAAATCGCAGCGAATCGATGTCCCCGACGTCGGACTCGTCGGGAGGGCCGCCGACATCTAGCATTTCCGATCATGAAGCTTCACGGGCTGTTCTTCCCAGGTGTCGTCGTCGGCGTGGTCGCCTCCGGCGCCGCGGTCTTTGCTTGTTCCGATGGTGGGTCCTCGTCGGGAAATGACGCCGATGCAGCCGGCCCGGTATGCGAGGGCAACCTCGATGCGTTCCGTTTTCCCGGCGGCGGCGACGGCTCCGGCGATCCGTTCGGCGCGAAGGCGGCGGGCCAGGCGCGCGCAGGACGCATCCACGATGCCGCGCAGATCGTCCAGCCCGACAACGCGCGCAACAAGGTGCGCCTGAACGACTTCGTGCTCGCGAACGATAAGATTGCAGTCTACATCGAAGCGGAAGGCGAGAGCGACGGCTACAACCCGCTCGGCGGCGACATCCTCGCGCTCGAGACGATCGGCGCCGACGGCCGACCCACCGGCGTGTCGCAATACAACGAGACGCTCGTCATGCTCGCGCGCCAGTCCGTGCAGCCCGACAAGGTGAGCGTCCTCGCCGACGGCTCCGACGGTAAGCCCGCGATCGTGCGCGTGTCCGGCAAGCTCGCGAACGTCCCGTTCCTCGACACGTTCCGCTCTCTGCTCCCGGACGAGTACGGGTTCCCCGCCGCCCTCGACTACGTGCTCGAGCCGGGCTCGCCGCGCGTGACGCTCCGCCTCAACCTCGTCAACACGGGGATCGAGGCGGTCGACTTCGCGCGCAAGCAGTACCTCGGCTTCTTCCACTCGAACCGGAACCAGACGTTCACCGAGGCGCAGGGCTTCGCAGATCCGAAGGGCGAAAACCCGTGGGTGGCGTTCGACTCCGGCAAGTCCGCCTTCCTCGTGCGCGCGCTCGGCTCGACGCTGACGAGCGACATCGGGATCAGCGGCTTCCAGCTCTTCAGCGCGAAGGGCCTCGCGATCGACGCCTGCGCGACGAAGACCGTCGACTACGCGGAGCTCGTCGTCGCCGAAGCAGCGCGCGGTCCTTCGATCGACGGCCTCCTCGAGACGAAGCGAGCCGTGTCCGGCGAAGCCGCATGGCGCGAGGTGCGAGGCACGTTGAAGGAGGCCGGCGGCGCCGCGCTCGCCGGCGCGTTCGTGCACGCGACGGCCGCCGACGGGCGTTACCTCACGCGCGCGCTCACGGACGCGAACGGCGCGTATGTCCTGCACGTGCCGCCCGGCGACGCGCTCCTCACGCCCACGCTCAAGGGCTGGGCGATCCCGACCGCGACGCCGGCACCTGCCGCGTCCGCGACCGTCGATCTCACGCTCCCGAAGCGCGCGACGATCGCCGTCGACGTGAAGAGCACGGACGCCGTGCCGGAGGCTCTTCCCGCTCGCGTACAGATCCTCCCGGAGAAGGGGCTCGCCGCTGCGCCTGCAGCCTTCGGCGTGACGGACGAAGAAGCCAACGGTCGACTCTGGAACGAGCTCGTGATGACGGGTCACGCCGATCTTCCAGTGCCGCCCGGCCAGTACCGCGTGGTCGTCACGCGTGGCTACGAATACGAGCTCTACGACGCGCCCGCGACGGCGACCGAAGGCACGACCACGAAGGTCTCCGTGTCGCTCGCGCACAGCGTCGATTCGAGCGGCGTCATGTGCGCCGACTTCCACATCCATTCGTACTTCTCGGCCGACTCGGACGATCTGCCCGAATGGAAGGTGCGCGGCGCGATCGCCGACGGTCTCGAGGTGCCGGTCTCGAGCGAGCACGAGTGGATCATCGATTTTCAGCCGATCATCCAGCGGCTCGGCATGACGAAGTGGGCGTTCGGCTTCCCGTCCGAGGAGCTCACGACGTTCGCGTGGGGTCACTTCGGCGTCATTCCGCTGATGCCGAAGCCCGATGCGGTCAACAACGGCGCGGCGAGCTGGGTCGGCAAGAAGCCGCCGGAGTTCTTCCACACGGTGAACGAGCTGCCGGAGAAGCCCGTGCTCGTCGTCAACCACCCGGCGGACTCGTCGTTCCTCGGATACTTCACGGCGTCCGGGTTCGATCGCGCGACCGCGAAGGGCTCGGAAGATCTCTGGAGCGACGAGTTCGGTGCGATCGAGGTCTTCAACGACAGCGACTTCGACAAGAACCGCGAGAAGTCCGTCGCCGATTGGTTTGCGCTCCTCAACGCGGGCAAGACGTACTGGACGACCGGCAGCTCGGACAGCCATCACGAGCGCACGAGCCCCGTCGGCTATCCGCGCACGTGCCTGAAGTTCGGTCACGACGATCCGACGAAGCTCACCGCCGAGACCGTGCGCGACGTGCTGCGCGCCGGCGCGGCGACGATCAGCGGCGGTCTGTACATGACCGTCGAGGCCCCCGGAGGCATCGGCCCCGGAGGCACCGCGAGCAAGGGCGCGTACAAGGTCACGGTGCAGTCGCCGGGATGGCTGTCGGCGTCGTCGCTCGAGGTCATCGTCGACGGCGTGACCACCGAGACGAGGCCGCTCACCGCGACCGCGGGGCCAGGGCCGGGAAAGAAGTACGAGGTCACGGTCGACGTGAGCCCGACGCAGAGCAAGCCGCGCCATTGGGTGGTGTTCCACGCGAAGTCGGCGGCGGGAGACCTCGCGCCGCTGCATCCGGGTAGGAAGGCGTTTGCGGTGTCGAACCCGGTCTTTTTCGGCCCGTAACGGCCGCGGAGACGGATCGGTTCACGGTCACGGATCACGGTCACGGATCACGGGCTCTCGCCGTGACCGTGATCCGTGACCGTGGTCCGTGATCCGATGTCCGTGATCCGACCCGGCAAATGCGCTACAGAAACCCCGTCGTGCACCCCAACCTCGTCCGCCTCCGAGAGCTCTACGCGAACAAGCCGGTCATCCTCGCGCCCATGGAGGACGTGACGGACGTGGTGTTCCGCCGGCTCTGCCGCGGAGTCGGCAACGAGATCGGCATGACGGAGTTCGTCAACGTCGAGGGGCTGCTCCGCGGATGCAGGAACGCGAAGCGCAAGATCCGTCTCGCGGACGACGATCAGCTCACCGCGATCCAGATCTACGGCGCCGATCCCGAGCGCCTCGCCGAGGCCGCGCGCTTCGCCGAGGAGGCCGAGCCGCTCTTCCTCGACATCAACTGCGGTTGCTGGGTGCCCAAGATCTGCGGGCGCGGCGCCGGCGCCGGCTGGCTGCGCGAGCCCGCGGCCATGGTCGCGATGGCGAAGATGGTCGTGAACAGCGTCAGCCTTCCGGTCACGGTCAAGACGCGCATCGGGCTCGGGCCCGAGTCGCACATGCCGATCGTCGATCTCGCGCGCCGCCTCGAGGACGCGGGCGTCGCCGCGCTGACGATCCACTGCCGCACCGCGAACATGGGCCACTCCGGCGCCGCCGACTGGACCTGGGCCGCGAAGGCTCGCGAGGTCGTGTCGATCCCCGTCATCGTCAACGGCGACGTCCGCTCCGCAGAGGACGCGAAGCGCGCCCTCGACGAGACCGGCTGCGCCGGCGTCATGATCGGCCGTCGTGCCATCGAGCATCCGTGGGTCTTCCGCGAGGTCCACGCGCTGCTCCGCGAAGGCAAGACGATCGCGCCTCCGACCGACGACGAGCGCCTGGAGCTGTGCCGCACGCACCTCCGCGCGAACGTCGCCGAGCGCACCGAGCCGTACGGCGTCCGCTGCACGCGCCGGCATCTCAGCGGGTACCTCGCGGGGATGCGCGGAGCCTCGCAGCTCCGGCAGCAGCTGAACGCATGCGACTCGCTCGAGGGCTGCCTCGCCATCCTCGACGGAGCCTCCGTCCGCCGCACCGCCGCCTGACCGGGCGCGAATCGCCCGGTTTTACAGGCAAATAGGGCCCTTCCGGCTCGCGTGTACAGTCCCCGCATCGGGCGTGCACTTCGCCCGGCGGGTGCTACGTTTCGCCGCCGCATGCTCCTCGAGTCCTCTCCCGTCCTGCTCGCGGATCCGGGCCGTCCCGCGGGCACGAGCGGCGGCTTGGGACGTCCTCGAAAGCAGCGCGCGAAGCGGACGCTCGCCGCCGTCCTCCGCGAGCGCGGCGTGCTCTCGCCTTCGCACGCCGTCGAGGTGGTGCTCGAGATCTGCGAGGCCCTCGCGATCGCGCATGCGAACGGCGTCGTCCACGGGCAGCTCGGCCTCGGATGCGTTCGGCTAGCCTTCACGCCCGAACGCGGTCCGCGCGAGGTAGAGATCTTCACGCTGGCCGCGGACGCCGACGACAGCGGCGCCATCCAGGCTCCGGCGTTCGTCGAGCCCGATCACCTCGACGGAACGCGACGCACCAAAGGCGCTCGCTCGGACGTGTGGGCGCTCGGCGCTCTCCTTTACACGATGCTCGTCGGCGTCGCGCCCGCGTCGTGGAGCACGATCGAGATCCCGGACGACGCCATGCCGCGCAGCCTCGGCGCCGTCGTTGCGTCGTGCCTCGCGCGCGATCCCGAGCTACGTCCTGCGACCGTCGACGATCTCGCCGAGAGGATCGCGTCGTTCGCGACGTGGCCGCCGGATCAGTTCGCGAGGCTCGCCGCACGACGCGAGAAGCGCGCCGCCGCCGAGCGCGTGAAGCAGCAGCTCGAGCGTCGCGGCCTCGGGAACATGCCGAGCGTGCTCGACAAGCTCGACGAAGCGGCGCTCGCCCGCGCCCAGCGCACCGATTCGACGGCGATCGCGTCGGTGGTGCACGGCAAGACGACCGAAGCCGCGCTCGAGCGCCTCATGACCGCCGTGCACGAAGGCACGGGCGCTGCGCGCGTCGAGCTCGCCGCGGGTCTGCCGGCCCTCGTCGACTTCGACGACGAGGACGACGAGGTGCTGGAGGCGGTCGCGACCGTCACCGCGCAAACGGCGTTCGAGACGTCGTCGATGCCGCTCGCGCCGGTCGCGTGTCCGCTTGCGACCGTGCCGGTGGTGCTGCCCGAGCCGCCGCCGGAGCTCCTGCCGAGCGCCGCGACGGTCACCGCGGAGGAGCGGAGGAGCGCCGTCACCTTGGCTCTCGCTGCGCTCGCCATCGTGCTCGGCGCGGGGTTCGTCGGTTACGCGCTCAGCGCGTCCGCGTCGGGGAGCGCCGTACGTCACGATGCGCCGGTGCAGGTGCGCGTCGAGCCAGCAGCGCCGCGCGCCGCCGAGCCGTCGCCGGCCGCGATCCCCGTCTTCGTGCCGTCGGCGCTCCCCGAGGCGCCGCCGATCACGCCGGACTCACTTCCCGAAGCCAAGCACTGAGCTGCGCGCGTCAGCGGATCAGCACGAACGGTCCGAAGTCCGCCGCGCTCTCGCTCCCCGTCTGGTCACCGTCGCTCATCACCCCGATGCCCACGAAGTCCGGGATCGCGGCGTTCGGATCGCCGCCCTCGAAGTGTTTCCGGTACTCGGCGTTGATGTCGATCTCTTCCGTGCGCCACGCATCGAGCGGGCCGCCGGACTCGAGGATGACCGTGTCCTGCGCGACGAACGGATTGCGTTTGCGATCGCACGTCGCGCCGCGCGGACCGACCGCGCTCCACACGTACTTCAGCGCGTGGTACCTGAGGCCGCTCTTCCACGTGAGGTACACGACGGCCGCCGAGTCTGCCCTGCCCTTCGCGCACTCGTCTCCGCCCGCCGGGAGGGTCAGTGCCCGCCAGCTCCACCGTACCTTGCGAACGCGACGACGATCGCCCTCGCCGATCTTGATCCCGAGGACGGTCGTCTTCCACGGCGGTTGGTAGCGCGCGCGGATGAACGACCCGGACGGATCGCGCACGAGGCTGTAGTAGTTGACCGGTCCGGACTCGCTGGGGATGGTCCGCCAGGCGCTGGGGTCGATGACGACGTCCGTGTCTGCGTCTGCGCGGCGAGCTCCTGTCGTGAGCGCGACGATCATGGTCGCGCTCGCGAGCGCCACCCTCGAGCCACATGTCATGATTGCCTCCGCCGGAGACAATCGTGCAAAGCATGCGCCTATTCCGGGCGGCGTGCGCGAAACGTCATTGTCTTCGCCACGCCAGCGCTTTGCCGGTCGCGCGATGCACGGTGACGCCACGTCCGGGCTCGACGCCGAGCCGCGCGAGCTCCGCGAGGCTCTGCGCGCGCAACCGCGGCGCATGCTCGCGCTCGTACTTCTCGAAGGCCTCGCGCGAGACGAAGCGATAGTGGGACTCGACGACGAGCGGCTCGCCGGGCGTCGCGTCCATCACGAGGAGATCGGCGTCGCGCGCGCCGGACATGCACATGTCTCCCACGTGCACGTCGCGCAACCAGCCGACGTACGCGTCGAACACGCGTACGTCATCGAACAAGCTCCGCACGACGTAGGAGTAGATCAAGGAAGCGTGAGCCTAGCGCGATCCGTCACGGATCGCGTCAGGGAAGGTCTTCAGGGGTTCGCGAGGCACGCGGTGAGCGCCGGAGAGCTCGTGAAGCCGCACTGCCCGTCCGCCTGACGCTCGCACGTCGCGGCCTGGTAGCAGGCGTACTCGGGACGGAACTCGCAGGTCGAGAAGCGCTGCTGATCGGCGCAGATCTGGCCGCTGCAGCCGGTCTTCACGCACGGCGTGGCGGGCGGCGCGGGCGGGTTCGCGATGCAGACGGGGATCGATCCGCCGTTGATGCCCTTCATCTCGCAGTGCGTCGTCGCCGTGCAGCGGACGTTCGCGCAGCTGCTGCCGTCCGTGAAGAGGTTCGTGGTCGTGCCGAAGCGCGTGAGCGTCAGCGTGCGCGAGAGCGCGTTCACGGACGCGACGTAGCTGCGCGACGGGCTCGCGCCGGTCGGGTCGACCTTGATCTTGAGCTTGCCGCCGGACTTCACCGTCGTCCACGTGCCCGACTCGGGCAGCGTGCACGGGAACGCGATGCAGACGACCTTCGAGTTGACGAGATGGGAGTCGACCTTCGCGGTGTACTGGCCGTTCGACTTCAGCGTGAGCTGCTGGAAATCGACGAGGGGGCCGGAGTCGCCGGCGCGCCAGCTGTAGCTGCCGATGAACTGCGCGGAGCGCGAGCTGAGCTCGTCCTGCGAGACCTCGGTGTCTTCGGCCTCTTCGCTGGTCGAAGCGTCGGTCGTGTCGGCGGCGCAGCCCGCGACCACGAAGGAAGAGAGAGCAAGGGAAGCGAGAACAAGCTTGAGCGTGGAGAGCTTCATGGGCGCGTGTGTAGCGCGAACTCGACCATGGGCAACCAGAAAGTAGTATCATGTAGGATAATGCCACGATCCGTTGCGATTCCGGCGAGTTGTGGCCCCGTCCCGGCGCGCACGATCCGCGCGAAGCTGCTCGTGGACGGGGCTCACTACGAGGAGCTGATCGCCCGCGCCGTCGCTGACGCTCAGGTCAGCGTGTGGATCTCGACGGCGAACCTCAAGACGATGATGGTCGAGGCGCCCATCGGGAGCCGCGCACGCGCGAAGGGCCGCTACGTCTCGTTCTTCGAGACGCTCGGCGAGCTCGCACGGCGAGGCGTCGACGTATGCATCTTACACGCATCTCCGCCCTCCGGTCCGCTCCAGCGCGAGCTCGCACGCCTCGCGAAGAACGCCTCCGGCGTGAAGATGCGACGGTGCCCGCGCGTGCACCTCAAGATGATCGCCGTCGACGGCAAGCTCCTCTACCTCGGGAGCGCGAACCTCACCGGCGCCGGGCTCGGCGCGAAGGGCTCTGGACGTCGCAACTTCGAGATGGGAATCGTGACCGACAGCGAGGCGATGCTCGACGCCGCCCAAGCGCGCTTCGATCGGATCTGGAGAGGACGCGAGTGCGGCGCGTGCACGATGCGTCGCGAGTGCGACGCGCCGCTCGACGCCGCTTCGATCACTTCGCGCGGATCGACGCGACGAGCTTGTCGAAGTCCTTCTTCGCCGCGGTGACGGTCTTCTCGCCGCCGACCATCTTGAAGAAGTGCTGGCGATCGCCCGCGTCGACGACGGCGCCGAGGAGCATCTGGTTGTCCTTGGCGGCGGCGGCCGGCATGCCCATCATGCCGCCCGCGCCGATCTTGCCCTTGATCTCGACCACGGTGACCTTCAGCCCGTTGACGGTGCGAGGCTCCGTCTTCGCCTTCGCATCGCCGAACTGCTGCTCCCAGCGCTTGATGTTCGCGTCGACGCCGCCGGCAGCCGCCGACACGGCGAGCTCGGCGTCCTCGGCGTCGCCACCGGCCTTCGGGATCTTGTAGGTCGCCTTTCGCATCGGGCTCGGGTTCGGAGCGCTGACCCACGCGGCGGGAGCGTCCCACGCGAGCTCTTCCGGGCCGGCGGCAGCGTTGGTCGCGGCAGCTCCGGGCATGGCGGGATGAGCCGCGGGCATCGCGGGGGGCGCCATGTCCGACGACGCCGTGGTCGTCGTCGCGGCGGCCTTCGCTCTCTCGTCCCTCGCCTTGTCCTCCGGCAGAGGCTCAGGCGGCTTGTTGCAAGCGCTCGTAAGGAGAAGCGCGAGCAGCGGAAGAGCGAGCGAAGTGGGCTTCTTCATCGCGCCGGTCCTACCACGGAGCGGCGAAGCCTGGAATGCATGCGCGTACCCCGGCGAAGCGCGCACGCATGCGCTAAGACGTGAGCGCACTCCGCGCCTCATGACCTTCTCTGCACGGACCTCCCAGCCGAACGCCGCCAACCCGCTCGCGCGCGCGGTCGCTGCGCGGCGCGATGATCTCCTCGATCTGACCATCGGCAACCCGACCGCGGCGGGGATCCCGTATGCGGCGAAGGAGATCCTCGACGCGCTCTCCGATCCGCGAAGCCTGCTCTACACGCCGGACCCGCTCGGCCTGCCTTCGGCGCGCGAGGCGGTAGCGTGCGACTGGACCGCGCGCGGCACCGCGATCGACGCCTCGCGCATCGCGCTCACGGCGAGCACGAGCGAGGCGTACGGCGTCCTCTTCAAGCTGCTCTGCGATCCCGGTGACGAGGTGCTCGTGCCTGCGCCGAGCTATCCGCTGCTCGGCTTCCTCGCAGCGTTCGAGTCGGTCACGCTGAAGACGTATCCACTCGTCTACGCCGGGCGATGGCACGTCGACGTCGATGCGCTCCGGCGCGCCGCCTCCCCGCGCACGAAGGCGATCGTCGTCGTGAGCCCGAACAACCCGACCGGCTCGTACCTCGGCGACGAGGAGCTCGAGGCGATGCTCGATCTCGGGCTGCCGATCGTGAGCGACGAGGTCTTCGCGACGTATCCGCTGAACGCACCGGAAGGCCGCGTCGCGTCGGTCGCGTCGGCGACGCGCGGGCTCGTGTTCGCGCTGTCGGGGCTGTCGAAGCTCGCGGCGCTCCCGCAGATGAAGCTCGGGTGGATCGGCGTCGCGGGCGATCCCGCGCGCACCGCAGACGCGATGGCGAGGCTCGAGCTCGTCCTCGACGCGTATCTCTCCGTCGCGACGCCCGTGCAGCATGCACTGCCGGCGCTCCTCGCCTCACGCGGCGTCGCCGAAGAAGCCATTCGCGCCCGCACACGCGCGAACCTCGCCGTGCTCCGTGCCTCGATCGCGCGCGCGCCGTCCGCGAGCGTGCTCGACGTCGAGGGCGGCTGGTACGCGATCGTCCGCGTGCCCGATACGCACACCGACGAGGAGTGGGCGCTCGAGCTCGTCGCGCGCGACGGCGTCCACGTGCAGCCCGGGTATTTCTTCGACATGGGACGCGGCGCTCATCTCGTGGTGAGCCTGCTCACGCCCGAGGACACGTTCGCGGAGGGCGCGAGGCGAATGGCGGCGCGCATCGTGGAGGGCGCATGAAGAGGACGTTCGCAGCGTTCGTGCTCGCGTGCGCCGCGGCCGCGCTCGGCGGCTGCTCGAAGACTCAGCTCATCGACATCGCGATGAGCGGCGGTCCACGCGCTGCGTCGCATCGAGGGATGCACGTCGGCGATCGGATGATCCTCGGCGGCGACATGCACTGCCACGTGCAGCCGCCGGATGCGCCGTATCACGTGTCGCGCGAGCTCCCCGACACGCTCGCGATCGCGAAGGACGAAGAGCTCGACTTCGTCGTGCTCACGCCGCACGTGCCGGCGGGCTTCTACATCGACGACGAGATCCGCGGCTGGATGCTGAACACGCAGCAGCAGATGCGCGCGCGCATCGAGCGACTGAAGCCCGAGCTCATCGTGATCCCGGGGTTCGAGTACACGGACCATCGTTACGGTCATGTCGGCGCGTCGTTCGCGGATCCGACCGAGGTCCTCGCCGGGCTCACGAGCGAGGAAGCGCGGGAGAACCCGGAGCGTTTCTTCGAGATGTGGCTCGCGCGCGGCGGCATCCTCACCATCAATCATCCGGTGAACCGCCCCCTGCCTCGGGCGCCGTTCCGCGAGCTCGGCTCGGATCTGTCGTGGCGCGCGTTCCGCGGTGGCTCGGTGACGCCGGAGATCGCGTGGATCACGAAGCACGCGCAGTCGATCGAGACCTTCAACACGACCGTCACCGAGCTGCGCGATCTGTTCGTCGTCGGCGACGAGGATCGCTCGCTCCGCGAGGCGTCTCACCTGCTCGATCGTCTCGCGCGCACGCAACATCGCCGCATCGCCGCGGTCGGAGGCTCCGACAGTCACGGCCGATGGCTGCGCGCGACGACGTTCGTGCTCGCGAAGGACCGGTCCCTCGAGGGGGTTCGCAAGGGGATCGCCGCGGCACGGACGTGCGTGCGCGGTCCGGCCGCGTGCACGCTCGAGGTCCGCACGCAGGGCGGCGCATGGCTCGGCGTCGGCGACGACATCACGACCTCGACCGACGAGCCGTTCGCCGTCTTCGAGGGGCGCGCGAGCGGCGACGACGTGTCGTTCGTCGTGAACGGAACGATCGTCGCCTCCGCCGCCGCCGATGAGGTCGCTTCGTTCCGTGTGCCCACCGATCGCTGCTCGATCGTCCGCGCCATCGTCGGCCGGAGCTGGTCGTCGGGCATCTACGTGAACTGCTTCTGACGCGAGCGATGCAGCACTACACTCCCCCCGTGGTCCCGGGCCCTCCGCAGAACGTCCGCGTCGTCGAGCCGGTGCCGTACGCGCCGACGCCTCGCGAGCGCATGCGCTCCTTCATGAAGGCGCACGGCCGCAAGCTGTGGTGGCTGCACTCCGCGTATGCGCTCGGCCTCGGCATCACGGTCGTGACCTTCGCGCAGAAGGGCTTCGATCACGCGCGCTGGCTCGCCGTCACGGCCTTGGCAGCGTGGCTGCTCGTCGTCGTGTTCTTCCGGATTTTCGGCTCCGGACGGCAGCAGTCGCACGCGCATGCTGCGCCCAAGGTGAAGCTGCGGTTCTTCGCGATGACGTACGCGCTGAAGAACCTCTACCAGGGCATGCTGTTCTTCCTGCTGCCGTTCTACTGGAAGTCGACGACGTTCGACTCCGCGAACGCGTGGTTCATCGTCCTGCTCGGGACGTGCGCGCTCCTGTCGACGCTCGACATCGTCTTCGATCGCGTGGTGTTCAAGTTCCGTGCGCTGGCGTCGGTGTTCCACGGCGTGGCGCTCTTCGGATGCCTCGTGCTCGTCGTGCCGGCGCTCTTCCCCGATACGCGCACGCTCGCGTCGCTCGTCATCGCGACCGCGATCACGGTGATCGCGTTCTGGACGATCCACGTCGACGTGAAGATGCTCCGCGACAAGCGATGGCTCGCGCTCTTCGCTGCGACGCTCGGCGGCGCGATCGCGATCGCCTATGCCGGCTGCAGCGCGGTGCCGCCCGTACCGATGTACGTCGCGCACGGGGCGGTCGGTCCGATCGTGCTTCCGGACGGGACGCTCGGCATGGAGGTGAGCCGGTTGCGACCTTCGGTGATCGACAAGCTGATCGCGATCACCGACGTCGTCGTTCCCGGCGGCAAAGGCGACCGGCTCGTGCATGTGTGGCGGCACGACGGCAACGAGGTGCATCGCGCGACCGAGAGCACGACGCGCGTCGCCGAAGCGAGCGAGAGCAAGGACAAGGGAACAATTCGACTACGTTCTGCGCTGACGGACAGGCAGCTTCCGGCGAATCTCGTCGGCAGCTGGTCCGTCGACGTCGAGACCCAGGACGGCCAGCTGGTGGGCCGCGTGAGCTTCACGGTCGCGGATTGATTGGCGCGGCCCGAAGCACGTCTTAAGTTCGCGGAAATATGAAGACCCTCGCAAAGATCGGACGTGCTCGCGCGATCGTTCGTTACTTCCGCGATCCCGATGCTTCCTTGCTGGGCAAGCTCTTCGTCTTTGCCGCGCTCGCGTATGTCGTCTGCCCGGTGGACGTCATCCCGGACGTCGTGCCGTTCGTCGGGTGGCTCGACGACATCGGCGTGATGAGCCTCGCGGTCGCGTGGATGTGGAAGATCGTGGGCCGATATCGCGAAGCCCCTGCGCTCTCCGCGCCGAGTCATCGACCGGAGCTCTCCGTCTGACGGCTTGCGCCGCTCTGGAAAAGCTCTACCCTCCCGTATCGCGCGTCGTTTGTTGCGACCGACACGCCTCGTGAAACATCCCAGGAGTCGAGAATGAACTACCCCCCGAACGCACCCCCTCCCGGTGGCTACGGCGGACCTCCGCCCGGCGGATATGGTCCTCCGCCCGGAGGCTACGGTCCTCCTCCTCCTGCTCCGGGGATGGGTGGGTATGGGCAGCCGATGGGTGGCATGGGGATGATGCAGCCGCATGCGCCGTTCGGCGTGGACCCGATGACGGGCATGCCGTTCTCGGACAAGTCGAAGATGGTCGCGGGCCTTCTCCAGATCTTCCTGGGCAGCTTCGGCGCGGGTCGTTTCTATACGGGCCACATGGGCCTGGCGATCGCGCAGATCGCGGTGACGTGGCTGACGTGCGGCGTCGGCGCGATCTGGCCGGTGATCGACGGCATCATGATGCTGACGGGCAAGGTCCCGGACGCGCAGGGCCGTCCCCTCCGCGATTAGTCAGGTTCGAGGGGGCTCCGCCCCCTCTGACCCCGAGAGGATGCGACCCGCGAAGGGTGCAGACCGCATCCATCTGATCTCCTCTTCTGAGGCCTCCCAGAGTCGCGCGAGACCAAGCGCTGCCTAGGAGGCCGCGGAGGCGTACTCCTGTACGCCGCACAAGGCCGACGACGGCAGCGCGCCGGGATCGCGCGGCTATGGGAGGCCTCAGACGCCCTGCACGTGAACCACGAGGTGGCGCGTGTGGGGCGCTCGTCTGTGCTCCCAGAGGTAGATCGCTTGCCACGTGCCGAGCGCGAGGCGGCCCTTCGTGACAGGGATGACCTCGCTCGTCTTCGTGATCGTCGCGCGGAGGTGGCCCGGCATGTCGTCCGGGCCTTCGTCGTCGTGCTCGTAGGCCTTCGCGTCCTCGGGCGCGATGCGCTCGATCCACGTCTCCATGTCGCGACGCACCGAGGGAGCCGCGTTCTCCTGGATGACGAGCGACGCGCTCGTGTGCTGCACGAACACCGTGCAGAGCCCGGTCACCACGCCGGACGCGGCGACGATCTCCTGCACCTTCCGTGAGACATCGGTCAGCCCGCGGCCGCGGGTCGAGACGTCGATCGTGTCTTGATGCACCTTCACGGCCCGAACCCTAGCGCGGCTCCGATCCAGCCACAGCGGACCTTTCGCGATCCACGGCACCGGGTTGGCGACCTACATTTGCCCACGTTCGAGGCCATTTGCCCTCAGGGTGGGCTTGGCATGGACCGAGCTAAAGCCCCGTCATGACACGCCTCGGCCTAGGTTTGATGCTTGCGTCCGCCATCCTCGCCGGAGGGTGCGCCGCCGATCCCGCCTCCGATGACGCAGCGGAGGAATCCGGCGAGGACGCCCTCGTCGCCAAGGCCGACGAGCACTGGATCTACGCCGGGCCGATGCCCGCGCTGAAGGACGCGAAGGTCATCGCGTCGCTCGAAGGCAACACCGCGCACGTCATCGGTTACCTGCCGCCCGGCGCGTCCGCCGCCGAGCTCTCGCAGCTCCCGAACGTGAAGACGCGCACCGAGAACGGCCGCACGCGCGTCGACATCGTCTATCCGATCGCGACCGCTGCGCCGCCGAAGACGAACTCGAGGCCGGGCACGTACTCGTTCTACGGCGCGAAGCCGTACAGGCCCGACGGGATCGCGTACACGGTCTCGGCCGGAGAGCACTTCGTGCCGTGGGGCGGGTTCCCGTTTCTCGGTTACAACGACGGCATCGCGTTCCACGGACCGATCACGTCGCAGGAGAACAAGGCCGGCTCGCCCGATACGAAGGTCTGGTACCTCCACCGCGGCGACGTCTCGTCGGGCTGCAATCGCATGATGGGCGAGCACGTCACCGAGCTCGCGCACGTCCTCGGCATCAGCATGCGCAAGGTCTACGGCGCCAACCAGATGTACGAGAACCCGACGACCGCGAAGGCGCAGGTCATCGCCGAGTACGACTCGCTCGACGGCAAATTCATCGACATCGATTACCCGACCGACGTCGGCCTCACGCGTCCCGGCAAGGTGCACGGCGACGACAAGGTCGTGATGTTCGGCTCGTGGGTCGCGTCCGAGATGCCGAACGGCGCAGATCTCCCCGGAGACATGAAGTGGGAAGGCGGCGTCGCCGGTAAGCCGTACGTGTTCGCGCAGCACGCGCGCACGGACATGGTCTGCTCGTTCGCGAAGAAGGATCTCCCCGGCCTCAAGCGCGTCCAGGCACAGGCCGGCGGCGAGCTCCCGCGCAGCATCTGCGCGAAGAAGGCGTGCGTCGTCGACGCGATCCGCACGAACAAGGACGCGAAGGCCGTCTGCGGGCTCTGATCACCGCTTCAGGCGACGATCGCCGAAGTCCGACTCGGGCGGCTGCCCGCGCGGGATCGTCGCGCCGAGATCGGCGGCAGCACAGCGAGCGTACTCGTCCGCGGTCTTGAACGACGCGAGGCAGGCGCGCTGCACCTCGTCGACCTCGGGCGGGTGCACCGCGCAGTTCGCGAACTTGTGCGAGAAGAACATCAGCCGCGCATCGGTCGAGAAGAAGCTCGACGTCGAGAATGCGGACACGCGCGACTGCAGCTTCTTGCACTCGTCGGCGCTCATCGGGAGCTTCACGCTCGGCGGAGCCTCGAGAGGCGCGGGCCCCGTGAGAAACGCCGCCCACTGCGGGCCCACGAGCTTCGCGAGCGGCCCCTGCGGCACCGGCTTCTTCGCCTGGATGGCGTCGAGGATCTCCGCGGTCGCGCGGCGCTTCTCGGCGGTGCTGCGATCTGCGTCGTCGAGCGCGAGCAGATCCGCCTTCGACAGCCCCTCGCGCATCGCGACGCGCACGGTGCGGCCCTTGCGCGTGACCTTCGCGCCCTTCAGCGCCTTGAAGTAGTTGTCGGCGACGGCGGCGAACTTCTTCTGACCGGTGGTCACGGCGAATTCGTTCGACTGCACGATGAGCTTGTCGTCGTTCTCCTCGATGTGGATGCGCCAGTCGGAGACGACGTCCTTCACCTCGCGCTCGACCTCCTTGGCGCTCTCGTCGTCGCGGGCGACGAACACGATGTTGCCCTGGAAGGCCTTCGCCTTCTTCAGATCACCGTCGGTCTCGTAGGCCGCGGCCTTGATCTTCGCGTCGATCGCCTCGAGTGCGCGCTCCGAGCCCTTCGACGGGAAGCAGCCCTCGAGGAACTGCGTGAACGGGACGGCGCTGTGCGAAGCGCCGAACATGCACGGGGCGACGAAGAACTCGCGCGAGCTCTTGGGCTGCGCCTGGATCCTCACGACCGGCAGGCCCTGCGTCGCCGACGCGGCGTCCTTCAGCGCAGCGAGGCGCGCGTTCAGGTCCTCCTTCGGGTTCTGCACCGACGACGCCATCGTCTCGAGCGAGCCACGATCGCCGAGGAACCACGTCGTGCCTTGCGCGAAGCCGCCGAAGCTCGTGTCGTCGCACGTCCCGCTGCGGTCCTCGCCCTGCGTGCGGCAGAAGCCCGACGCGCCGCGGTACGAGAACGGCGTGAAGCCCGATTTTCTGGGCAGATCGGTGATGCTGAAGTGACCGACGGCGATGTGCTGCGGGCGCTTCTCGTCGTTCTCGACGGTGATCACGGCCTGGTACGGGCTCTCGAGCGAGCCCTGGAGGACGGAGCCGCACTCGAGGAGCGCGCGCATCTCGTCGAGCGACTTCTTCTGGAAGAAGAGCTCCTTCGCGGCGCGCGTGCTTCCGCCGCCGATGCCCTCGATGCGGCGCGCCGGGTTCGCGGTGCCGGGCCGACAGACCTCGGCGCCGAGCTCGGCGGCGACGTACGTGCGCTTCACCCGGTCGTCGGTCTCGCGCGTGGCCTCGATGAGCTGCGTCGAGATGCCGGTCGTCTGGGACGGGAGCATCTTGGCGTCGACCGGCAGCGCCACGCTCTTCGAGCGCGTCAGCCAGAACGCCGCGCCACCGCCGACGGCGGCGAGCAGCACCAGGAACGCGCCGGCGCCTCCCAGGACGAGGGGCAGAGCGGAGCGGCTCGCCGCGCTCGGGCCGGCGTGCGCGACCGGCGGGTTCGCGGGCATCGAGTACGGCGGGACGCTGCCGTAAGCGCTGTAACCAGGCTGATTCATCGCGATCTCCGGAAGAAAGCTGTGTCGTTCCTACGCGGATCACCGTGACTTTCCCCCTTGGGGCGCGGCGAGATTTCGGATTTTCACCCTCCGTGCCGATAGGCGATCAGCCGAACCGACGTAGGCGGCACGTCGATCTCGAACATCTTGCCCGGGTCGAGCGGGATCGGGGCGATGCCGCCCGCGACGTTCGCGGTCGTGAGGGCCACGTCGTTGATGTGGAAGTCTTTGGACGAGAGGCCCTCGCCTTCGAGCGTCAGTGCGTCTGCGTGTGACGCGCAGGCGCCGCGCAACGCGACGTGGACGTGCCGCGCGGTCGACGTCTTGTTCACGAGGACCAGCGTGAGCGCTCCGTCGGAACGAAGCGCGGCGTGCGCGTTCACCTCCGTCAGCGCCGTGCTGCTCGACTCGACGAGGTGATCGCCGAAGTGCCGCGCGTAGAGCCAGTAGACACCGTAGGTCGCGCGAGGTTGATCGCCGGGGCCGAGCAGGCCGTACGCCTGCTCCGGGTTCCCCTTGAAGATCCACGCGATGACCGCGCCCGGCCCGTACTCGGCATAGCGGCCGAGCACGTCCGCGACCCAGAGCCCGCCCGCGATCGTGTCCGAGATGCCGGCTCCAGCGGCCGGTCCCGGGTCGACGGCGAGCTCGCTGACCCACACGGAGGCCTCGGGCGCGTACTGGTCTCGCACGCGCGCCAGCGCCGGCATGATCTCGTCCACGTAGGACATGCCCGACGGACGCCAGTCGGGGCCGTACTCCTGGAAGAGATGCCCGAGGGTGAAGAGCGCGCTGCTCGACGTGCTCTGCTGCGCGGAGTCGAGCGGGTAGTAGTGCCAGGACAGCCCGCTGAGTCGGCCCGCGGCGCGCGACACGATCGGCGTCATCCAGTCCCTGCGCCCGTGGATGCCGGTCGCGTTCGCGCCGGTGAGGAGCTCCGGTCCCACGAAGCGAATGTTCGGATCGACGGCGCGCATCGCGTCGGCGAAGGCAACGAGCGCGTCGGCGAACGCCTCGGGGCGGTTCGTGTAGATGCCGTCGGTGAGATCGGGCTCGTTCCCGATCTGGAACCAGCGCACGCCGTACGAATGATCCACGACGAGATAGCGCACGAGATCCGCGGCGGCGGCCGCAGTGCTCCGCTTGACGTTGATGGCGACGAGGGGCTCGGCATGGACGGCATGGGCGAGCGCGACGAACGCATCGACGTGCGCGGGCGTGAGCACCCAGCTGCCGGTCTGTCCGGCTCCGCCGCGCTGCCACACGTACTCCTGCGAGCGATGACCTGCAGGCCAGCGGAGCACGCCCGGCTCGAGCGCGCTGAGGTAGGTCAGGAACGCCGGACGCGGCGTAGGGACGTAGTCGCCCGATTGCCAGTCCGCGATGCTCATCCCGTAGAGCCGGCGATCGACGACGACGCTCTTCGTCGCCGCGTGCGGCGCGACGTCGGCGTGGATCCTCACCTCGACGTCCGCTGCGCCGCTCGGCAGCGGCAGAGACGGCTCTCGATTGCACGAGCTCGCGTCCCTCCCGGCCGAGGTGGCACAGGCCTCGGGCGCGGAAGGCGCGGCGCCGCCGTCCGGCGCCACCGGCGGCACCGGCGCGACCGGCGCGGACGCGTCCGTGCTCGTGCCGCACCCGGCTTGCAAGAGGATCGCGGCGGCTGCGAG
>JAQBQJ010000423.1 GCA_028287065.1 Labilithrix sp. | reverse complement strand
CGCACCCGCAGCGTCGTGGTCCCGCGCTCGTAGCTGTACTCGATCGCGATCGTCGTTCCGCCCTTCACCGCCTGGCAGTCGAACGCCGGGAACAGCGCGTGCGCCCAGTGGCTGGTGGGATCGAAGTCGTCGGGCAGGGTCGAGAGGACGACGCCCGGCGCGAGCGTCGCGCGGAAGGCGAGCATGACGCCGAGGTGCTGGCTGTCGCGGGAGATCTGCACCGAGGCCTCGGAGGAGATGACCGTGTCGAATGCGCCCGTCAAATCGATCGACGCGAGCAGCACCGGAGCGGCGAGCGGCCACGTCGCGACGTCGCGGCTGTCGAGCATGATCGGCTCCGAGCACGACAGTCGATGCTGCTCGAGCGGCGCGAACTCGATGCCGTATGCGGCTCGGTACGCGTCCACCTTGCGCTTCGTGAACACGTGCCGCTCGAGGACCGTGCGCGGGATGTCGACCGCGATGCCGTAGATCTCGATCGCGGACGGGATGATGCGCGCGTCTGGTACCAGCAGGCGCTTCTTCGCGTCCTGGATGATCTCGAGCATCTGCTCGTCGAGCGGATCATTGCCGATCGTCTCGGTCACGAGGACGGTCGCGCGCTCCGGTAGCGTGACCGACGTGGAGCGCTCGCGGAGGAGCGACACGCGGCCTTCGACGTCGTTCGCGGCGAAGATTCGCGCCGCGACCTCGGCGATGCCGCTCGATTCGACGGCGTACACCTTTCGTGCGCCGGCAAGCGCCGCGCACGTGGCGAGGACGCCGGTGCCGGTGCCGATGTCGACGACGACGTCGTCCGGCTTCACCATCGTGCGGAGCGCATGACAGAAGCCGTTCGTACGTCCGCGATCGTCGAGCATGAGCATGTGGATCGACGGACGCACCCAACCGCGCGTGGCGAGCGCGGTGCGCTCCTCGGGCGCGACGAGCACGCCGTTGCGCGCGAGGTCGTCGAGGCACGTCTCCGCTTCGAGCCGTCGCTCGGTGCCTTCGCGCGCCACGAGCGCGAGCGCCTCCGCGACCGGACGCGGCGTCGCGAACGCGTCGAGGAGCGCGAGCGCGATGCGCGGCGCATGGAGCTGCTCGCCGCCGATGTCGACGCCGATCTCGTCCTCGTCGGTGAGGCGCACGCGGACCTCGCGGGCGCGCACGAGCACCGTGTCCGGCGCGATCGCCTTGCGTCCGTCGAGCGGAGCGGGCGGGTCGTGCGGCGTCATCGGCGGGACCATATCACCGTCGCTCGACGGCGGGGCACGACGACGTGATCTCCGCGCCGGCGCGGGGATTCACCGAGGCGCGCTCGGGCGCTCCGTACGCGGCGATCAGCGCGAAGTGCTCGTACGCGCACGGGGTAACGTCGATGTGCTCGACCCGCTCCTTCGCGAGCGCCGCGCCTGCCTGGAGCTGTGCTGCGCGGTCCTCGGCGGGGCTGTTTCCGGGGACGGCGCCGCGCGCGCTCGCGATCGTCGCGAGCCATGCGAGCACGACGACGCCGGCAGCTGCGAACGCCGCGCCGCGAGCTCTCGCGATCGCGCGGGCCGCGGCGAGGTCGAGCACGTCCGCCGCGAACGCAGCCGTGAGGAAGACGACGCCGAGCAGCGCACGCTCGGCATGATGCGCCGGAGCGCCGTCATGCGCGTTGCCGTAGGCGAGGAACGCGATCTGCGCCGCCGCACAGGCGAGCGCCACGCTCCAGCGCCGCCGGACGTCCGCGCGCAACGGCACGAAGACGTGTCCTGCCACGAATGCACAGGCGAGCGCGACGACGACATCCGGCCGGCGCATGACGAAGAGGCGAGGGTAGAGGAGCAGCGCGCTCGCGGCGCTCGGCGAGCCTTCGCCGAGCGCGCGCTTGAACCGCGCCACGCGCGCGAAGAAGTGGAAGGCGTCGCCGTGTGCGTGCGCATTCCACGCGATCCATGCGAGCGGACCGGCGGCGACGATCGCCGCGAGGACCGCGGGTCGAACGTCGCGTGCACGCGCCGCGCGGATCGCCAGCACGATCGCGAGGACCGCCGCGACCGGCCATGGCTCGTAACGCGAGAGACAGGCGCACAGAAGCGCGATCGCGAACCCGATGCACGCGAGCCGTCGGGCGTCGTCGGCTCCGGCGTCGCTCTTGCCACACCCGAGCGCGATCGCGGCCGCCGCGGTAAAGCTCGCGGTGAACGACTCGGGCACCGTCGCCGCGCCGAGCCACAGGCTCCACGGCGAGAGCATCGCGAACGCCGTCGCGAGCAGCGCGGCACGCCGGGTCGCTCCGGTCGTACGCATGGCGACATAGGGGAGCGTCGACGCCAGGCTCGCGAGCACGATGCTTACGCCGCGTGCGACCGCGAGGGATCGACCCGCGAGGCTCATCACCGAGCCGAGCGCCCAGAACGGGAACGGCAGCCAGCTCGTGCCGCTCGGATCGAGCTTCGGCGAATGCGCGAAGCTCTGCGCGATCGTCACGCGCGCGAAGTCGTCGTCCGAAACATGATCGAAGCCGAGCGCGAGGACGAGCGCGCAGCCGAGCGCATGCACCGCCGCGACGAGCGCGACGTCGGCCAGGACCTCGCGTCGGCTGTTCAGGGGCTAGGAGCCGGAGCCGGCGGCGTCGGAGCAGGCGCGTTCATGCCGGGCGCTGCCGAGCTGCTGGGCGCGGCGCTGCCGCTCGGAGACGGCGTCGCGTCGGTCTTCTCACGCTTCGTGCCGCGGTCCTTCACCTTGCTCTGCTCCTCGGCGACCTTCGCGCGGAGCGCGCGGTCACCCGACGAGGACATGTACGCGAGCGAGACGCTCGTGAGCATGAAGACCGCCGCGCAGATGGCGGTCGCGCGCGTGAGGATGTTGCCCGCTCCGCTGCCGCCGAAGACCTGAGCCGAGGCTCCGCCGAATGCCGAGCCCATCCCGCCGCCTTTCCCCTGCTGCAGGAGAACGACGAACATGAGGACGAGGCAGACGAAGATGTGGACGAT
Organism: Labilithrix sp.; assembly: GCA_028287065.1. Classification (GTDB taxonomy): domain Bacteria; phylum Myxococcota_A; class Polyangia; order Polyangiales; family Polyangiaceae; genus Labilithrix. The sequence continues at coordinate 2,904 of JAQBQJ010000423.1, read as the reverse complement.
ATTGACGAAAGTGCTGAGCATTGGCTTATTTGGAGCGCGGTCGTGTGCGGCGCACACGACACAGCCTCACGAAGGTCGTCGGGCGGCCCTGGCGATAGCACCGAACGAGCCCGCATCCAAGCTTGCCCCACCGACGAGCGCTCCGTCGACGTTCGGGCACGCAAGGAGCGCGGCCGCGTTGTCGGCCTTCACCGAGCCTCCGTAGAGGATCCGCGTGCGCTTCGCGAGGTCCGCGTCCTTCTTCTCGAGCCACGAGCGGATGGCGGCATGGACCTCTTCCGCTTCCGTCGGCCCGGCTGTCTTGCCGGTCCCGATCGCCCAGACGGGCTCGTACGCGATCGCGACGGCCTTCGGCGTGCGCGCGATGACGTCGAGGAACGCATCGATCTGCTGCTTGACGACGCGGAGCGTCTCGCCGGCCTCGCGCTGCTGGAGCGTCTCGCCCACGCACACGATCGGGAGCAGGTCGTGCGCGAGCGCCGCGGACGTCTTCTCTGCGACGAACGCGTCGGTCTCGCCGAAGATCTGACGGCGCTCGCTGTGCCCGACGATGACCCAGGTGCAGCCGCACTCCTCGAGCATCGGGCCGCTGATCTCGCCGGTGAATGGGCCCTGGTCCTTGGGGTACAGATTCTGCGCGGCGAGGGCGACGGGCGAGCCGTCGATGGTGTCGGCGACCGCCGCTAGCGCGGTGTACGGTGGCGCGATCACGACGTCGACGCCCGGCAGGTCGCGTGCAAACGCGACGCATGCCTCGGCGAGCTCGACGCCCGCACGACCGCCGTTGAACATCTTCCAGTTGCCGGCAATGAGGGGTCGTCGTGAAGGGTTCATGGGCGCCGGGAGCCTACCTCATGCATTTTCGATTGCCTACGCCGGTGCCGGTTTTACGCATGTTTTGCGTCCGCTCGTCGTCATGACGTTCGGGACCGCGAGCTTGTTCCACGCCATCGACCGGCGCGAGCGCGCTGACGACGCTCAGCTGGGCGGAGGAGCGGCGCGACGGAGCACCTCGATGCCGGGGAGCTTCTTGCCCTCGATGAGCTCGAGAGAGGCGCCGCCACCGGTCGAGATGTGACTGATCTTCTTCGCGACGTCGTCGCCGGCTTCCTTCACGGCGGCGGCGCTGTCGCCTCCGCCGATCACGGTGAACGCCTTCGAATTCGCGAGCGCACGTGCGACGGAGAACGTTCCGTTCGAGAACGCGGGGCGCTCGAACAGGCCCATCGGTCCGTTCCAGAACACGGACTTCGCCTTGTCGAACCACTGCTGGAAGAGCGCGATCGACTTCGGTCCGATGTCGAGCGCCATGAAGCCCTCGGGGATAGCGCCGACGTCGACGACCTGACCTTCGCTCGCCGAGATGTTCTGCGCGACGACGACGTCGATCGGCAGCACGAGATCGACCTTCTTCTCGCGCGCCTTCTCGAGGATCGTGCGGGCGAGCGGGAACTTGTCCTCTTCGACCTTCGACGCCTGCATGTTCGCGCCGCGCGCGGCGAGGAACGTGTTCGCCATGGCGCCGCCGATGATCAGCGCATCGACCTTCTCGAGCAGCGCGTCGAGCACGGCGATCTTGTCGGAGACCTTGGCCCCGCCGAGCACGGCGACGAAGGGCTTGTCGGGGTTCGTGACGATCTTGCCGAGCGCCGCGATCTCCTTCTCGAGCAGGAAACCGCAGCCGCGTTCGCGCATCATCTTCGGGAGCGCGTGCACGGACGCATGCGCGCGATGGACGGCGCCGAACGCGTCGTCGACGTAGACGTCGCAGAGCTCGGCGAGCTTCGCGGCGAAGCCCTCGTCGTCCTTCTCCTCTTCGGGATGGAAGCGGAGGTTCTCGAGGAGGCACACCTGACCGGCGCGGAGGTCGAAGACCACCTTCTTCGCGGCGTCGCCGATGCAGTCCTCGGGGATGTGCACCTCGAGGCCGAGAAGCTCGGCGAGGCGCATGCCGATGGGCTCCATCGACAGCTTCGGATCGGGCCCCTTCTTGGGTCGCCCGAGGTGGCTGGCGAGGATCACGCGCGCGCCGCGCTCGAGCGCGTGCTTGATCGTGGGGAGCGCCTCGACGATGCGCGCGTCGTCCGTGATGACCTGCTTGCCGTCGGGCTGCTCTTCGAGCGGGACGTTGAAGTCGACGCGGATGAAGACGCGCTTGTTCTCGATGGGCAGATCTTTGATCGTGGTGATGCCGGCGAGCGTCGTCATGGCTGTGGCCTCAGAGCTTCGAGGCGACGAGCTGCGCCAGCTCGACCATGCGGTTCGAGAAGCCCCACTCGTTGTCGTACCAGCTCATGATCTTGGCGAAGTCGTCGCCCATCACCTGCGTGACCGTCGCGTCGAAGATCGAAGAGCGCGGATCGCCGATGTAGTCGCTCGAGACGAGCGGCTCCTCGGTGTAGCCGAGGATGTTCTTCATCGGGCCTTCCGAGGCCGCCTTCATGGCTGCGTGGATCGCGTCCTTGGTCATCGGCTTGTCGGTCTGGAACGTGAGGTCGACGACGCTGACGTCCATGGTCGGGACGCGGAGCGCCTGGCCGTCGAACTTGCCCTTGAGCGCCGGGATGACCTCGGAGAGCGCCTTCGCGGCGCCGGTCGACGACGGGATGATGTTCTGCGCGGCCGCGCGTGCACGGCGGAGGTCGCCCTTGCGGTGCGGGATGTCGAGGACGGCCTGATCGTTCGTGTACGAGTGCACCGTCGTCATGAGCGCGCGCTTCACGCCGAACGTGTCGTGGAGGACCTTCGCGACGGGCGCGAGACAGTTCGTGGTGCAGGAGCCGCACGAGATGATCGAGTGCTTGCTCGAGTCGTAGATCTCCGCGTTCACGCCGAGGACGATCGTCGCATCCTGACCCTTCGCAGGGGCGGAGATGATGACCTTCTTCGCGCCGGCATCGATGT
>JAQBQJ010000419.1 GCA_028287065.1 Labilithrix sp. | reverse complement strand
TACGCCGAGTGCAACGGCAACGTCAGCGAGATCGGCCGGCGCGCCGCGATGGAACGCGCGCACGTCCGCGGCTACTTGCGCCGTCACGGGATCGGCGATCCGAAGAAGTCCTCCGAGCCCTGAGCGGGCCCTGCGATCGGGAGACGCTGGCTTTCTGGCTGCTGCGGCCTTAAGTGGTGCAGAGCACCTTGAATCGCCTCTTCGCTCGCCTTCTCTCCCTCGCTTCGATCGCGCTCTTCGCGCTGATCTCGGCGCGGCTCGTCGCGCAGGACAAGCGTTACATCGCGGTCGTGCTCCTCGTCCTCGTCGGCTTCGGCGTGCCCGCGCTGCTGTCGCGCCGGCGCATGCGCAGGCTCCTCATCTCGGGTGACGTGCCTCGCATCCTCGGGACGTGGCAGGGCTCGCTCCGTCGGGTCACGTATCCGGAGACGATGGCGCCGCTCATGACCGCGACCGCCTACGCGGCGTACGGCTTCATCGACGCCGCCCGCAACGCGCTGTCACGTGCCGCGCGCGGCCCCGCGTGGGACGCCGCCGTCGAGCAGCGGCTCTTCGTCGAGGCACTGCTCGACGTGTACGAAGGCGAGCGGATGAGCGCGATGAACAAGGCGAGCGAGCTCGAGCAGCTCCCGCTGCCGCCCGCCGGCTTCTGGATGCGCCGCAAGATTGCGCTCCTCCGTCGTGGCATCGCTGCGATGACGCGCGCCTTCGCGCACGAGAGCCGCGTGGGCGACGAGGTCGTCCTCTCGCGCGCCGGCAAGTCGTCGCCGCTCGTCCACTGGGCGATGCGCTATGCACGCGCGATCTTCCTCGTCGACAATGGTCGCAAGGACGAGGCGCTCGAGCTGCTCGCGTCGGCGCCGCCGTGGCCCGCCGAGAGCGCGTTCAACGCCTTCCACGACGAGCTCGTGCGGCAGATCGGTTAGCGGTTACGCCCTGTCGCGAAGCGACAGCTTGAGCCTACCGGTCGACCTCCGCTAATGTCCCCGCGTGACGTTGCCGCCCGACGCCGGTCAGAGCCCGCCTCCCGAACGGCGGCCGCGCGTCCTCTACGCGGACGACGAAGCGGACGTCCGCGAGGTCTTTGCGGCGGTCTTCGAGGACGACTTCGACGTCACCTGCGTCGCGACCGGACAGGAGGCGCTCGATGCCCTCGCGTCACGCGAGTTCGACGTGCTCGTGTCGGACATGCGCATGCGCCCGATGAAGGGCTCCGAGCTCCTGGCGAAGGCCTATGAAGCGCACAAGGACGCGCAGCGCATCCTCCTCACCGGCTTCAGCGATCACGACGATCTCGCCGATGCGGTGAACCACGGTCATCTCTTCGCGTACGTGCAGAAGCCGTGGGACAACTCGCAGCTCCGGCTCGTCATCCGTCGCGCCGCCACGCAGCGACGCCTCGAGCTCGAGAACCGCCGCCTCACGAACGACCTGAAGGCGTCGAACCTGCGCCTTCGCGACGACGTCGAAGCCGTGTCGCGCACCGCATCGGCCTCGCGACCGCGTCTCCTCGCGACGTCGCCGACCATGCAGAAGGTCATGTCGCAGGTGACGGCCGTAGCGGGCACGGATGCGAGCGTGCTCCTCCACGGCGAGACGGGTACCGGCAAGGAGCTCATCGCCGCCGAGATCCACGAGCGCAGCGGACGCCGTCGCGCGAGGTTCGTGGCACAGAACCTCGCCGCGCTCCCGCCGGAGCTGATGACGAGCGAGCTCTTCGGTCACGTGAAGGGCGCGTTCACCGGCGCGCAGCAGGCGCGTCGCGGCCTCCTCGAGCTCGCCGACGGCGGCACGCTCTTCCTCGACGAGATCGGCGAAGCGCCGGCGTCGCTGCAGGCGCTCTTGCTGCGCGCGCTCGAGTCGCGCGAGTTCTGGCCCGTCGGCGCGAGCGAGCCACGGCACGTCGACGTGCGGATCGTCTCGGCGACGAACCGCGATCTGCTCTCCGACGCGCACGCCGGCCACTTCCGTCTCGATCTCTATTACCGGCTGGCCGTGTGCCCCATCGAGGTGCCGCCGCTCCGCGCGCGCACCGAGGACGTACGCGGCATCGGGATCCCGCTCCTCGAGGCCGCAGCCAAGCGAATGAACCGCGAGCTGCCGCGCATCGGCGAGCCGGCATGGCGCGCGCTCGAGGCTCATCCCTGGCCCGGCAACGTGCGCGAGCTCGGCAACGTGATGGAGCGGCTCGTGATCTATCACGCGGGGCGCGACGTCGAGCCGGTCGACCTCGGGCTGCCGCAGTCGCTTCGTGCGAGCCTCTTTCCGTACAACGCGCCAGCGCCGGCCGCGAGCGAGGTCGCCCGATCGCGTCCGCCGGCGCCGTCGTGGGGGCGCGAGCAGTCGGGCTCGGGACCGATCTCGAGCGTACCGTACGCGCCGGACTCGGTGACCGAGCTGCTTCGCGCCGAGGGCCGGTCACCCAGCGGCTCGATGGAGATCCCGCCGTCGAGCGGTCAGGCGCGGCCCTTCGATGCGCGTCACGCGCCCTCGGACGAGTACGACCTCCCGCCGCTCTCGCGACCGCGGCTCGATGTCGATGCGATCGCTCCGGGCCCGCTCTCGCTCGACCTCCCGGAGGGCGGCACGACGTTCGACGATCTGGAGCGCGAGATCCTCGCGCAGGTGCTGGCGCGCGCCGACAACAACCAGTCCCGCGCCGCCCGATCGCTCGGGATGAGCGAGAGTACGTTCCGATCGCGCATGAAAAGGCTCGGTTTGAAGGGCTAGCCCTCACCGCCTCACCCCCCGGCCCCCTCTCCTGAAGCCGGAGCCTCACCCCCCGGCCCCCTCTCCTGAAGCAGGAGAGGGGGAGGTGAGGGGCCACGGAGATTTGGGCTACGCTGGGGGACGATGGTGGCAAGCGCCGGTTCCAGACCGGCACGAGTACCTGCGCTCACGAAGTACGAAGTGCTCGAGGAGCTCGGGCACGGCGGGATGGCCACCGTCTATCGTGCGCACGACAAGCGTCTCGGTCGCGACGTCGCCATCAAGGTCCTTCATCCGCACCTGCGCGAGAGTCGCGAGATCGCGCACCGCTTCGAAGCGGAGGCGAAGGCCGTCGCGAAGCTGCGGCACCGCAACATCGTCGAGGTCTTCGACGTCTCGTCGATCGACGAGGACGAGCAGTACCTCGTCGTCGAGTTCGTCCGCGGTCAGACGCTCCGGAAGCTTCTCCACAAAGGCGGCGCGCTGCCTCCGGAGATGGCTGCGGCGCTCGCCGTGGAGCTGCTCGGCGCGCTCGCGCACGCGCATGCCGCAGGCGTCGTGCATCGCGACGTGAAGCCCGAGAACGTCCTCCTCGAGCATCGCTCGGTCGACTCGCCCCCGACCACGTCGTCACCGTCGTCGTCCACGGCCACGCCCGTTCCCTCGACGCCGCCGGCTCCCGCCAGCGCCGCTCCGAGCCGCCGCACGCCCGTCGACTCGAACCGAGGCGAGCGCATCAGCGTGAAGCTCACCGACTTCGGCATCGCGAAGCTGCTCGATGCTCAGGGCGTGACGTCGACGGGGCAGGTGCTCGGCAGCCCGGCGCACATGGCACCCGAGCAGATCGAAGGCGGCGACGTCGACGGACGCGCGGACGTCTTCGGGATGGGCGTGTTGCTCTACGAGTGCATGGTCGGTCACCTGCCGTTCGAGGGGAACAACCCCGCGCAGGTCCTCCGGCGCGTGCTCGACGGCATCTATCCGAGCGCGGAGCGCGAGAGGCCGAGCGTCGGCAAGATCTACAGCCAGATCCTCGATCGCGCGCTCGCGCGGCAGGCCGAGGATCGCTACGTCGACGCCGAGCAGATGCGCGAGGCCCTCTCCGCGGAGCTGCTGCGCGTCGGCATCGGCGCGCCGCGCACCGAGCTCGAGGCGTACTTCGACGATCCGGAAGGGTGGGCGGCGGAGCACGAGAAGCGGCTCATCGGAAAGCTGTGCACGCTCGGCGGCGAGGCCCGCAAGCGCGGCGATGCCGTCGCGGCGGCCGCCGACTACAACCGCGCCCTCGCCTACGCCCCGAACGATCCTCAGCTCCTCCGCATCGTCGCGAGCATGCATCGCGCCGAGGCACGCATGCGCCTCGCGCGACGTGCTGGTCCTCTGTTGCTCGGCGCGATCGTGCTCGGCACCGGCGCGTTCTTCGTCGCGCGCGCGCTGAAGGGTGCGCCGGCGGTGCTCGAGATCCCCGGCGCGGGCTCCGGAAGCGCTCCCGTCGTCGTGACCGGTATAGGTCCGAGCGCGCAGCCCTCGGCGAAGGTCGTCGCGTCGTCGCCGGCGGCGTCCGAACGGCCGCCGATCGCGCTCGGCGCGGTGAAGATCCCAGCCACGTCGAGCGGCGTCAGCGCCGACGCGGGCGGAACGAGGAAGCGCTCGGTGATCTTCGCGTCGCTGCAGCCGCAGTACGGCGTCGCGATGAAGATCGACGGCGCGCCGGGCCCGAGCCCCGGACCCGGGTTCTCGTTCATGCTGCCCGACGACAAGCCGCACGTCCTGTCGTTCACGTGCCCCGACCGCGACGGCAACGAGCTGTGCGTTCCGAAGACGGTGACCGTCCCCGCCGGCGATGCCGAGCAGACGCTCGACGTGCAGCTCACGATCGTGCCCGCGAAGCTCGTCGTCGAAGGTGAGCCGGGCCGGTCGTACGGGATCGAGGAAGTGCCGAACATCACGCTCGCGTCGGGCGTCGCCGCCGAGATCCCGATGCGTGCCGGGCAGGCCTCGCAGACCGTGACCGTCTTCGACCGCTCTGACCCCGAGAAGCGTAAAAAACAGGCACTTCGTGCGGGTCAGCAGCACGTCGTGTCGTTCAAGAATCCCTGAGCGCGCCTCGATTTCCGCAGTCGGTTAGTATGAGCCCATGCGCGCGCTGGTGTTCGCGGCTGTGCTCGCCCTCGGGCTCTTCGGCCTGATCGGCGGAAGCACTGCGCACGCGCAAGGCCGCGTCGACGTCGAGAAGGCGCGCGCGGCGTACCTCGCGCGCAACTACTCCGAGGCCGAGCTGCGCCTCGGCGCGCTCGTCGATCCGAAGACCGGCCTGAAGGAGCTGTCGCTGCTCTCCCAGGCGCGCATGTATCTCGGCGCCGTCTTCCTCGCGCAGGGCAAGCGCGAGCCGGCGATCGAGGTGTTCGAGAAGTTGATCCTCGACGACCCCGCCTTCGAGCCCGATCCCCTGAGCTTCCCCGGCGACGTCATCAACACGTTCTTCGACGTGCGCGCCCAGCTGCAGGAGAAGATCCGTCAGGCCGCACAGAGCTCCGCTCGCCTCGAGGCCGAGCGCCGTGCGCGCGCCGAGGAGGAGCGACGCAAGCAGGAGGCGTGGCTCGCGAAGGTGAAGCAGATGGCGACCGAGGAGAAGATCACGGTCAAGAACAACCGGCTCGTCGCGTTCCTGCCGTTCGGTGTCGGGCAGTTCCAGAACCGCGATCCGGTGCTCGGATGGACGTTCCTCGTCAGCGAGGCAGCGCTCGTCGTCGGCACCGGAATCACCGTGCCGATGTACGCGTACCATCGCGATCGGGCGGAGGAGGTCGCGCGTGCGAACGACTTCCGGACGTCGCAGCTCTATCAGGATCGCGCGGACAACATCCGCACGGTGAACCTGAGCTTCGTCGGCGCGTTCGCGGCCATCGCGATCACCGGGATCGTGCAGGCGAACCTCGCGTACGTCCCGGAGACGGTCGAGACGAAGAAGCGGGACCTGCCTGCGGTGTCGTCGATCAAGCCCGTGATCTCGCCGCTCTTCGTCGGCATCACGGGCAACGTGTTCTGAGGCTCAGTACGTCGCCGCGTGGACGGCGCCGGTGATGGGGCGCTCCTGGCGGTTCGGGCGATAGGAATTCTTGAGGCTCTCCGAGCTCGCGGTCGTCGACGAGCCTTCGGGCGCCTTCGCCTCGCGTATCTGCAGGCCCTCTTCCGGGGGCGACCAGCATGCTTCGTCACGGACCTCGGCGACGTTCACGCTGGCGGGCGTGGCCGTGTACCGGGTGGCGCGTGAGGACGCTCCGCAGCCGACGATCGTGGAGAGGCTCGCGACGATGACCGACAGGACGAGGATGCGGGACATGGCAGGCTCCGTGGGGTTCGCACCGGGGTGCGTTGCCAACGGATTATTGCAGTGATGGTGCCAATAGTCGGCACATCGTCCTACACATGCAAGTGCCTAGAATCACACGATTCCAGTATGCGTAAAGAACTACGCTGAGGGTGGACAGGGAAAACAAGCAGGATCGGGTGATCCACCCCGTCCTCCGGACCCCGGTTCGTTTTACGAACCGGGGTCCTAAAACGAACCGGGGTTCGAAAACGAACCGGGGTCAGAGGGCTTTTCTGACGAAGATGTCTTCGAGGGTCTCGCGCTTCGGGACCAGCGATTCCACACGGATGCCCGCAGCCAGCGCTCGCTCGAGCACGATCTTCACGGCGTCGTCGCCCTGGACGTCGAGGACGAGCGAGTTGCCGTGGCGCTGCGCCGAGTGGGCGAGCGGAGACAGCTCCGCGAGCGCCGCCTCCGGGACGTCGATCAGCGTGACCTCGCTCCTTCGAACGCCTGCGCCGAGGAGGTCCTTCATCGCGCCGCCCGCCACCACCTCGCCGCGACGGAGGATCGTGACATGGTCGCACAAGAGCTCGACGTCGCTGAGGATGTGGCTCGAGAAGAAGACCGTGCGCCCCAGCCGCGCCTCCTCGACGATGAGGTCGCGGACCTCCTTGCGGCCGACGGGATCGAGGCCGCTCATCGGCTCGTCGAGGATGAGGAGCTCCGGCGAGTGCACGATCGCCGCGGCGAACCCGGTTCGCTGGAGCATGCCCTTCGAGAGCGCGCCCACTCGTCGATCCATCGCGTAGGCGATGCCGACGCGCTCGATCACGCGCTCGACCTCGCGCGCGAGATGCTTTCCGCCCATCCCGTTGAGCCGGCCGCACATCGAGACGAACTCGCGCGGCGTGAGGTACGGATAGACGTACGGGTTCTCGGGCAGGAAGCCGACCTTGCCCATCGCCTCCGAGGAAGGGACGTCCTGCCCGAGGATGGTCGCCCGGCCGCTCGTCGGGAAGATGAGCCCCGTGAGCATCTTGATCGTCGTCGTCTTCCCGGCGCCGTTCGGTCCGAGGAACCCGAAGATGTCGCCTCGACGGACCTCGAACGACACGCCGCGCACCGCCTCGACCTTCTTGCCGGTGAACGGCTTCACGAAGGTCTTCCGGAGCTTGTCGACGGAGAGGACGATGTCGTGCTTCGTCACGATCAGGCGATATACACCATCTCTACGGGGTCGCGAGAGCCGCTCGCTCGCGGCAGGGCCCACGGTCGGGCTCGCCGGGAGTGCCCTCGGCCGGAGGTCCGTCGGCCTTCGCGTACAGCGTGAACATGCGCGAACGCCCGACGGGAACGAAGAGCGGGCCGAGCGCTCCTTGCCGGCCGTCCCACGGGTCGACGCCGCCCTGGACGAGCACGTAGTCGTAGAACGCGCCGTCCTGCCGGTAGCGGTACGCGCAGGGCCGGAAGCCCCAGAACGGGCCGTGCTCGGGCGGCGCCTGACCGCGTGCATAGTGCACGGGCCAGTGCGGCAGCTCGACGAACGAATACGAGGCGACCGCGCCTCCGCGTGACCGGTGATAGGACCCCGCGAAGACATACGGCCAGAAGTGCGTGCGCGGCGAGCCCTTGTCGAAGTTCAACGTCGCGACGCGCGTGCCGGGCTCCATCTGCTCGAGCAGCTCGTCGAGATCGCCGATCTTCTCTCGCTGGACGGCGCGGATCTCGAGCGCGGCATTGCCCGCGGTGACGAGCGCAGCGCATGCCGCCATCGCGAGCGGTACGGTCGCGAGCCTGCCGCGCGCCAGCCGGAGCCCGAGCAGCGCGAACAACGTGAGCACCGGCGCGAGCCGCACGTTGAGCATCGCCGCCCCGCCGATCCGAAACGGCGTCGTGAGATAGACGGCCGCGGCGCACCCGAACGGCACCCAGAGCACCCACTCGCTGCGCCTCGTGTTCGTGCTCGTCTCCCTCCGCCAGCTCGCCACGACCACCACCCCGTACGCGATCCACCAGACCGCGGCGCACACCTCGTCGACGTGCGACTTCCACACGTCGAACGTCCAGATCGGCATCTGGCTCAGCGAATCTGCGATCGGCATGCGGTCGACGCCGCCCGGCTGCGCGCCCGCGTCCGACAGGCTCCCCGCACGCCACCACAGCGCGGCGGCGAGCGCGCTCGGACCGAGAGCGACGAGCGTTCCGAGCGCGCTTCGGACGCCGAGGCGGTCGCGCCACGTCATCGCGACCACCGTTGCGCCGGTCGTGAACGCGAACAGCACGTACGAGCTCGCGTGCGTGTAGAAGACACATAGGCCGAGCGCCGCGGTCCCGGCCACGCGCCACCACCTCGGCTCGCGCACCTGCCGCACCACCATCGCCAGGCCGAACACGGCCAGCGGCACCGAGGCGACGTACGGCTCGAGGCCCACGATGGTCGCGCGATTCCAGAACACCATCGCCGCGAAGATCGCGAGCCGCTCGTCGCGACGCGTCGCGCGGAGCAGCGCGCGCACCGACACGGGCCACATCACCGCGACGAACGCGAAGAGCAGCTTGTTCGCGAGCACGGCGTCGCCGATCGCTCGCGCGAGGACGGCCCCGACCGCATGGAACAAGAGATACTGGCTATGGCCGAGCGCGACCTCGTACGGCGCGCCGCCTCCTCCCGGCATGAGACGCGCGAGCGTCGCGATGACCGCGACGTGCTCCGGCACGTCGGTCAGCGGCGGGTAACGCGCGGCGAAGAGAGGAAGCGCGGTGACGACCGCGGTCACCCAGAAGACGATGGGCCACGCACGTGCGCTTCGGTCGGCAGCGTCCGCGGCGTCAGTGGCCGCCGTAGCCGTAGCCACCGTATCCGCCGTAGCCACCGTACCCGCCGTAGCCACCCCAGCCACCGTAGCCGCTGTATCCCTCGTCGTCCTCGTCGCAGGGCCCGTAGTACCCGCCGTATCCGCCGTAGTTGCTGCGGTACACGATACATCCCTCCTCGGGACGGTCGGCGGTGCTCGGGACCTTCGTCCCGATGTTGCCGTACTTGCCGTAATAGAGCCCGTTCGGCGCGGTGCTGCATCCCGCGTGGATCGTGGACGTGAGCGCGAAGAGCGGAAGGGCGAGCGCCAGATAGCGCGCACGCAAAAGCAAAGCGTCGAGCTTCATGGCTATGCGGGCATCCTTAGCACGCTGCCATCGTGCGGCCAGTGAGGCCGGAAGCCGTGATTTCAGCCCGTTCCGTCGTCGTCGCGGCTCGCCGGCGGCACGTCCGCGCGGTCGGTTGCGGCGCCTGCACCGGTGCCCGTGGTCGTCGGCCCGCTGCTGTACTCGTGGAGCTTGTACTGAATCTTCCGCGGCGACACCCCGAGGATGCTCGCGGCCTTCGACGTCGAGCCGCCGCACGCCTCGAGCGTCTTCAGGATCGCATAGCGTTCGAGGTCCTGGATGGTGGTCCCGGGGATCGGCGGAGGCCCGCCGCGCTGCTCCGCGGGCACGAGGGAAGGCGGCAGATGGCGCACGTCGATGTGCGGCCCGTCGCACAGCACGACGGCGCGCTCGATCACGTTCTCGAGCTCGCGCACGTTGCCGGGCCAGTCGTAGCTCGCGAGGAGCTTCAAGGCCTGCTCGCTGATGCCCTCGATGTTGCGCCCGTTCTCCTTCGCGTACCGCCCGAGGAAGAAGCTCGCGAGCGCGCCCACGTCCTGACGCCGCTCGCGGAGCGGAGGCAGCTCGACGGCGATGACGTTGAGCCGGTAATAGAGGTCCTCGCGGAAGTGGCCCTTCTTGATCTCCGCCTTGAGATCGCGGTTCGTCGCCGCGATGAGGCGCACGTCGACCTTCAACGTCTCGTTGCCGCCGACGCGCTCGAACGTCTTCTCCTGCAGGAAGCGCAGGAGCTTCACCTGCGTGCCCTGCGGGATCTCGCCGATCTCGTCGAGGAAGAGCGTGCCGCCGTCCGCCTGCTTGAACCGCCCCTCGCGCCTTGCGACCGCGCCGGTGAACGCGCCCTTCTCGTGGCCGAACAGCTCGCTCTCGAGGAGCGAGTCGGCGAGGGCCGCGCAGTGGAGACGTACGAACGGCGCATTGGCGCGAGGGCTCGCGGCGCAGAGCGCCTCGGCAATGAGCTCCTTGCCGGTGCCGCTCTCGCCCGTGATGAGGACAGTTGCCTTACTGGGACCGACCTGCGCGACGAGGTCGAGCACCGCGCGCATGCTGCGGGGCCCCGAGTCGTCGGTGACCACGATGTGGCCGAACGCGTTGCGCTCGCGGAGCCTCTCCCGGAGGGCGAGGGTCTCCTGGAGGAGCTTCGCCTTCTCCATCGCGCGATCGACGACGGCCGACAGCGCCTCGTAGTCGAGGGGCTTCGTGAGGTAGTTCTCGGCGCCTTTCTTGATGGCGGAGACCGCGCTCGAAATGGTCCCGAAGGCGGTCATGACCACGAACACCGTCTGCGGGGAGGCGCTCTTCGCCTTCTCCATGAACGCGATCCCGTCCAGGCCGGGCATCTTCAGGTCGGTGAGGACGACGTCCGGAGCGAACTCCTCGAGCTTTCCGAGGGCCTTGAAGCCGTCCGCGGCCGTCTCGGTCGCGTAGCCCTCGTCGCGCAGGATTTCGCTGAGAGCGGCCCGCGCATTCGCCTCGTCGTCGACGACGAGGATGCGCCCGCGAGCGGCCATATCCCTCGTGGGACGTGCCGGAGGCTGTGGAACGGGCGGCGTCGGCTCGGCCATCGCGACCGGCAGCTTACCAGAGGGGCTGTTTTGGAGACGCTTTTGGCTCTGCGACTCGTGTTACAACCTGGGCCGGCCATCACATGAAGAGAGCCGTCTTCCTTCTATCGTCCTTCCTTCTTCCTCTTGCGTGGTCGGCCTCGGCCGCCGCACAAGGCACTGTGACTTTCGGAGGCGGGGCATCGACACAAGCCCCACCTTCCGGAGGAAGCACCAGCAGCACGCCCGAGCGCGATCTGATGGCCTCGGGAATCGCGGCCCACCCGCCCGACGACGCGGACGCCGAATGGGCCGAGCGCGATCGCAAGATGGACGAAGCCGCGACCCTCACGGGCGGCGTCGGTCTCGTGCACGTGCAGCACGCGCAAGGCGGAGCCGTCGGTCAGTTCCGCGTGGGCTTCACCACCGAGTACTTCTCGGCTGGGTTCCTGTGCAGCCAGACCTTCCCGTGCCGGGACCCGCGCAACACCGCAGGCACGATCACGGCGGACAGCAGCGATCACATCGGCGGGCGGCTCACGCTCTCGATGCAGGTCACGAAGTGGCTCGAGCCCTACCTCGCGACGAGCGCGTTCGCGAACTCGAACGCGGCGAACCGTCCGGCGCTCCTCCAGGTGCTCGGCGACAGCACGCTCGGCGCGAAGGTGCACGGCGGTCTCGGAAAGATCTTCAACGTCGGCGGCGCGCTCGAGCTCTGGCTCGTCAACGGCACCGGCTCGGTCGGTCTCGACGGCGGCGGCACCGGCGCGAAGTTCCGCGGCCTCGCCACGGCCGACCTGCGCGGGGCGGCGAAGCCCATCCCGCTTCGCTTCAGCACGAACCTCACGTACGTGCTCGACAACAGCGGCAAGGTCGTCGAGGACGTCGAGCGCACGCGCGGAACGTCGATCACGCGCATCGAGCGCTTCGGCCTCGGTATCAACCGCGTCGACCACTTCGACATCGGCATCGGCGTCGAGGCCTTCGCCGCGCAGGAGAAGGTCCGTCCGTTCGTCGAGTACAACGTCGCGATCCCGGTCAACCGCCAGAACTACCTCTGTCGTCCTTCGAATCCGAGCGGCGACAAGTGTCTCGCCAACGAGCAGGTCGCACCGAGCAGCATCACGCTCGGCGGTCGCTTCTTCCCGTGGAAGCGCGGCTTCAACCTGCTGCTCGCGCTCGACATCGGCGTCTCCGGCGTCAGCACCTTCATCGAAGAGGTGAAGCCCGAGGCTCCGTGGATGCTGTATCTCGGCGCCGGCTGGGCGTTCGACACGCAGGATCGTCCGCCGGTCATCAAGGAGCGCATCGTCGAGAAGCCCGTGGCCGTGAAGATGCCCGGTCGAAAGATCCGCGGCTTCGTCCACGAGGAGAACAAGACCGAGGGCATCGCGGGCGCCGTCGTCACGTGGGACAACCGCCCCGAGCTCACGTCGCTCGTCACGTTCCCCGACGGTCACTTCACGACGCACGAGCTCGAAGAGGGCTCGTACGTGTTCGGCATCAAGGCGGACGGCTACAAGCCCGGACAGTGCACGACGAGCATCGTGCGTCCCGCGCAGACCGCGAACGGCGCGCCTCCGCGCACCGGTACGATGGCCGGTCCGAACGGCGCGAACCCGGCGCTCCCGCCGAGCCAGCCGCCGCCTGCCGCGCCGAACGCGGGTGGCGATCTCCAGCTCGACTGCGCGCTGGTGGCTCTGCCGCGCGTCGGAAACGTCGTCGGTCACGTCCGCGACGCGGACACGCAGGCCGCGATCCCGAACGTGAACCTCAAGATCGTCGACTCGGCTCGCAAGGAGAACGCGGGCGCCGCGGATCAGAACGGCACGTTCCGCTTCTCGGACGTCGCGCCGGGCGAGCTGCAGATCACCGCCGACGCAGACGGTTACCTCGCGCTCACGGAGAAGGTCGACGTGAAGGTCCGTCAGGACAACACGGCCGATCTCCTGATGAAGAAGCGCCCGAAGAACGCCAACGTCACCGTCGGCAAGGGCGAGATCTTCATCAAGCAGCAGATCCAGTTCGCCGTCGACTCGGCGACGATCCTCCCGGAGTCGAACGGTCTCCTCAACGAGATCGCCGACGCCCTCGTCAAGAACCCGCGCATCAAGCGCGTCGAGGTCCAGGGCCACACCGACAACACGGGGACGCCCGACCACAACAAGCAGCTCAGCAACGACCGCGCGCAGGCGGTCGTCTCCTGGCTGTCGTCGCACGGCGTCGGCGCCGATCGCATGACCGCGGTCGGTTACGGTCAGACCAAGCCGCTCGTGCCGAACGTCACCGCAGGCAACCGCGCGAAGAACCGCCGCGTGCAGTTCATCATCGCGGATCAGGATCCGGCGCAGGAAGCGCCGAAGGCAGCGCCGAAGCCGGCACCGAAGAAGTGAGCGACGCGAGGGACGGCTCGGAGAGTCGTCCCTCGAACGCTCAGGCGCTCGGCGCGGCAGGCAGCGTCGCGCGGAAGCGTGCACCTCGTCCGCCGGGTCCGTCCTCGACGCTCACGTCGCCGCCGTGACCGCGCGCGATCTCGCGCACGATCGCGAGCCCGAGGCCGGAGCCGCCCTCGCGACGGCGCTCGGATGCGGCGCGGAAGAACGGATCGAACACGCGCTCGCGGTCCTCGATGGGGACGCCGGGGCCGTCGTCGACGACGGTGACGTGGACGGTCTCGCCTTCGCTGTGCGCCTCGACGCGCACGTGGCCGCCGTCGGGGCTGTGGCGTACCGCGTTGTCGAGCAAGTTGCGGAGGAGCCGCTCGAGATCGTTCGCGTGTCCGAGCACCGAGGAGCCGTCGGCTTCGATCGCGAGGTCGATGTTCCTCCGCGCGGCCTCCTGCGCGACCCATGCCGCCGCGCTCTTCGCGACCTCGTCGAGCGCGACGGGCGTCTGCGGAGCGTCGCGATCGGCGCCGATGCGCGCGAGCGCGAGGAGATCTTCCGCGAGGGCCTTCAGGCGCTTCGCGGAGTCGAGCGCCTCCTCGATCGCCGCCTTGTACTCGTCTGCGGTGCGCGATCGACGCAGCGCGAGCTGGAGCTCTCCGTACAGCGACGTGAGCGGGGAGCGCAGCTCGTGCGCAGCATGCGCGACGAAGCGCTGCTGGCCCTCGACGAGGATGGCGAGGCGTCGAACCATCTCGTCGACGTCGCGCGCGAGCTGCACGACCTCGTCGTCTCCGCCCTTGAGCGCGATGCGAGCGCCCAGATCGCCCGCGGCCACCCTGCGTGCGGCATCCGCGATGGCCTCGTGTCCGCGGGTGAGGCGGCGCACGACGCGCCACGTGACGAGCACGGTGAAGCCGATCGAGAGCAGCGCAGCGACGAGCATGACCTGACGGAGGAACTCGTTGTCCTTCTCGAGGTCGGAGCGCGGCGCGGCGAGGAGCAGCGTGTGATGCTGGTTCTCGGGGATGGCCACGAACACGCCGCGCAAGTGATCGGTGCCGTACCAGAAGTCGAACGCGCTCCCCGACGGATGGCTCACCGTTCCGAACGGAGGCGCTCCGCTCGCGAACGTCGAGGTGATGTCGACCACGCGCCCTTCGCTGTCGTAGATGACGGCGAACTTCTTCAGACGTCCGATGTCGTCGGCCGCGGGACCTCCGCGGTTGTTCACGTGCAAGCTGCCGTGCTGCCCTGCGATCTCGCCGGCTTCGAGGTGCGCCTCGGCGCGCAACGCCTCGTCGAGCTGTCGCTCCTCGGATCGCTCGACGACGTAGGAAGCGGTACCGAACGCGCTCGCCACCGTCACCGCCGTCGCTGCCGACAGCGTGAGCACGAGGCGCGTGCGGAACTTCATCGCGCCGGGCTCATCGCGGCGGTGACGCGGTGAGGCGATAGCCCGCGCCGCGCACCGTCTCGATCATCCATGCGTGATCGCCGAGCTTGTCGCGCAAGCGGCTGACGTGCACCTCGACGAGGTTCGATCCAGGATCGAAGCTCGTCCCCCACACGCGTGAGAGGAGCTCGGTGCGCGTGACGATCTTCTCCGCGTGATGCACGAAGTCGAGGAGCAGCGCGTACTCGCGCGACGTGAGCTCGAGCGCATGCCCGGCGAGCGTGACCTCACGACCGACGCGATCGAGCTCGAGCGGACCGACGCCCAGCTTCGCGAAGCCCGACGCTCGCCGCACGAGCGCGCGGATGCGTGCGACGAGCTCCTCGACCTCGAAGGGCTTCACGAGGAAGTCGTCGGCGCCGGTCTCGAGCCCGAGCACACGCTCGCGGAGCTCGCCGCGTGCCGTCAGCATGAGGATGGGCGTCGACAGCCCTTCTTCGCGCAGCCGCCGGCAGACCGACAGCCCGTCCACGTCCGGCAGCATCCAGTCGAGCACGATGAGATCGTAGATGCCGGAGGGGGCCTGCGAGAGCGCTTGCGTTCCCGTCGCGCAGGCATCTGCGGCGAAGCCCTCCTCGACGAGGACACGCACCAGGAAGCGCGACAGCTTCACGTCGTCCTCGACGACAAGCACCTTCACAAGGGGTCAGGCTAGCACCGGCGATCCCCCGGCCGGGTACCTTACGGAACGTTAATCCTCCGTTAATCTTCGGACTTCGCGCACATGCGAGGCTCGGGCGGTGAGGGCGGCCCGCAGTCTCCGTCGCATCGCGGTTGTCGCTGCGATGTGGATGACGCCCTCGCTCGTCGCGCGTGCGGACGACGTCCCTGCGGCATACGTCCCGCGGCCCGAGCACGACCTCTCAACGCTGCTCGACCTCGTGCGCCGTCGCTCGGCCGGGCTCCAGGCCGACCTCCTCGTCGCCGATCTCGCACGCGCCGATGCGAGGCAGGCGCGCCTGCTGAACAACCCGGTCGTCGACGCGACGTGGGGCACGATCCCGATCGGCGAGACGAATCCGCCGAACCTCGGCTCTCCGCTCACGAGCATCCCGAGCTACTCGGTCGGTCTCTCGTACACGTTCCCGCTCGGCAAGCGCGGTCCGCGCCAGGAGCGCAGCACCGCGATCGCCGAGGGCGCGTCGCTCAGCGCGGAGGCCTCGGCGCGCGTGCAGGCGCTCGACCTCGCGCGTGTGCTCGGCAAGATCGCCGTCACGCGCCTCCGGATCGACGGGCTGCGCAGCCTCGCGGCGCAGCAGCGCGCGGTCATCGAGCTCACGCGACTGCGGTTGCAGCAAGGCTTCGGCACGCCGCTCGACATCGACCGCCTCGAGATCGAGCTGAGCCGCAGCGAGCAGCAAGTCCTCGTGACCGAGGCCGAGGAGCAGGCCGGGCTCACCGCATGCGCGGCGTACATCGGTGCACCCTGCAAGGGAATCGCGTCGGCCGAGGACGCGCGCGCGCTCGTCCTCGCATGGGCGAAGCGCGCGAGCGAAGGTACTCCCCACGTCGAGTCACGTCCGGACGTGCGCGCCATCGACGCGTTCCAGCGCGCGTCCGTCGCCGAGGCCGATCTCGCACGGGCCCAGGCGATCCCGGATCCGACGGTGCGCCTCGGATACACGTACGACCAGTTCACGATCTCGGGGAACCAGGCGAACAGCCTCAACTTGTCGCTGTCGCTTCCCATCACGATCTTCGATCACGGCCAGGCGCAGCTCCAGGCTGCCGAAGCACGACGCGCGCGGCTCCAGGCGCAGCGCGCGCTCACGTTGCGATCGAGCACGACGCGCGTCGCCGCGCTCCGCGAGC
Organism: Labilithrix sp.; assembly: GCA_028287065.1. Taxonomy (GTDB): domain Bacteria; phylum Myxococcota_A; class Polyangia; order Polyangiales; family Polyangiaceae; genus Labilithrix. The sequence continues at coordinate 12,146 of JAQBQJ010000419.1, read as the reverse complement.
TGCTTCGACTGCAGCAGAAGCGGCAAGAGGCGATCGCAAAGACGCTCCCGCGCGCGCGCGCCGTCCTCGACGATCTCCAGCGAGCGGCGAATGGCCGTCTCATCCCCTTCACCGACGTCATCCAGGCGAGGCGCACGCTCGACGAGCTCCTCGTCGAGGAGGCCGACAGCTACAGCGATTCGTTCCAGACCTCCGTGGATCTGATCGCCGAGATGGGACCCGCCGCACCGTGAGCCAATTTCCGCACCGCCACCCGCTGCACACGCCGCCGCCTCCTCCTCAGGGAGGTAGCATGCGCGGTACGGCCGTCGGTCTGGTCGTGGGCGTGCTCGTGTCCGCGGCGGGGTTCGGCGTGCTGTGGAGCAAGACGCGCCAGCACGGCGGCGAGAGCACGCCGGCGTTCCACGTCGACAAGGACACCGTGAAGCTCGCGCCGAGCGCGGTGCCGATGCGCTTCGAGACCGCCGTCGTGATCTCCGGTGCGCCGCTCCAGCGCGCGCCCGTCACGGCGCGAGTGCAGACCGTCGAGGCGTTGACGGCACCGAGCTTCGCGCCGCTCGACGGTCGCGTCGTCGAGGTGCCGGTGAAGATCGGCGATCGCGTGAAGGAAGGCGATCACCTCATGATGGTCGCGAGCGGCGACCTCGCGAGCCTCGTGAAGGAGCAGAACGCGGCGAAGCTGACGATCAAGACGAAGGAGACGCTCGCGCAGCGCCTGCAGCTCCTCGTCGAGTCACGCGCGGCGTCGCAGAACGATCTCATGGTCGCGCAGAGCGAGCTCAACGAGGCCAAGCTCGCCGCCGCTGCCGCCGACGCGAAGCTCCGCTCGCTGACCGTGAAGCAAGCAGGGGAGTCGACGTACTGGATCCTCGCGACGCGCTCCGGCACCGTCGTCCAGCTCGACGCGATCCGCGGCAAACAGGTCGGTCCCGACAAGGACAAGCCCGTCGCCACCGTCGCCGATCTCGACGAGGTGCTCGTCGTCAGCGACGTGCCGCAGCGCGACGCGGCATCGCTCGCGATCGGCTCGAGCGTCGGCGTCGTCCAGCCGGGGAGCGGGCAAGAGCCCATCACCGGCACGATCGAGCTCGTCAGCGACGTCCTCGACGCCGAGCGCCAGACGGTACCGATCCGCGTGCGCGTGAAGAACCCGCAGCACACCCTCCGTCCCAACCAGTACGTCGAGGCGATCTTCGGTCCCACGAACGCCGACCACGTGCTCATTGTTCCTTCCGAGGCGGTCGTCACCGACGGCGCGAAGAGCGTCGTCTTCGTGCAGACCGCGCCGGGCGTGCTGAAGCGCCGCGAGGTGAAGCTCGGGCGCCAGACCAAGGAGAAGGCCGAGATCACCTCCGGCCTCGCCGAAGGGGATCGCGTCGTCGTGAAGGGCGCGCTGCTCCTGCTCAACGCGATCGACAGCGAGGGCTGAATCGTGTTCGACCGCATCGTCGCTGCGTGCCTGAGTCACCGCCTCGCGGTGGTGATCGCGACGCTGCTCGTCGCAGTGTGGGGCGTCTACGCGTTCGAAGGCCTGACCATCGAGGCGTTCCCCGATCCCACGGACACGCAGGTCCAGGTGATCACCAGCAACCCCGGTCAGCCCGCCGAGGAGATGGAGCGCCAGGTGTCGATCCCGATCGAGCGCGCCGTCAACGGCATGCCCGGGCTCGCGCGGACGCGCAGCATCAACATCTTCGGTCTGTCGTTCGTGACGCTCACGTTCCGCGACGGCGTCGACGTGTACTTTGCACGTGCGCAGACGGCCGAGCGCCTGCGGCTCGTCGAGCTGCCGGAGGGCGTCGTCGCGCAGCTCGGCAGCGTGTCGACGCCCATCGGCGAGATCTACCGCTACACGCTCACGAACCAGACGCGCGATCCCCTCGAGCTCCGCACGTTGCAGGACTGGGTGGTGCGTCCTGCTCTGCTGCAGGTCGACGGCGTCGCGGACGTCGTCAGCTACGGCGGCCTCGGCAAGGAGATCGAGGTCCACCCCGATCCCGTGGCCATGGCCGCGAAGCGCGTCACGATGGCAGAGATCGAAGAGGCGCTCCGGCGGGCTTCGATCAATGCATCCGGCGGCGTGCTCGAGCGCGGCGCCGAGCAGTTCGTCATCCGCAGCGAGGGCCTCTTCCACGACCTCCCCGAGATCGCGCGCGTTTCGATCGCGTCGCGCGGCGGCACGCCGATCTTTCTCTCCGACATCGCGAGCGTCAGCGTCGGGTGGCAACCGCGTCAGGGCATCGTGGGCTCCGGCGACAACCACGACGCCGTCGAGGGCATCGTGCTCATGCGGCGCGGCGAGAACCCGTCGCGCGTGCTCCGTCTCGTCGGCGCGAAGGTGAAGGAGCTCAACGGCACGGTGCTGCCGAAGGGCACGAGCGTGCAGGTCTTCTACGACCGCACCGAGCTCGTCGACACCACGCTGAAGACCGTCGGCAAGAACCTGCTCGAAGGCGCGGTGCTCGTCACGCTCGTCCTCTTCGTGTTCCTCCTCGACATCCGCGCGGCGCTCATCGTCGCGGCGCTGATCCCGCTCTCGCTCCTCTCCGCGTTCATCTATCTCCATGCGCGCGGCATGTCCGCGAACCTCCTCTCGATGGGGACGGTCGATTTCGGCATCATCGTCGACGGCGCCGTCGTCATCGTCGACGCGATCGTCCACCGGATGCAGGGTCGTCGCGCCGACGAGGACGCGGAGTCGATCGCGGGCCGCATTCGCCTCGCCGTCGCGGACGTGGCGCGGCCCACGGTGTTCGCGCTCCTCATCATCATCGCGGCGTACCTGCCGATCTTCCTGCTCGAGCGCGTCGAGGGCCGGATCTTCTCGCCGATGGCGCACACCGTCGTGGCGGCGCTCGTCGGCAGCCTCGTGTTCTCCGTGACGCTCGTGCCGGTGCTGGCGACGTTCGCGTATCGGAAGAACCGCGTCCATCGCGAGTCGCCGGTGCTCGTCGCCGCGACGCGCGCGTATCTGCCGCTGCTCCGCATGTCGCTCCGCAAGCCCTGGGCGGTGCTCGGCGTCGCGACGCTCGCCCTCGCGCTCGCGGGCCAGATCCTCGCCACGCGCGGAAGCGAGTTCCTGCCCGAGCTGAACGAAGGCGCGCTCTATCTCACGTTCACGCTGCCCTCGAACACGGCGCTCAACGAGGGCCGCCGCATCGAGCCGATGCTCAGCGAGATCATCGATCGCTTCCCGCAGGTCGAGGCGCGCATGAGCCAGCTCGGGCGGCCCGAAGACGGCACCGACCCGACACTCCCGAACAACCTCGAGTTCTTCGTGAAGCTCCGTCCCATGTCGGAGTGGCCGAAGTCGACGCCCACGCTCGAAGCGTTGATGGATCAGATGAACGCCGCGCTCACGGCGATCCCGGGCATCGACGTGAACTTCTCGCAGCCGATCCGCGACAACGTGAACGAGAACATGGCCGGCCAGTACGGCCAGGTGGCGCTCAAGATCTTCAGTCCGAACATGGACGATCTGCAGCAGGCCGCCGTCGAGGCGAAGTCGGCGCTGGCGACGGTCAACGGCATCGCCGACCTCGGGATCGTGAAGAGTGGAGAGGCGCCTCAGGTGCAGCTCAAGCCGAAGCGCGAGATGCTGGGTCGCTTCAACCTGTCGATGTACGAGGTCCAGAGCTTCCTCGCGACGGCCCTCGGCGGTCGCACGGTCGCGAACCTCTGGGAGAACGAGCGCGTGTTCGATGTCGTGCTCCGTCTCCCGAGCGGGACGCGCGAGACGACCGAGCAGCTCGAGGGCCTGCGCATCCCGACGCAATCGGGCGCGATGGTCCCGCTGCCCTCGGTCGCCGACGTCCATCTCGGCTACGGGCGTGCCGCGATCAACCGCGAGAACGGACAGCGTTACGTCGGTCTCCGCATGAACGTGCGAAACCGCGATCTCGGCTCGTTCGTCGACGATGCGCGACGCGCCGTCGAGCAGAAGGTGACGCACAAGCCGGGCATGACGATGTACTGGGGCGGCGAGTTCGAGTCGAAGGAGCGCGCCATGGCGCGCCTTCGCGTCGTCGTACCCGTCGCGATGGTCATCACGTTCGGGCTGCTCTTCAATGCATTCCGCAAGCTGTCGCTCGCGGTGCTCGTCCTCCTCAACGTGCCGTTCGCGCTCGTCGGCGGCGCGGTCGGCCTGTGGGCGATGGACATGCCCGTGTCGATCGCGGCGGCGGTCGGCTTCATCGCGCTCGTCGGGCAGGCCGCGCTCAACGGCGTGCTCGTTCTCAGCGCGATCGAGGAGCAACGCGAGGCCGGGCTGCCGATCGACGAGGCCATCGAGGCCGGAGCCAACGGTCGCCTTCGCGCCGTCCTCATGACGGCGGCGCTTGCTGCCCTCGGCCTCGTGCCCGCTGCCCTGTCGCATGCGATGGGCGCGGAGATGCAACGACCGATGGCCGTGGTCATCGTCGGCGGGACCGTGTCGGCTGCGCTCCTCACGCTGCTCGTGCTGCCGGCGATGTACCGTCTCGCGCAGCCCGTGTTCGAGCGCTTCGGGCCGCATGCGATGAAGGCCGTCCGCCGCAGCTAGCTGCGCTTAAGAAGTCTTAACCTTCCGTTAAGGACGGCAGGCCCGCCGGGTGCAACGCTTCGGCGGGTGATGACGGCGAGCCGTATCCTCCGTGGCGTTGTGAGCGCCACCGCGCTCGCCGGCATCGCACCAGTCTGCGCGGACGCTCGGGCGGACGAACCCGTCTCTTCCACGGCCGCACCCGCGCCCGCGCAGACCCTATCTCTTGCGGAGGCGGTGTCGATCGCCCGGACGCGCGGCTTCGACCTCCTGCTCGCCTCGGCGAACGTGCACGGCGCAGAGGCGGAGGTACGTGTCGCCGGGCAACTACCGAATCCGTCGGTGACGGCGGGGCCCTCGCATCGTCTCGACTGCTTCTCGTCGGACTGTGCCTCGGCATGGGGAGCGTTCGCGTCGCTCTCGGATCAGGGGCTCATCGAGGGCGCGATCACCCGGAAAAGAAAGCTCCGCGAGGACGTGGCGAAGCGCGCGCTCGACGCCGCGCGGTTCGGTCGAGCCAACGCGGAGCGCGTCGTCGTCGCGCAGGCGAAGATGCAATACGTGCAGGTCGCCGCGGCCGACGCTCGGCTCGACCTCTCGCGTGAGGTCGCGGCTGCGCTGCAGAAATCGGTCGAGGTCAATCGCGTCCGCTATCCGCGCGTCATCGACGAAGGTCAGCTCGCGCGCGTCGAGCAAGAGTCCCTGCGCGCGCAGCAGGAGGTCGATCTCGCGCTTCGCCAGCTCCGCCAGGAGCAGATCGACCTCGCGCTCGTCCTCGGCAACACGGGTCCGATCCCCGAGATCGCCGTCGATCGACACGTCCTCGATTTCCGCGTGCCGGACGCGCTCGCGTCGATCGACACGCCTGCGCTCCTCCGCGTCGCGATGGAGAGCCGAGCCGATCGCAAGCAGGCCATCGCGCAGGTCGCGCAGGCCGAAGCCTCGGTCTCGCTCGCGGAGCGCCAGCGCATTCCCGACGTCTCGTTGATCCTCCAGTACCAGCAGCTCGGATCGGGCGACAACGCGCCGCAACCTCCGACGCTCTCGGTCGGCGTCGGCCTGCCGCTTCCGCTCTTCTATCGCCAGCAAGGCGAGATCGCGCGGGCCTCCGCGGATCGTGAGGGCGCGCTCGCGACGCGACGCCGTCTCGAGGCGACCGTCGCGGCCGATCTCGAGTCCGCGGTGAACACGTTCTCGACCGCGCGTCGCGTCGTCGAGCGCTACGAATCCGCGCTGCTCGAGCGAGCCAAGCGCGCGCGCGACATCACGCAGGTCCAGTACCAGGCCGGCTCTGCCACGCTCACCGACTTGCTCGATGCGCAGCGCAGCTGGGTCCAGGTGACGAGCGGCTACTACGCGGAGCTCGTCAACTACTGGACGTCCGTCTTTCAGCTCGAACAAGCACTCGGCAAGGAGCTCGTACGTTGAGGACTCGTCTCGGCATCGCGATGATCGCGCTTCTCGCTGGCTGCGGCCGCGGCGCCGCCCGCGAGGGCGCGCGTGCGGAGGCGCCGCTCGGTGAGGTGTGGCTCACCGATGCGCAGATCGCCGAGGCCCGCATGAAGATCGAGCCGCTCGACGAGCAGGAGGTCGACGACGTCGTGCTCACGAGCGGCAAGGTGACGTTCGACGACGCGCACGTGAACCACGTGTTCTCGCCGGTGTCGGGACGCGTGACGCGCATCGACGCGAAGCTGGGCCAGCGCGTGAAGCAGGGCGACATCCTCGCGGTGCTCGAGTCGCCGGACATCGGGGCGGCGTCCGCCGATCTCCACAAGGCCGAGGCCGATCGCATCGCCGCGGAGCACGACCTCGAGCGCCAGAAGGAGCTCTTCGCCGCGCACGCGAGCTCGCAGCGCGATCTCGACCAGGCCGAAGACGCCTACCGCAAAGCAAAGGCGGAGGTCGAGCGCGCGAAGCAGAAGACGAGCCTCTTCCGCGCCAGCTCCGGCACCGGCGTCACGCAGACGTACGCCATCCGCGCGGAGATCGACGGCGAGGTGGTCGCGAAGAACGTCTCGCCCGGCGGCGAGGTCCAGGGGCTCTACGGCGGCGGAACCGCGGTGGAGCTCTTCACGATCGGAGAGCTCGATCACCTCTGGGTCGTCGCCGACGTCTACGAGATGGACACGCCGCGCGTGAAGGTCGGCTCGAGGGTCACGATCAAGCTCTTCTCGATGCCGAACAAGACGTTCCCCGCGAAGATCGAGTGGGTCGCAGGCACGCTCGACCCTGCGACGCGCACCGAGAAGGTCCGCTGCATCATCGACAACACCGATCGCGCGTTCAAGCCCGAGATGTACGCGACGCTGTTCATCGCGGTCGACGAGCGCAAGGCGATCGCCATCCCGCGGAGCGCCATCCTTCGTCTCGGAGAGCAGACCGCCGTCTTCGTCGAGAAGGGCAAGTCACCCGACGGCCGTCACGTCTTCACACGCGTTCCCGTCACGGTCGACGAGAGCGAAGGCAGCAAGTGGGTTCCGCTCGTGCGCGGTCCGGAGCGCGGCGCTCGCGTCGTGACGGAGGGCGCGATCCTACTCGCGGGCGAAAAATGATCGAGAAGCTCGTAGCGTGGGCGCTGCGGGCGCCCTGGCTCGTGATCATCCTCGCCGCGATCCTCGCCGTGGGCGGTCTGTGGTCGTACAAGGAGCTCGACATCGAGGCGTACCCGAACCCGGTGCCGCCGCTCGTCGAGATCCTCGCGCAGCCCGACGGGATGAGCGCCGAGGACGTCGAGCGGTACGTCACGGTTCCCCTGGAAATAGGCCTCGCCGGGATGCCGGGCCTCGAGCACACGCGCTCGCAGTCGCTCTTCGGTCTCGCCGACGTGAAGTGCTACTTCCGCTGGGGCACGACGTACGAAGCGGCGCGGCAAGAGGTGCTGAACCGGCTCGCGATGATCGCGCCGAACCTCCCCGAGGGCGTGCAGGCGCAGATCAGCCCGTGGAACGCCATCGGCGAGGTCTTCCGCTACGAGCTGAAAGGGACGGGGCACAGCCTCCGCGAGCTGAAGACCGCGCAGGACTGGATCCTCGAGCGGCAGTTCAAGCAGGTGCCCGGCGTCGTCGACGTCGTCTCGTTCGGCGGCGAGACCAAGCAATACCAGATCAACGTCGATCCGTTCCGGCTGCGCGCGTACGGCGTGAACCTGGATCAGCTCATGACGGCGATCCAGAGCTCGAACCAGAACGTCGGAGGCCAGCGCCTCACGCTCGGCGAGCAGGCGTACACGATCCGCGGCGTGGGTCTCCTCAAGAACGTGCACGACATCGACGCGATCGTCGTCGCCGCGCGCGGGGGCGTGCCGATCCGCGTTCGTGACGTAGCGACCGTCGAGATCGGGCATACGCCGCGCCTCGGCATCGTCGGACACGACGACGCCGACGACATCGTCCAGGGCACCGTGCTCATGCGGTACGGAGGCGAGACCCCGAAGACGCTCAAGGGCATCCACGACCGCATCGATCTGATCCGCGCGAACCATCTCCTGCCGCCCGGCATGGAAATCGTGCCCTATTACGACCGCGGAAACCTCGTGAAGCTCACGACGCACACGGTCCTCGAGAACGTCGTGGTCGGCATGGTGCTCGTCACGATCATCCTCCTCTTGTTCCTGGGAAATGCGCGCGCCGCGCTGATCACCGCGCTGAACATCCCGCTCGCTCTGCTCATCGCGTTCATCGGCATGGTCGCGACGGGCACTCCGGCGAACCTCATCTCGATCGGCGCCGTCGACTTCGGGATCGTCGCGGACTCGACGGTCATCGTGATGGAGAGCATCTTCCACTTCCTCGGGAAGCACGCGCAGGGTCCCATCGAAGGGCGTATCGCCTCGGGCGCGCACCAGGTCGCTCGTCCGCTTGCGTTCGCGACGCTCATCATCGGCGTCGCGTTCCTGCCGCTCTTCACGATGACGGGCGTGGCGGGCGTGATCTTCTCGCCCATGGCGCACACGTACGCGTTCGCGATCGGCGGCGCGATCATCCTGGCGCTGACGCTCACGCCCGCGCTGACCTCGAAGCTCGTTCCGGCGACGACCGAGGAGAAGGACAGCTTCGCAACGCGGCACCTGAAGCGCCTCTATCGTCCGATCTTCGAGCTCTCCATCAGGAGCCCGCGCATCGCGCTCGTGATGGGGCTCGCGCCGGTCGTCCTCGGCCTCGTCCTCTTCAAGACGCTCGGCGGCGAGTTCATGCCGAAGCTCGAGGAAGGCAATCTCTGGATCCGCGCGACGCTGCCCACGAGCGTGTCGCTCGATCAGTCGGCGAAGTATGTCGGTCGCATGCGCGCGATCCTGCGCGGCTGTCCGGAGCAGCAGCCGTGCACGGAGGACAACCGTACGCATCCCGAGGTGCTCACCGTGATCTCGCAGCTCGGACGCCCCGACGACGGGACGGACGTCGCTGGCTTCCAGAACATCGAGCTGTTCGCGCCGCTCCGTCCGAACGGCGAGTGGAGGAAGGGCCTCACGAAGGAGAAGCTCACCGACGACCTGTCGAAGCAGCTCGGCGAGGCTTTTCCCGGTGTCGTCTTCAACTTCTCGCAGATGATCTCCGACAACGTCGAAGAGGCGATGAGCGGGGTCAAAGGCGAGAACTCGATCAAGGTCTTCGGTCCGGACGTCGTCGCGAACGAGCGCATCGCGGACCAGGCCATGGACGTGCTCGGCGGCGTTCCGGGCGTGCGCGATCTCGGGCTCGTGCGATCGAGCGGGCAGCCGAGCATCAAGATCGTCCCCGACCGGCAGGCCTGCTCGCGCTACGGGCTGAACACCGGCAACGTCGAGACCGTGATCCAGGCGGCGATCGGCGGGAAGGCGGCGACGCAGGTCTTCGAAGGGGATCGCCGCTTCGATCTGACGGTGCGCTGGCTCGCGCCGTATCGCGAGTCGGTCGAGGCGATCAAGGAGCTGATGATCTTCACGCCGGACGGCACGCCGGTGCCGCTCGCGCAGATCGCCCAGGTCACGATCGAGGACAGTCCCGCCGTGATCTTCCGCGAGGACGGGACGCGCTACTCGCCGATCAAGTTCTCGGTCCGAGGTCGCGACCTCGAGGGCACCGTCGCCGAGGCGCAGGCGAAGGTCCGCGAGAAGATCAAGGTCGGCGACGATACGCACATGGACTGGAGCGGCGAGATCAACGAGCTACGCGAGGCGCAGGGCCGTCTCGCGCTCATCATCCCGGCGACGCTCCTCGTGATCGCGCTGCTCGTGTACGGCTCGGTGCGGAGCCTGGCGAACACGCTCATCGTACTCTTCAACATCCCGGTCGCGTGCGCGGGCGGCGTGCTCGCCCTCTTCCTCACGCGGCTGAACTTCTCGGTGTCGGCTGCGATGGGCTTCATCTCCGTGTTCGGCATCGCGATCCAGGACGCGATCCTCGTCGTGTCGCATTTCCAGCGTGTTCGCGCGCCTCGTGTGGAGGAGGACGTCGACGTTCCGGCGCTCAGGGTCGAGGCCGCGGCCCTCGACGCGAGCGTGAAGTGGCTTCGTCCCGTGCTCATGACGACGCTCGTCGCGCTCTTCGGTCTCTTGCCTGCGGCGCTCTCGCACGGCATCGGCTCGGAGACGCAGAAGCCGCTCGCGGTCGTCGTGATCGGGGGCGCGCTCTCGCTCGCGATCGTCGCGCGCGTGGTGCAGGCTCCGCTGCTCGTGCTCGTTCACGGCGCGCTCGAGCGTCGCCGCATGCGACGCGCCGCCGTGCGAGCGTTCACGGAATGATGATCACGATGCCGGGGCCGGCGTCGACCAGCGTGCCGCCTTGATCGCTGGTACCGCTCGCGCCGAGGCCCGCGCCGCCCGACACGCCGGCACCCGTGCCGTGACCCGTTCCGACGTCCGTGCCGCCCGCACCGGACGTGCCGTTCGCGTTGGCGGCGCCGTTGCCGTTGCCTTGCCCGGTCCCGTTCGAGCCGAGCCCTGCCGCGCCGGGGATGCCGCCGCTCGGGCCGTTGCCGGTGCCGACGTCCGTTGCCGCACCGTTGCCGTTCGCGCCGGCGTTCGGACCGGTGGTCTCGAGGCCGTTCGTCGCGCCGTTGTTGCCATTGCCGACGTTGCTCGTCGTGCCGTCGGTCGTGCCGTTCTCGCTCATCGCGGGCGAGTTGTTGGCTCCTCCGTTCGCGCCCGGGCCCGTGCCCGATCCGGCTCCGGTCCCGTTCTCCGTTCCGTTCGCGGTCCCGTTCCCCTGACCCGCGCCCGGCGCGACTGCGCCGTTGTTGCCGCCCCCGCCCGCGCTTCCACCGGCGCCCGGCCCCGCGTTGATGACCGCCATCCCGGGGTGCGCGTCGCCCGAGCTGCACCCCGCGATCAGCAGCGCCGCCGCGGACACCCGAACCACCACAGCGAGGAAACGTGCGGGCCTCATCGGGCACCTCCAGGCGCTGGCGAGGTGCATCGGCCGTGCCTCGCGCGCGATGGTTCTTGACCGATAACGCGAGCGATCTCCAACGGTTGAGACCGATGCACAAGGCCCTTGACCTCCACCCTTTGCTCCTTTTCCCGACGTGTCGGGGACAGGTTGATCGGCGCCCCGTTCCGGGCTATCTATGCGGCCCCAAATTGGTCGGACGCCTGGCGGACCCCAATTGCGCGGCCCGCCATTTTTTTGTCCATCGTTCGGGCCTAATTCCTCTTCGTCGTTCGTCGTCCTCGCATGCACGTAGAAGCACCCAAGAGCACCCCCATGATCGATCGCGCACGGCTGCAAGCCGTGATCGAGCCTGTCGTGTCTGCCCACGGGGCGGAGCTCTGTGACTTCGAGCTGAAGAACGAGAACGGCTGGGTGCTCCGCATCTACGTGGAGCGCCTCGGCGCGATGGCGAACAAACTGAGCACGAAGGACGCGGCGATCGACCTCGATCTCTGCTCGAACATCGCGCGGGACCTCAGCCCGGCGCTCGATGTGGCGGATCCGATTCCGTATCGCTATCACCTCGAAGTCGGCTCGCCCGGCGTCGAGAGGCCGCTTCGGAAGACGGAAGACTACATTCGCTTCGCCGGAGAAAAGGCGAAGTTGAAGCTACGTGCGGGGGTCGCAGGGCAGAAGGTGCTCGTCGGCAAGCTCGGCGCCGTGGACGGCAACGTCCTCACGCTGGTGGACGGCTCGAAGAGCTATCCCGTCCCGCTCGATGACGTCGTCAGTGCGCGACTGGTGTTCGAGTTCGGTCCGGCACCCAAGCCGGTCACGAGCGCGAAGAAGAAGAAGAGGAAGACCTGATGTTGCAGTCAAACGAAGGTCCCGTCTCGAAGAGGAAAGCCATGGCAACTCAGCAGCAAGCCCCCTCCAGCGAAGGCAGCCTTCTCCAGGCGATCGAAATGGTCGCGAAGGAGAAGGGGATCGACCGCGGTCGTCTCGTGAAGACGGTCGAGGAAGCGATCCTCAAAGCCGCGCAGAGCGTGTTCGGCCCGAACCGCGAGCTCCAGGCCACCTTCAACGAGGACAGCGGTCAGGTCGACCTCTTCCAGTTCATGACCGTCGTCGACGACGTGTCCGACGACGAGCGCGAGATCGCGCTCGAGGACGCGCAGAAGGCCGGCCTCGAAGCGGAGATCGGCGAAGAGCTCGGCTTCCAGATCTTCTGGCACCCGAACGACGCGAAGAAGGCCGCCGACCAGGACAAGGAGTTC
>JAQBQJ010000415.1 GCA_028287065.1 Labilithrix sp. | reverse complement strand
CGAGACCGAGCACACGGCGCGTGCGAGGCACGCGCCTAACCTAGAACATGCTCACTCGAATCGGAACGACTTCCCGACCTGGACGACGTCGCCGGAGAAGGCGGGGACCTTCACCTTCTTGAACTCTTTCGCAATGCACTTCGCGACCGGCGTGCCGACCCACGGGCCCTTGTCGACGACCGCTTCGGCGGCGGTGCCTGCCGGCGTGAACTTCACCATGATGTGTCCCTCGCCGCGCGGAGCATTCGTGCTCTTGCACTTCACGAGGTCGACGGTGGAGAGGACGCTCGCCGCCACGGCCTTGTCGAACGGCGCGGCCTCCTCGGTCGCAGCCGGCTTCGGCTCCTTCGGTGCCTTTGGCTTCTTCGGTCCAGCCTCCGAGCTGCCTGCGAGGGTCGCGACCGCGAGTAGCACGGTCGACATCAGCAGAGCCTTCGCACGCATCATGCTGTCCACGTAGCAAGCGAGGTGCCGTCGCTTGCAACGTGCACGTATCGGTGTTGGTGCGAGGGATGCCGGAGATCTTTGCCGTCGTAGTGGACCTCTCGTGCTCCGATCGTGGATCGATCGCGGACCACGTGCAGCCTTGTCCCCTCGCTCGCGACGCGTCACGCTTCTCGTCGTGATCGCGCGGCGCCTCTCCGTTTTCGCGTGCCTGCTCCTGGTTGCGTGCGCGCACGAGACGCAAGAGAGACCGATCGCGACGCCCTCGTCGGCTGCTACGGCTGCGATGCCTTCGTCGCCTTCGTCGCCCGCACCGTTTCCCGCGACCGCGTTTCGTTCCGACGAGGCGCCCGCGCATTCGCGGTTCGACACACGTCGCATCGGCGATGGCGACGCGGCTCCGGCAGCACGCTTCCACGGCGCGCCCGTCGATCTCGATCTGAAGAGCGCGGACCTCGCGAACGTGTTCCGGCTGCTCGCGGATGTCGGTCACGTCAACATCGTCGTCGCAGGCGAGATCACGGGAACGGTGACGCTTCGGTTGAAGCACGTGCCGTGGGATCAGGCGCTCGACGTCATCGCACGAACGAAGGAGCTCGATCTCGAACGTGACGGCGACGTGATCTTCGTTCGCAGCGCACGGAAGCCGTGAGAACATCGGCGGGCATGCGCCGCTCGCTCCTCGTCGCCTTTCTGTGGTCGACCGGGGCCTGCTCGCTGCTGACGAACACCGACGGCCTCTCCGGCGGACCGAACGACGGCGGCGGCGGGGGCGCCGTCGACGGCGCAGCGCCCATCGTCGAGGGCGGGGCGAGCGACACGTGCGTCGGAGCCGGCTGCGTCGCGCCGCCGATCCCTGCGTGCGACGGTCCGTGCGTTCCCGCTCTCATCGCGACGGAGACCGAGCTGGAGGGGCTCGCCGCCGACGAGAGCGGCGTGTACTGGACCGCTCCGGCTGGAGGCGACATCAAGCGCGCCGACGTCGAGGGCAAGCTCGTCGTCACGCTCTTCGACGGCAAGGCGTCGCCACGCCAGCTCGCTCTCGACGACACGTTCGTCTACTGGACGGAGTCGAACTCCGGTTCGGTCAGCGCCGTCCGCAAGGACGTCGTCCTCGGACCACGGACCACGCTCACCGGATTCGCGAACGTGCTCGCGATCGCGGTCTCGAACGGCGAGGTCTTCCTCCAGCTCCGCGACAACGGCGAAGTGCGGCGCGCCCCGACGAGCCTCACGACGTCGTCGCTCCTCACGAAGCAACCGATTGGACAGGTGCTGGCGCTCGCCGCCGATCCTCAGAACGTCTATCTCGGTGTCACGAGCGTCGCGATCAACCGCGTCCGTCGTGCGCCGCGCAGCGGACCGACCGCCGAGCCGGTCGACCTCACGACGGCGGGCAGCGACCTCCGCGGCTTCGCGATCGACGCCACGCGCGCGTACGTCGCCGACGGCGACCTCGGCCGCGTGACGAGCGAGAAGCTCGACGGCAGCGGTGGCTTCGTCACGCATGCGTCCGGCGAGGCCAGGCCGTCCGCGGTCGCCGTCGACGACACGCACGTGTACTGGACGGCGGAGGACGGTGGCCTCGTCCGCCGCGTCGCGAAGGCCGGCGGGATGCCGGAGACGCTCGCATCGGGCCAGACCGGTCCGTTCGCGATCACGGTGAACAGCCGCGCCGTCTACTGGCTGAACACGAACGGCACCGTGATGACCGTTCGCAAGCCCTGACGCTGCTATCCTGGCCGGCCCGATGACGACGACCGACGATGGCACGCTGAGGGATCTCCCTCCGAGCGACGCTCCGAGCGGAGTGATCCTCGACCGGTTCCTCGCGTACGTCGCGGCGCGGAAGCTCGACCTGTATCCCGCGCAAGAGGAGGCCATCCTCGAGCTCCTCGACGGCTCGAACGTGATCCTCAATACGCCGACCGGCTCGGGCAAGTCGCTCGTCGCCGAGGCCGCGCACTTCGACGCGCTCGTACGCGGACAGCGCTCGTATTACACGAGCCCGATCAAGGCGCTCGCGAACGAGAAGTTCTTCGCGCTCGTACGCACGTTCGGTGCGGAAAACGTCGGGCTCATGACCGGTGATGCGACCGTCAACCGCGACGCGCCGATCATCTGTGCGACCGCCGAAGTGCTCTCGAACATCGCGCTCGCCGAGGGGCCGCGCGCCGACGTCGACCTCGCCGTGCTCGACGAGTTCCACTACTACGCGGACCGAGAGCGCGGCGTCGCGTGGCAGATCCCGCTCCTCGCGCTGCCGAATGCGCGCTTCCTCCTCATGAGCGCGACGTTCGGCGATCCCGAGCCGTTCCAGAAGCACCTCGAGGCGCTGAACGGAAAGCGCACCGCGGTCGTGCGCTCGACCGATCGTCCCGTCCCGCTCGACTTCACCTACGCCGAGACGGCCCTGCACGAGACCGTGCACAAGCTCGTCGACAAGGGGAAGTACCCCATCTATCTCGTGAACTTCACGCAGCGCGCCTGCGCCGAAGAAGCGCAGAACCTCATGAGCATGGATTACTGCTCGAAGGAGGAGAAGAAGCGCATCACCGAGGCGCTCGCGGGCGCGCGCTTCGACAGCCCGTACGGCAAGGAGCTGCAGCGCTTCGTCCGCCACGGCATCGGCATCCATCACGCGGGGCTCCTGCCGAAGTACCGGCTCATCGTCGAGAAGCTCGCGCAGAAGGGCCTGCTCAAGATCATCAGCGGCACCGACACCCTCGGCGTCGGCGTGAACGTGCCGATCCGGACCGTGCTCTTCACGAAGCTCTGCAAGTTCGACGGCGAGAAGACCGCGATCCTGAGCGTGCGCGACTTCCAGCAGATCTCCGGCCGCGCGGGTCGCAAGGGCTTCGACGACGAGGGAAGCGTGGTCGCGCAGGCGCCGGAGCACGTCATCGAGAACCTCAAGCTCGAGGCCAAGGCCGGCAACGACCCGGGCAAGAAGCGCAAGATCGTCCGCAAGAAGCCGCCGGATTGGGGCTACGTGCACTGGGACAAGTCGACGTTCGATCGGCTCGTCACCGCGACGCCCGAGCCGCTCGTGTCGCGCTTCTCGGTCTCGCACGGGATGGTCGTGAGCGTGCTGTCGCGCGAAGAGGGCGGCGGATGCATGGCGCTCGCGCATCTCATCAAGGCGTCGCACGAGCGGCATGCGCACAAGCGCGCGCTCGGCCGCACGGCGCTCGAGATGTTCAAGTCGCTGAAGGAGGCCGACATCCTCGATGTCACGCACGACGACGAAGGCCGCCGCCAGATCGTCGTCAACACGGACCTCGGCGAGGACTTCTCGATCCACCACGCGCTCTCGCTGTACATGCTCGACACGGCGAAGCTCCTCGTCCCTTCGGACGGCGCCTACGAGCTCGATCTGCTCACACTGGTGGAGTCGATCCTCGAGAACCCAGACATCATCCTCGCGCGGCAGCTCGACAAGCTGAAGGGCGAGAAGGTCGCGGAGATGAAGGCGGCAGGCATCGAGTACGACGAGCGCATGGCGGAGCTCGAGAAGCTCCAGTACCCGAAGCCGAACGCCGAGTTCATCTACGGCACGTTCAACGCCTTCGCCGCGAAGCACCCGTGGGTGCGCGCCGACAACATCCGGCCGAAATCGATCGCGCGTGAGATGTACGAGAACTTCATGTCGTTCTCGGAGTACGTGCGCGAGTACGGGCTAGAGCGCGTCGAGGGCGTGCTGCTGCGCTATCTCTCGGACGTCTACAAGGCGCTCATGCAGACCGTGCCGAAGTGGGCGAAGACCGACGCGGTCGACGACGTCGCGACGTACTTCGGCGCGATCGTTCGCCAGGTCGACGCGAGCCTGCTCGACGAGTGGGAGCGCATGAAGAATCCGGCGGAGCGGATCGAAGCGCGGCCCGACACGGAAGATCTCGAGCCCGCCGGTTCGAAGGACGTCACGAAGGACAAGCGCGGCTTCATGGTGCTCGTGCGGAACGAGGTCTTCCGTTTCATGCGCGCCATCGCGCGGCGCGACTACGGCGAGGCCGCGCGCGTCATGAGCCCGCATGCGCTCGACGATGTGGGGACAGTGGGCGCGGAGGTGCGCGACGCAGCGCGCATCGAGGCGGAGCTCGCGCCGTACTTCGCCGAACATGCTGCGATTCGCATCGATCCCGAGGCGCGCAGCCCGAAGCACATGGCCGTGGACGAAGGCGGCGGCGGACGGTCCTGGCGCGTGCGGCAGACGATCCTGGACCCGGAAGAGGACAACGACTGGTTCGTCGAAGCGACGATCGATCTCGACCGCTCCCGTGACGCGGCGAGACCGGTCCTCACGCTCGAACGATTGAGCCGCTGACTCCGTGCTAGATTGGGATCGTGGGCAAGAAGATCAGTTTGCCGCTCCTGCCGGACGCGTGGACGGGTCGTGCACGTGATGAAGAGGGAACCCACGGCGCCGTGAAAGCCGGAAAAGCCAAGAAGCCGTCGCTCGACGACGCACGCAATCGGCTCGGTGGCCGCACGACCGACGAAGAACCCGCACCGCCCGGCATCGCGCCCGGACGCGTCGTGCGTGTCTTCGCCAACGACGGCGCGGAGCACATCGCGGTCGTCGTCTTCGCGAACGCCGACGAGGTGCACATCCTCGTCGACGGCACGAGGCTGCGTCGCGTTCCGCCGAACGCCGTGCACTCGTACGACGGCGTCACGCCTGCCGCGCTCTCGAAGATCAGCGCAGACGCGCACATCTTCAGTCGCCTCGCCGAGGGCGAGAAGATCCGTTACGCCGACGACACGGGCGGGCTCCTCGCGGGCAAGCTCGTCGAGAAGTGCCGGTACGGCGCGCTCGTGGTGCGTGAGGACGGCGCGGTCGTCGCCGTCGGTTTCCGCAAGCTCTGGCCTGCGGCAACGCCCGGAGCTTCCTGAGCAGCACGAGTGACACGTGAAGCTGCGGCCCGAGCTCCAGGCCCTCGTCGACGGGCTGCTCGAATCGAGCGCATCGGCGGGCGAGGTGCAGCTCGATTCGGTGGGCGAAGCGATCGGCGCGCGCGCGGTCAGCGCCGTCGAGATCGAGGCGATCCTCGATGCTCTGGAGCGCAAGGGTCGAACGCTGATCGGCCCCGAGGGCGGCGCGGGCGAGGCGCGCCTGAAGGCGGTCGTGGCGGCCGCGCGAACGCTCACCCCGACGCTGGGCCGCAAGCCCACGGTCGCCGAGATCGCGACGGAATCGGGCCTGTCGGAAGCCGACGTCCGCCACGCGCTGCTGCTGGTGAAGATCATGCAGCGGTAACCGCCACCGGAACTAGGACAGCCGCCGGAACTAAGGACGGGCGACGGAACTAAGGACGGGTTGCGGAGAGTGGTCCGCGAGGCATTGTTCCACCGGTGGAACAATCGGTTCGACCGGCGACGGCTTGGCGTGGTGCGGGGGATCCTTACTGTGACGGGACCGAGGAGGAACCTCCCATGACCCAGTCCACGACCACCACGTCGAACGTCACGAACGCCACCAGCGCGAGCGTCGGACGTGCGATCACCAAGTCCGTCCGCGGCATGGCCACGAGCGACGGCGCCGGCGTGAAGCTCACGCGGCTCATCGGCACGCCGCTCCTGCGCCGCGTCGATCCCTTCCTGATGCTCGACGAGTTCCGCTCGGACGAGCCGCAGGACTACCTCGCAGGCTTCCCCGATCACCCGCATCGCGGCTTCGAGACGTTCACGTACATGCTCGCGGGGAAGTTCCGCCATCGTGACAACAAGGGTCACGAAGGACTGCTCGGCGCAGGCGGCGGCCAGTGGATGACCGCGGGCCGCGGCATCGTGCACTCCGAGATGCCCGAGCAGGAAGAGGGCCTCGTGTGGGGCTTCCAGCTGTGGATCAACCTGCCGGCCGCCGAGAAGATGACGGCGGCGGGCTATCGCGATCTGCAGCCCGAGGACATCCCGATCGCGGAGCTCCCCGGAGGAGCGACGGCACGCGTCGTCGCGGGCCGCGTGGCGAACGTCGTCGGTCCCATCGAGGGAAAGACGACCGCGCCGATCTTCGTCGAGGTCGGCGTCCCGGCCGGAGGCGAGGCGACGATCCCGGTGCCCCGTGGCCACGAAGGCTTCGTCTACGCCTTCGAAGGCAACGTGCGCCTCGGCGACATCGGCAAGGAGCGCGTGCTCACGCGCGGTGAGCTCGCGGTGCTGGGCGACGGCGAGCACGTGCGTCTCAGCTCGGCAGGCGATGCCGCGCGAGCGCTCGTGATCGCGGGCAAGCCGCTCAACGAGCCGATCGCGCAGCACGGCCCGTTCGTGATGAACACGACCGAGCAGATCCAGCAGGCGATCCGCGACTTCCAGAACGGCGAATTCTGAAGCGCTACGCCGGCGGCCCGAGCTCCGGCACCAGCGGAGTCGGGCGGCCACCGGACACGAGCCATAGCTGATGCGACGCGCGCGTCGCCGCCACATGAAGGCGGCGGCGCGCGTCGTCGTTTCGTGGATACGCCACCGCGGTCGCGTCGGGGACGATGACATAATCGAACTCGAGGCCCTTCGCGCTGTCGACGTCGGCCACGTCGATGCCCGGCTCGAACGAGAATGCACCGTCGACGACGAGCCGCGTGTCGGGCACGTCGCTCACCACCTCGAACAGCCGCCGCGCTGCATCCGGCGACGCAGCGAGCACGCCGATCGATGCTCCCGGCTCGCGATCGACGAGATCGCGGAGCGCGGTCGCGAGGAACAGATGCGCGTGGCCCTCCTCTGGAAACGGATGAAGGCCGACGGGTGCGCCGTCGCGCGGCATCTTCATCGTGCCCTCGGAAGCGAGCGGTCCCAGGATGCGGCGCGCCAGGTCGACGACCGGCCTAGGGCACCGGTACGAGACCTCGAGCCGGCACGTCGCGGCGTCCGCAGTGCCGAGCACCTCGACGGCGCGCGTCCATCCGGCGAAGCACGCCGTGGTCTGCTGTGCCTCGTCGCCTGCGAGCGTGACGCTGGGCGGCGCGGCGAGCTGTTTTCCGAGGACGAACAGCTCGAAGAGCGAGAAGTCCTCCGCTTCGTCGGCGACGAGGTGCGCGACGGGCGTGACGTCGAGGCCGCTCCGCCATGCACGAAGGAACAGGAATATAGGCAGATCCTCGATGTCGATCGTGCCCGCGAGCTCCTCCGGTGTGCCTTCGTCGATCGCACGACCGTCGACCGCGCGCTTCAGCTCCGGCACGGTGATCGACGCGAGCTGTCGCGCGAGCGGCTCCGCGAGCTGGAGCATCGTGTGACGAACCGTCTCCTCGACGGCGCTGCGCGGGAGGTCGCCGTTGGCGGCGGTGACGACGCCGTCGAGGAACGCGCGATCGGTGAAGGCGTCGGCCAGGCGCCGACGTAGCTTCGGAAGCGTCGTGCTCTGCGCCGGGAGCTTCGCGTAGCGCGCACGGAGCGCGTCGTAGAGCGCGGGATGGCGCTTGAGGCTCGTCACGACACCTGGCGCGTCGAGCCACACCTTCGGCATCGGACCGCCGAACACGCGACGGGCGAGCTCGTACGCCCACGTGTCGAGCGTCTGCACCTGCGTCGCGGCGGCGCCGAGCGGCTCGAGCAGACGACGCGAGAGGCGCGCGAGCCCCTCCTCGGGGACCACGACGAGCGCGCGTTCGAGCGCATGATCGACGGGATCGCTCGCGCAGATCCTGGCGAGACGATGGAGCGCGACCGTCGTCTTGCCGCTGCCGGCGCTGCCGAGGACGACGAGCGCCTGATCGGCGGGCGCGAGGACCGCCGCAAACTGATCGCGATCGAGCAGCGCGGTGATGTCGGCATGCGCGCCAGGGCGAACCGCGGTTCCTGCGCCGCCCGCAGAGAGCGCGACGCCCCGACGATCCTCGCGTGTCCAGGCACCGTCGCGGCCGCGGGAGAGCACGACGTCGTCGCCGACGATCCGCGTGAGCGCGCCGTCCTCGACGACGACCACGCGCCGCGCCTCGACGACGCCCTCGACGTCGCGTCCCGGGAACGACTCCTCGTAGTCGTCACCCTCGCGGTAGCGATAGAAGATGCGTGCGACCGGCGCGATGCGCCAATCGACGATGCGAACGCCGGCCGGCGTGTCGAGCAGGCTCGTGCGACCGAGCAGGTAGTCCCTCGGCACGTTCCCCTCGCGCACGCGGAGATGCGCGAAGTAGGGTGCGCTCGCGTCGGGCAGCGCGACGTCGTTGCTCCGCTCGAGCAGGCGCTGGCGAACCTCGAGCTCGAGCAAGAGCGGCGGCAGATCGTCCGCGGAGGCGCTGCCCGCCTCGTCGCGCAGCGCTCGCAGCGCTGCGACCGATCGCAGATCGCCGCCGTTCGTCGCGCGTGACGAGCGCGCAGCCTTCTCCGCCTGTTTGCCGATGGACGCGCGTGCCCGCTCGAGGAGTGATTGCTCCTCGGCGATGATCGCGCGCTCCTCGGCCGTCAGAACCGCGTGCGCGTGGTTCATGCGTCCTCCTCCTGAGCGAGAGCGCAAGATGAGGTGCAGGACCCCAAAGGTCAATCCGTTGAAACTACATATATTTCTGCTAGTGTTAATGGAGTCGGTGGAGCGAGCTCGAGCAGGCTTGGTCCCGAACGTGCAACGCGAGCGCCCATGGCGCACGTCGCGAAGCTCGAGCAAGGTCGCATCACGTTCGTCGTGAGGCCGCGCGTCGAAGGGGCGGCGGGCTTCCAGCGTTTCGTGTTCCTGCTCAGCCCCGACGATCGCGACGTGCATCGTCGCGTGGTCGTCGGGCGAAAGCGCATGCCCGAGCCCGGCGCGAACGAGCGTGAGTGGGCCTACGTCGACAAGCTCGGCGGCCGGCGCGCCGAGCTGCTCGCAGACCTGGGACCGAGCACGTACATGACGAAGACGCGTGGTGTTCGTCATCAACCCGGCGCGCGAGTGATCGCGCAGGGCCACTACGCGATACTCGAGCACGAAGAGCACGCGCACATCACGTACGCGCTCGATCCCGACACGCATCGCGACGAGGTGCACGATGCGCTGAACGTGGCGCGCGAAGGCGCGATGATCGCGGCGGTGTTCAATCCGCTCGCGCGATGGTCTCGACGACCAGGGCAGGAGGTGCTGCCGTTCGACGACGACGAGCCTTCGCCGTTCGCGGAGCCGTCGATCTACCCCGACGAGCTCCAGGCGCGCTTCGGCGACAAGCGCTTCGTGCCTCTCGACCCGGCGTTCCTCGACTACGAGGGCGCGGAGCTCGTCCTGATCGGCGCCGAAGACGAGGTCAGGCCGGAGCTCGCGGTCGCGGTGTGAGGTGCGCGCTCAGTGGCAGAGCGTCCCGCCGTACTCGCTGACGTTGCCCGTCACGACCCACCAGTCTTCCATCGAGAGGACGTGGCAGTGCTTCTTCGCTTCGGGCTCGACGGCGTGCGCGAGCTCGACGCTCGGAGCGGGCGCGTCGTCGGCGTCGGGGTCGGCTTCGGCGGTGCAACCGGTCGCAGCGAACGCGGCCATGATCATCGTGGCGAGGGCAAAGCGAATCGTCTTCATGCGTGACCTCCTTTGGTCCCGACCTCTATGGCATCGGAGCTCGCGACGTGCGCGTCACCCAAACGTGGGTGCGATTAACAAGGAGCGCGAAGAGCGCGAATGCGCGAGAGATCACCGGACGAGAATGGTCGTTTACGCGGTCGGATGGAGCGACCATGTCGCGATGATCGACCTCGTCATCGACTCCCGCCCGCGCGACGTCGGCGGCTTTGCGGTGCGACGCGTCCTTCCTTCGGTGGCGCGGCGCCTGGTCGGGCCGTTCATCTTCTACGATCACATGGGGCCTGCGCATCTCGAGGTCGGAACCGGCATGGACGTGCGGCCGCATCCGCACATCTCGCTGGCCACGGTCACGTACCTGTTCAGCGGCGAGATCGATCATCGCGACAGCCTCGGCTCGGTGCAGACGGTCCGCCCCGGTGACGTGAACTGGATGGTCGCGGGCCGCGGTATCGCGCACTCGGAGCGGAGCAGCCCCGAATCGCGCCGAAGCGGCGTGCACATGCACGGGATCCAGAGCTGGGTCGCGCTCCCGATCGAGCACGAGGAGACCGAGCCGCGCTTCGAGCACCATCCGTCGGCGACGATCCCGAAGGTGCACCTCGAGAAGGCTACGCTCGACGTGATAGCGGGGACCGCGTACGGCGCGCTATCGCCGGTCGGCGTGCTCTCGCCGACGCTCTACGTGCATGCGCAGCTCGAGGCGGGCGCGCGCTTCGCGATGGACGACGAGCACGAAGAGCGCGCGATCTACGTCGTCGAAGGCGCGCTCGGCTGCGACGGCCGGGTGTTCCGGCCGGGCACGCTGGTCATCCTGCGTCCGGGCGCGAAGGTGATGATCGAGGCCGACGAGCCGACGCGCATCATGCTCGTCGGCGGCGCGAAGCTCGCCGGCGATCGCTACCTATGGTGGAATTTCGTGTCGAGCTCGAAGGAGCGGCTCGAGCGCGCGAAGGACGACTGGAAGAACCGGCGGTTCGCGAGCATCCCGGGCGACGACGTGGAGTACATCCCGCTGCCGGAGCGCTGAACGCGCGACGTCACTCGAGCGGCGCGGTCTCGATGCTGACCTCGCTCGTGGTCATCAGCTTGTGGATGGGGCAGTGCGCGACGGCGGCG
>JAQBQJ010000396.1 GCA_028287065.1 Labilithrix sp. | reverse complement strand
GGGTCCAGCTGCGGCGGCCGGAGCTCCTCCGCCGGCGAACGCGCGCGCGAGCTGGCCGAGGAGCGACACGGGCACCGGCAGCGGACCAAAGGCAACGACGCCGTTCGGATCGAGCGGCGTGGGCGTGTTCGGCGGGATGCGCTGGCCTGCGACGTAGGTGCCGCTGGTCGAGCCGGCGTCCTGCACCATCATGCGGTCCATCATCACGGTCGCGTGGTTCGCGCTGACCGCGGGATTCGCGATGACGAGCGACGCGCTCGCGGCCTCGCGGCCGATCACGAGATGACCGGGCGGCGCGGTGACGGTGCCGCGCGCCATCGTCATCAGTACGATCGCCGGATGCGAGAGAGGCACCGGCACGCCTTGTCCGATCACGAACTGCGTGCGGAAATCGAACGGAACGGGCTGATTGGGCGCGATCGGAGCGCCGTTCGCCATCGAAGGGCCCGCGCCGGCGTCGAAGAAGACGAGGAGCCCATTCTGTTTGGCGATGCGCGCGTGACGAGGTGCAATCCCAGGACCCTGGAGCACCACTTCGTTGTCCGGCGCGCTGCCGATCGAGATCTGTTCCTTGCCGAAGCCGGGGATCATTCCGCCGTCATCCTAGTGCGTGTGCAGCTCACGCTGACCTCTTTTCGCGATTACGGTTTGCCGCCCGCGGCGCGGCATTTTGCTTCGAGTGGCTCCCAGCTCGACGAGGGCCTTCCGGCGTCCTTCTGCCAGCGCGCGATCGCGCATTCGCGCGGCTCGCCGGTCGGGGTCGAAGCATCGGGATCCTTCCACCACGGCACCTTCACGCCGCTCGGCGGGGCAAGCACGGGCGCGAGCGTGATGTCGGGCGCGACCGTTCCTGCGTCCTCTTCCGTGGGCACGGGCCGTGATGCGTCGAAAGGCACGACCTTCACCGGCGCGTGGTTCGGGCGCTGATCCATCCACACGACGGTCGCGGCGACGCCGAGGGCGACGACGCCGAGCACGATGCCCGCGATGAGCGGGACCTTGGAGCGCTCGCCTCGCTCGGACGAGGGCGGAGGCGGGCCCGGAGGGATCGCCGCCGCGACGTTCGCCTGCGGGCGCGACGGCGCGGCGAGCGGAGCGGCGAGCACGGTCGAAGGCACATCCGTGGCCGGAGGTGCCGCGACCGCAGGAGACGACGGCGCCTGAAGCGGCGCCGTGAGCACCGTTCCACGCGGCCCCGCGCCTTGCTCCGCCGGCGCGCTCGACGAGACCGGCTCGTGCGCGGTGAGCGGCATCGTCTTCACGATCGTCGCCGCCTCGGAGACCGCTGCGCTGCCCTTCATCCGCATCACCATCGCGGTGATGTTGTCGTGACCACCGCGCGCGTTCGCGAGGTCGACGAGCTGCCCAGCCGCCTGCGCTGCGGGACGCGAGCCGGCGATGTCGAGGATCTCGCTCGCGTTGACGAGATCGCTCAGACCGTCGGAGCACAAGACGAACACGTCGCCGGCGACGTACGCGAGCGGCTCGGGACGGACGTCGACCTCGACCTCCTTCGCGATGCCGAGCGCGCGCATGATCTTGTTCGCGTCGGGGTGCTTCGCAGCGTCCTCGGCCTTGATGATGTTGCGATCGACCATCTCCTGGACCATCGAGTGGTCCTTGGTCACCTGCGTGATCGCGCCGGAGTGGATGAGATAGATGCGGCTGTCGCCGACGTGCGCGATCTCGGCGCCGCCCGGATGCGCGAGGACCGCGACGACCGTCGAGCCGGGTCGATAGCCGCCCTCGTTCGTGGGCATCGACCACACGCGTCGGTTCGCCTCCTCGATGGCGACGCGCAGCGCATCGCGCGGCGTCGTCTTCTCGGGCGCTGCCTGCACGATCTCGAGGATGGTCTTCACCGCGAGCTCGGATGCTTCCTTGCCGCCGGCATGACCGCCCATCCCGTCGCACACGACGGCGAGCAGACCGAGCTTCGCCTCGGCCTGCGCGGCGGCGTCCTCGTTGACCTGTTTCTCCGGATCGCGACCAGGATCCGTGCGGACCGCGATCTCGACGGGAGGTGTCTTCGATTGATCGGCCACGGCGCTACCCCGCTACTCCAAGCGTACCGAGAATTCGACGGGTCCGAACTTGAGCTGCCCGCCGGAGGAGACCGGCGTGAAGACGCCCGCCGCGATGCGCACGCCGTTCACGTACGTGCCGTTGTTCGATCCCTCGTCACGCACCATGAGAAGGCCGTTCTCGAACTTCAACGTCGCGTGCACTCCGCTCACGCGCGGCTCCGCGAGGGTGATCGGACATTGCGCCGGATCGCGCCCGACGTGGACAGAGGCGCCCGCTCGGATCGCGAACTGACCCGAGGCGCCGATGATCGACGCGCCGGTTGCACCTCCACCGTAGGGATTAGGTGGTGGCTCGAGGGGCGACGCCATCGCGCCCGTGAGCGGAAACGCCGGTCCGTTTTGCGACGCGCCCTGCTGCGACGCGCTCGCGTCCGCCGCGACGGGCGGCAAGCCCTGCGGCAGCGGCTGTCCGCACGAGAAGCAGATCGACGCGAGACCGGGAGTGGCCATCGTGAGCGTGTGACAAGCGGGGCAGCGCACCTGAACGACTGGTGCGCCCCCCGCCGATGCTAAAGGGTAGCCACCTCCTCCCGGATCGGGAGGTGGTGGTGTGACCGGTGGAACGTAGACGGGTGCGGGTGCCGGCGCCGCGTAGACGGGAGCGGGCGCAGGTGCAGCCGCAGGAGGAACGAAGACGGCCGGTGGCGGTGGTTCGTGCGCCGACGCGCCGTAGCCTCCGCCGCCGGGAGGTCCGTATCCGCCGCCCGGAGGTTGATAGCCGCCGCCTTGATAAGGAGGAGCGCCGCCGCCGCCGCCTGCGACCACGGGTGCGGGCGGAGGATTGTTCGAGCGCTTGCCCTTCCCTCCGCCGCCGCCGCGCAGGAGCACGATGACGAGGAGCAGGATCACGACGACGATGCCGGCCGCGCCGAGGATGATCGGCAGGTTGAGCGGCTTCTTCGTCGCCTTCAGCGTGAGCACGGTCTCGGCGGTGACGCCGCTCGCGCGCTTCGCCTTGTTGTCGTAGAGCACGACGCGCGCGACGGTGTTCTCGCCCTGCCCTTCGAGGATCTTCTCCTCGTCGGGGATGTTGAGCGTGACGAACGTATCGGCCGAGTCCACCGAGTTGCCGCGCATGTTCTGGGCGACGAGGTTCTGGATGGCCTTCTTCGCGATCTCGGGATCGTTGCGGTTCACGTTCGCGTTGGGATTCGTGCCCGCGGGAACGAAGTACGCCTCGGCGCGTGTCTTCTCACCGCCCCAGCAGAAGTCGCCGTAGACGCGGAACGTACCGCCCGGATGGAGCGGGTTCGCGTCGGCCTCGGCCTTGGTCTGCGCGATGTTGATGTCGAGCGGCCACGACGTGGGATCGACGCCGATCGGCACTTCCTTGAAGGACGCGTCGGGCGTGACCTGCGGCTGGACGTTGCGAACGACGAGCCGGAACGACTGCTCGACAGTGGGCGCGAGGCACGCGAGGCGCCACTTCACGACCCACATCTGGTTGAAGCGCTGCTTCACGAGCGAGAGGATCGTCTTCGACTTGTCGACGCCCTGCCCTCCTTTGACGATATCGAAGAAGCCGCCGATCTCGGGGGTCGCGAGATCCTCCATGAACTGGAGATCGTTCGACGCGAGGAGATCGTTCGTGAAGCCGCCCGTGTTCGGGAAGAAGATCGAGATGACCGGCAGCGGCGTCTTCGGCGCAGCGGTGTTGTCCTCCGGGAAGCGACCCTTCACGAAGAACTGGTGCATGATCTCGGAGCTGACCGCCGCGCTGCCTGCGTCCTGACGGCCGGCGCCGTTCGAGAGGACGACCATCGCCTGCATCATCGGGACGTTGACGGTCTGGCCGGTGTTGCCGAGATCGGCGAACGCCTTCGTGATGCCCTTGATCTGCCCGCCCAACGGACGACCGCCGCCGCTCGAAGGCGCCGTGCGGTTGTTGTTCGTGAGGATCGTGACGAGCGTCTGCTTCTGCGCGGCCGGCACCCACGGCGACGCGGCGGTGTACGTGTTGAGGCGATCGTCGAAGATGATGAGCTTCGCGACGTCGTTCGGCCCGAGCGCGCCGATGAACTGGTTCGCGACCTCGCGCGCATCCGCGTAGCGAGCGCCCATCGCGCTCGACGCGTCGAGCGCGATCAGCCATGCGGTGCCGATCAGCGGGTCCTTGCCGGCGGCGCCCCAGCTCGTCTTGCTGACGAACTTCGCCGGGTTCTCGCCGGCGTCGACACGGACGAGGAGGTTCGTGTTGCCCTCCGGGAAGGGCAACGCCTTGAACAGCGCGCCCTTCTCCTCGACCGCCGTCGAGATGCAGTCGAGCAGCGCGTTTCCGCGGACCGCGCCGCAGCCCTTGGCCGTGACGACCTCGCTGAGCGGGCTGAACTGCACGAGCTCGATGACGCTCGTGAGGATCGGCTGACCGTCCTGCACGCCCGCCCGCGGATCGATGCGAAGGATGTGCGCTTCGGGAGCTGCGCTCGACGTGCGTGCGACGAGGAACATCGCGATGCACACGAGCGCGGCGACGTACGCGCGCGCACGACAGCAAAGCCTGAGGAAATCTCGCTTGCTCACGCGCGCGAGCCTACTACAGGCGGCCGCGCGATGCAGGAAAGAGCCTGCTTCGCGCGTGCGTCGCCTTACGACGAGGTGTCGCTCAGATCCGACCGACGACCTTGAGGATCGTCGAGAAGCCGCCGAAGCGGACCTTGTCGCCGTCGCGGAGGTCACGCTTGCCGTTGAAGCCGATGTGCTCTTCGTTCACGAACGTGCCGTTCGTCGAGCCGGTGTCCTCGACCTGAACGGTACCGGCGCCGGCATCGACGACGATCGCCGCATGACGCGACGAGATCGTGGCGTCGGCGAGCGGGATGTCGACCTGCTCACCGGAGTTCGCACGCCCCACGGTCTTGCGTCCGCCGTGCAGCGGCCAGAAGTCGCCGGCCGTGTTCGCCTGGTACGAGACGAGGAATCCTCGCAGCGCATTCGGCGGCAGGTTGATCGGTGCCGCGGGAGGCGCGGGCGCGGCCTGAGGCGGTGCGCCGAAATTCGGATCTCCGGCGGGGAAGCCGCCGGGCGCGGGCGCGCCGAAGCCGCCAGCGCCGGGAGGCGGAGGAGGAGCGCCGAACCCGCCTTGCTGCGGAGGAGGAGCGCCGAACCCGCCCGGCTGCTGTCCGTAACCACCTTGCTGCGGAGGAGGAGCGCCGAACCCGCCGGGTTGCTGTCCGTAACCGCCGCCGCCGTACTGCGCGTTCGGATCGGGGAACGGCTGACCGTATCCCGGAGGCGCCTCGGTCCCGCCGTAGCCGGGCTGAGGAGGAGCGCCGAAGCCGCCCTGGTGCGGAGGGGGCGGAGGAGCGCCGAACCCACCTTGCTG
>JAQBQJ010000387.1 GCA_028287065.1 Labilithrix sp. | reverse complement strand
ACGGCCTCTCCGCCGGCATCTGGACCGACAAGGGCGCGAAGATCTTCTACATGGCGACGAAGCTGAAGGCCGGCGTCATCTGGGGCAACACGTTCAACAAGTTCGACCCGACCTCGCCGTTCGGCGGGTACAAGGAGAGCGGCTTCGGCCGCGAAGGCGGCCGCCAGGGTCTCTCCGCTTACGTCGAGGTGGAGTGATGGAACCGAAGAGCAAGCGCAGCGCCGAAACCGCCGAGCGTGCAGGTAGCGAAGGCAGCTCGATGCCGCGCACCGGCGATGCGCCGATCATGAAGCCCTACGACGCCGCGAAGGTGTCGTCGCGCGTGCGCGTGAACAAGGCGTACAAGATGTTCGTCGGCGGGGCGTTCGTGCGCTCCGAGTCCGGCCGTTACTTCCAGGTGCAGAATGCACCCGATCACGAGGACGCCGATCCCGAGACAGTCAACGTCCCGCGCGGCTCCCGCAAGGACGTGCGCGACGCCGTGCTCGCGGCGAAGAACGCCTGGCACGGCTGGGAGAAGCGCACGGCGTACAACCGCGGGCAGATCCTCTATCGCCTCGCCGAGGTGATGGAGTCACGCCGGCCCGAGCTCACGCATTCGCTCGAGCGCGGCGGTCAGAGCAACGTGGCGGCGGCCGCCGAGGTCGACGTCGCGATCGATCGCGTCGTGTTCTATGCCGGCTTCGCGGACAAGTTCTACGCGCTGCTGGCGTCGTCGAACCCGGTCGCGGGTCCGCATTTCAACTTCAGCGTGCCCGAGGCGATGGGCACGATCGGCGTCGTGGCGCCGGATCGTCCTTCGCTGCTCGGTCTCGTGTCGACGGTGCTTCCGGTCATCACGGGCGGCAACACCGTCGTGGCGCTCGCGAGCGAGCGCGATCCGCGCACGGCGATCGTGTGGAGCGAGTGCATCGCGACGAGCGACATGCCGGGCGGCGTGATCAACATCCTCACGGGCCATGCGAAGGAGCTGTCGGCGCACCTCGCGAAGCACCGCGAGGTCATCGGCATCGACGCGTGGATCGTCGACGCAGATCTCCGCAAATCGGTCGAGAGCGAAGGCGCGGACAACGTGAAGCGCGTGAAGACGCACGTCCCGATGGACCCCGAAGCGTGGATCGACGAACGCAAAGCCCAGGGCCTGGGCTGGATCGAACGCTTCCTGGAAACGAAGACGATCTGGCATCCGGTGGGGCTGTAGCGAAGAGCCGAGAAGTCCGAGAAAAACGCGAAAGCGCGAAGATTGTTGGGATGTGTCGGCCCGAGCGAACACACAGAATAATTTTCGCGCTTTTCTCAGACTTCCCGAGAAGCGCCTGCGGTGACGGCGGCCTGTAGGGTCATCGAGCCGTCGTACAGCGCTCGGCCCACCACGGCGCTTTCGACGTTCGCGATCTTCGACAGCGCTTCGAGGTGCGCCAGCGTGCCGACGCCGCCCGACGCGATGACCGGGAACGGGGACGCTTCGGCCAGCGCTCGCGTGGCGTCCACGTTCGGGCCCGAGCCCGTGCCGTCGCGCGCGACGTCCGTGTAGAGCACCGCGCCGATCGGGACGTCCGCGAGGGAGAGCACGAGGTCGGTCGCCGTGATCTTCGAGACCTCCGTCCAGCCGTCCGTCGCCACGAAGCCGTTCTTCGCATCGACCGCCAGCACGAGGACACCAGGGTAGGCGAGCGCGAGCTCGCGGACGAGCGCCGGATCCTTCACCGCCGCCGTTCCAAGCACCACGCGCTTCGCGCCGAGCGCCAGATAACCCTCGAGCGCCGCGCGCGACCGCACGCCTCCGCCGACCTGCACCATGCCCGGCGCGAACGCCTCGATGATCGCGCGCACCAGCTCGCGCTGCACCGGCGCGCCGGCCTTCGCCCCTTCGAGATCGACGACATGCATCGCGTCGACGACCGCGCCGAACCTCTTCGCGACACCCGCGGGGTCGTCGTCGTAGACCGTCGCGTCCTCGTAACGACCCTGCTGGAGCCGTACCGCGTTGCCGCCGAGCAGGTCGATCGCCGGTAAAATGCGCATGAAGGTGCGTGTACCTTACACGTGGAAGAACCGCGTGAGCAGCTCGATGCCCTCGCGCTGGCTCTTCTCGGGGTGGAACTGCACGCCCATGATCGCGCCGCGCGCGACCGCGCTCGTGAAGCGCTCGGCGCCGTACTCGGTCGTGCCTGCGATGACCGTTGCGTCCGCCGGCACCGGCGCGAACGAGTGCGCGAAGTAGAAGTGACGCAGCGGAGCGTCCGGCAGGCTCGCCTCGTTCGTCATCGTGACGGAGTTCCACCCGATGTGAGGGAGCGCATACGGCCGCGACGTCGCCGGATCGATGCCGGGCTCGAGCCGCTTCACGTGACCACCGAGGACACCGAGCCCGAGCGCCCCCGGCGCCTCGTCGCTCGATTCGAACAGCACCTGCATGCCGAGGCAGATGCCGAGATACGGCCGGTCCTTCGCGATGTGCTCGCGCACGGCGTCGCCGAGCCCGGACTCCACGCCGGCCGCGAACGGACCGAACGCGCCTTGCCCGGGGACGACCACGTAGTCGGCGCCGGCGACGGCGGCGACGTCGCGTGTGACGACCACCTCGCACGTACGCGCGTTCGCTCCGGCAGCGCGCTCGATGGCCCGCGCGACGCTCCGCACGTTGCCCATTCCCGGGTCGCAGACGACGACGCGCACGGTAGCGATCCCATACCATGCGCGCCGCGACCCGTGTTATGCCGGCAGCAACTCCGTGGAGGATTGCGAATGAATCGTCGAAAGAACGTGCTCGGTGCTGCCATTGCGTTCGGGGTGCTCGTCCCCGTCATGCTCAGCGGATGTGGTGCAGCCGGCGGTCTCGGCGGTATGGCAGGTGCGGTCCCCGGCGTCGGCGGCAAGTGCCCCGACCTCTCGAAGCCGGAGTCCATCCTCGCGTTCGACTTCGCGGGAAACTTCAAGATCAGCGCGCAGGCGGGAGCGAAGCTCAAGGCCTCGACGGCGGCCGCCGTCGAGCTCAAGGGCTTCGCCGATCAGGTCGATGCCGACCTGAAGGCCGGGTGCGGCGCGATCGCGAAGGACCTCGGCGCCGGCGCCGACTTCAAGGACGGCAAGAGCGCGTGCGAAGCCGCGATCAAGGGCATCACGGACACGAAGGCGAAGATCGGCGGGGGGCTGAAGCTCTCGCTGAACGTGAAGCCGCCGCGCTGCCAGGCCGACCTCAATGCCTACGGCGACTGCGCGGGCAAGTGCGACGCGTCGGTCACCGGCGGCAAGGCGAAGGTCGAGTGCGAGCCGGGCAAGCTCTCCGGCAAATGCGATGCGAGCTGCGAGGGCTCGTGCGACGTCCAGGCCGGCGCGAAGTGCGACGGCAGCTGCACCGGCTCGTGCGACGCCGAGGTCAAGGCCTCGTGCTCCGGCAAGTGCAACGGCAAGTGTGACGGCAAGGACTCGAAGGGCGCGTCGTGCGCGGGCACCTGCGAAGGCAAGTGCGAGGGCGGCACGATCAACGGCGAGTGCAAGGGCAAGTGCGGCGGCGAGTGCAAGCTCAAGGCGTCGGCCAAGTGCGAGGGCACGTGCACGGGCAAGTGCAGCGCCGAGTTCAAGGAGCCGAAGTGCACGGGCGAGGTCATCCCGCCGAAGATCAGCGCCGACTGCAAGGCGCACTGTGACGCGAGCGTCTCTGCGAAGGCGGAGTGCACGCCGGCGCAGGTCGGTGTCGTCGCGAGCGGCGGAACGGATCTGAAGGCGCTCGAGACGCTCAAGGCGACGCTCGAGAAGAACCTCCCGCTCGTCCTCAAGGTCGCGGTCGGCATGGGCGAGAAGTCGATCAAGATGGCCGGCAACGCGAAGACGGTCATCGAAGGAACGATGTCGAGCATGACCGAGATCGCCGGCTCCGGCGGCGGTCAGGCGGCGCTCACCGTCGGCCAGCTCACGGCGTGCCTCGGCGACACCTTCAAGGGTGCGATCAGCGCGGCCGGCAGCCTGCAGGCGAACGTCAGCGTGTCGGTCAACGTGTCGGCGAGCGCCAGTGGCAGCGCAGGTGGCGGCGCCAAGGGCGGCACCGGCGGGAGCCTCTCCTCGCAGTGAAGAGCGCACGCTCCCGCTTCGGGGTTGGGGGGCGAGCTGTGTCGCGGGGACTCTCCGCGGCACTTCTTCTGATGGTCGTCGCGGCGTGTGGCTCTTCGAAGCCGCCGCCGCCGGCGCCCGTGCCCACCGTCTCGAGCCGCTGCCCCGATCTGGCGAAGGCGGACGAGGTGGCGGCGTTCGACTTCGCGAAGGACTACCAGCTCTCGCGCGACGCAGCCGACAAGCTCAAGGCGGCCGCGCTCGCTGCGATGGAGATCGGTCTCCTCGCCGACAAGCTCGACGCCGAGCTCGGCATCGCCTGCGCGCAGATCGCCCACGACCTCGGAAACAAGGGCGATTGGCGTAGCGGCAACGAGGCCTGCGGCGCGGCGATCAAGGCCGTGCACGACGCGCGCGCGAAGCTCGCGAAGGCATCGGCCACGCTCGTCGTCCGCGTGCCCGTCTGCTCCGTCGACGCGACCTTGATGACGAAGTGCGCGAGCATCTGCGATTCGTCGGTGCCTGCGGGCCGCGTGAAGGCGGACTGCGAGCAGAAGGCCGGTCGATGCGACGGCAACTGCGACGGCATCTGCGAGGCGAAGACCTCGACGAAGTGCGACGGCACGTGCAGCGGCGCGTGCGACGGCGCGATCAAGGGCACGTGCGGCGGCAGGTGCAAGGGCACGTGCGACGGCAAGCCCGCGAACGGTCCGTGCCCCGGCGCGTGCGTGGGCACGTGCGAGAAGGGCGCGATCAACGGCGAGTGCAAGGGCGCGTGCAGCGGCTCGTGCAAGCTGAAGGCGCCCGGAATCTGCGACGGGCTCTGCGCGGGCAAGTGCACCGTCGAGCTCGCGGACGCGAAGTGCGCCGGCGAGTTCAAGACGCCCGACGTGAGCACCGACTGCCGCGCGCGCTGCGAGCTCGCGGCGATCAACCAGACGGAGTGCTCGACCCCTCAGGTCGGCATCGTCGTCACCGGCGCAGCCCCGCGCGACCGCGACACGGCCGAGGCGATGAAGACCGCCGTGGACAAGTCGTTCCCGGCGCTGCTGAAGATCCTCTTCGAGGTGGGCGACAAGGGCGGAAAGCGCGTGCTCAACGCGCAGGCCGTCATCGAGGGCGCGCGGAAGGGCTTCCCCGACATGGCGATGTCGGGCGGCAAGGCCACCGCCGCGAAGTCCGAGGCGCAGCTGGCGACGTGCTTCGACGACGCGTTCAAGAAGGCCGAGGCCTACGCGGCGACCGTGAAGACGGGCCTCGATCAGGCGCAGGCCGTCAAGGAAGAAGCGACGAAGTAGTCTCCTGTCGGACGATCACGTCATCCGAGCGGCGGTCGCGCCGGCGCGGCGGGGTGGTACCTTCGATAGATGCGCATCGAGCTCGGGGGCCCGGCGTTGGCGCTTGGCATCGGCGCGATCGTGATGGCGTGCAACGGGCTGAACGGAGCAGGAGACATCTCCTTCTGCGATGGGCCCGCGTGCGCATCGATCGCGGGTGACGCTCCCGAAGCCGGTGCCGGCGGCGCGGACGGCGGCGGCGGCATCCCTGGCGTCCCTGCCGACGCCGGCGCCCTCGACGGCAGTGGCTTGCCGCCGAAGTGCATCGCGGGCGAGACGCAGTGCGTCGGGCGATACGTGGCGACGTGCACGGGTGACGCGTGGTCGAACGCGGCATCGCCGTGCGCCTCGACGTGCGCCGCGGGCAAGTGCGTCGTGTGGCCGAGCTGCACGGCGGGCGCGTCGACGTCATGCGCCGCAGGAGCGAGCTGCTGCGCCTCCAACCAGGTCGCCGGCGGAACGTTCAACCGACTGAACACGCAATCGCTGCCGGCGACCGTCAGCACGTTCGACCTCGATGTCTACGAGGTCACGGTCAGCCGCTTCCGCGCATTCGTCGCCGCGGGCGGCGCGACCTCGGCAAATCCACCCGCCGCCGGCGCAGGCGCGCACCCGAAGATCCCCGGCAGCGGATGGCAGTCGGCGTGGAACACGCGTCTACCGTCGAACGTGAGCACCATCATCAACCGGCTCAAGGGCACGAACGCCACATGGACCGATCAGCCCGGCGCCAACGAGGCGCTGCCGATCAACTACGTGGGCTGGCTCAGCGCGTTCGCGTTCTGTGCATGGGACGGTGGACGGTTGCCGACGCTCGCGGAGTGGTCGTTCGCCGCGAGCGGCGGCGCAGAGCAGCGCTATTACCCATGGTCGGTGCCGGCGAGCTCGACGACGATCGCGCAGAGCAACGCATCGTTCGAGTGCCAGCACGCGGCGCCCGGACGCGTCTGCCCCGCGCCGTATTGCGACACGGGCGGCGGACCGTGCGACGCCACGTGCGTCGCGCCGGCGGTCTGCATCTATCCGGCATGCACCGGGTGCGATCTCGTCGACATCACGCGCGTCGGCTCGCTCGCGAGCGGCGCCGGTCGCTTCGGGCACTTCGATCTCTCCGGCAACGTCGCGGAGCACGTGCTCGACCCGCGGCCGAGCAACGGGGGTCGCCCGGTTCCGTGCGTCGACTGCGCGACGCTCACGGGCTCCGACCCGGCGAAGCTCGACAACGACAGACGCGAGCTGACCATCCTCGGCGGCGGCTTCGGCTCCGCTCCGCTCGCGGTGCGCGCGAGCTCGGTCTCCGTCGTCGACTGGGACGAACGCTCCGACAGTATCGGCTTTCGCTGCGCGCGGTGACGCTCGGCCCGGCTCGCGCGCCTTGTCACGCCACGAGAACGGTGCCGACCTCGCCGGGCGTCTTCACGGCGCGAGTGAGGTCGCCCTTCGCGAGCTTGCCGACGATGTGAACGGCGCGCACGCCCTGGGCGATCGCGGCGAACGACTCCTCGAGCTTCGGGATCATGCCCTTGGTCACGACGCCCTCTTCGATCGCGCGGCGTCCGTCGGCGACCGTGAGGCGACCGATGCGCGAGGAGGGATCCGCGATGTCGCGCATGACGCCGGGCACGTCCGTGACGAGGACGAGCGCCCGCGCGTCGAGGCGGATCGCGACCTGGTTCGCGACGGCATCGGCGTTGATGTTGTAGAGGTTGCCGCGCTGATCCGCGCCGAGGCACGCGAGCACCGGCACGTAGCCGTCGCGCGTGAGCAGCGCGATGAGCGCGTCGTTCAGGCCGACCACGTCGCCGACGAAGCCGAAGTCGACGGGGTCGGGGCCGCCGCCGCTGACGACGGTGGGCGGACGCTTCGTCGCGAGCACCGTGCACGCGCTCGCGCCGTGGAGGCCGACGGGCTTCGCGCCCGCAGCGACGAGCGCCGCGCAGAGGTCGACGTTGACCTTGCCGGCGACGATCATCTTCATGACCTCGAGGGTGTCTTGATCGGTGATGCGGCGGCCTCCGACGATCTTCGGCGTCTGTCCGAGGCGCTTCTGGAGATCGGTCGCCTGCGGTCCGCCGCCGTGGACCATCACGACGGGCGTGCCGCCTGCGCGCAGCTCCGCCACGTCTGCGGCGATCGCGGCCAGATGCGGGCCCTGGACGACCTCGCCTCCGAGCTTGACGACGACCGGCCCGCCCGCGGGCTCGCTCACGGCCATCCTCCCGGATCCTCGAGCGAGCAGCGCTCGTCGACGCCGAGCATGATGTTCATCGACTGGATGGCCTGACCGGCGCCGCCCTTGATCAAGTTGTCCGTCGCGGCGAAGCACGCGACGACGCGCTTGCCGGGCTCGGCGCCGTCGGAGCCGACCTGGATGCCGATCTCCGCGAAGTTCGTGCCGCTCACGGCGGCGACCTCGGGGAGGCGCTTCTCGGGGACGCGCACGAAGGGCTCGCGCTTGTACATATCGGTGTAGAGCACACGGATCTCGTCGGCGGTCGTGCTCTCGGGGACGTGCGCGAAGCACGTCGCGAAGATGCCGCGTGAGAGCGGCGCGCTGACGGGGACGAAGCGGATGACGACGTCCTTACCGCCGGCGTCCGCGAGCGTCTGCGTGATCTCGGGGATGTGCTGGTGATCGAGCGGCTTGTACGTGCGCAGGTTGACGGCGCGAACGGGATGGTGCGTGCCGGCGCTCGGCACGACGCCGCTTCCGGACGAGCCGGTGATGCCGACCACTTCGACGGCGCCCGTGAGGAGCCCGGCGCGCGCGAGCGGCATGAGCGCGAGCTCGATCGTGGTCGCGAAGCAGCCGGGGGAGGCGACGTACCTGGCCTGCTTGATGGCGTCGCGATTCAGCTCGGGCAGGCCGTAGACGAACGTGCCGTCGGTGAGGCGCTCCGCGCACGGATGATCGGCGTGGTAGTACTTCTTGTAGAGGGCGGCGTCGCGGAGGCGGAAGTCGCCCGAGAGATCGACGACGCGCGCGCCCGAAGCCATGAGCTCGGGCATCTTGGTCGCGCTGACCTTGTGCGGCAGCCCGAGGAGCACGATGTCCATGCCCGCGGCCGCCTCGGCCGGCGTGATGCCTTCGAACTTCAGCTCGGTGCGACCCTCGAGGTTGGGGTGGGCGGCCGAGAGCGGCTCACCGACGAAATCGACCGACGCGACGCGCGCGAGCTCCACATGAGGATGGAGCAGGAGCCGCCGGATGAGCTCTCCACCGCCGTATCCACTCCCGCCGATGACGGCGGCCTTGAAGCGCTTGGACATGGCCCGGCAGGGTAGCTCCGGGGAGAAAAAGAGAACAGGGAACAGGAACAGGAACAGGGACGGGAATCGGAATTGTCCGGGAAAATTCCGATTCTGATTCCTGTTCCTGTTCCTGTTCCCTGTTCTCTTTTGGGGCGGGCGCTCGTCTACGCGCGCCGAGCCCTGTCCTCCTCTTCCACTTCCACTTCCTCCTCCGCCGCCGCCTCCCCTCCCCCACCGACCCCCACCCGATAGTGCGCATCATCATCCGCCCGCCGCCGCACGCGCAGCACCGGCACCCCCACCGGCACGAGCAACCCCGCGCTCGCGCGGTACCCATGGCCCTGCGTCGCGTCCGCGCTCGTCTCGAGCTCCCCTAGCACCTCGACTCGGTCGCCCGGCTCGATCGCCAGCGCTCGCGCGTGGTCGTAAGGGAACAAGGACGTTCGCTCCTCCTTCTTCGGATCGACCTCGTCGAGGAACGCATCGACGCGCGCGCGATCGACCTCGGCTTCGTCGAGCTTCCCGACGATCGTGATCCGACCCGGCGGCACGCGCACCTTCCGGCCGTCGTCGAGCGTCACGTCGAAGCCCGCGGTCATCGCGTCACGTAGTAGAGCGTCGCCGCCGAACGCCGTCTTCGTATGCAGCTCGAACGCATACGCGAGCGCGCCTCCCGCCTTCCACGGAAGCGGCAGCGCCGCGGCCGTCGCCGTCGCCGTCGCCGTCGCCGTCGCCGTCGCCGTCGCCGTGCCCGCGCCGTTCGAACGTCCCCTCGCCTTCGGCGGCTTCCGCAGCGCGCCGTGCGGCTTCGGACGATCCAGCTTCTCTCGAATCAGCTTCACCAGACCGAGCACGAGCCACACCACGATCACCGTGACGATCGCGAACACGATCGCGGCAACGATCGCGACCAACACCGCCGCGAGGCCCTCGCCTGCGCCCGCGAGCTCACCGCAACCCTCGAGCCCCTGCGCCGCGTCGCATCCACTGCAACCTTCGAGGATGCTCCCGAGCGCGCCGCCGCCCGCGCCGGCCTTCGCCGCGCGCCGCAGCTTTCGCGCGCGCGAGTCCGGTCCCCAAACCTCGTCGTCGAGGCGTGCGCGCTGCTCGGGACGATCGAGCGCGACGGCCTCGTGACCGCGTTTCGCCCCGCAGGTCTCGCCGTCCGCAAGCAACGTTCGGCAGCCGAGACACACGCGATGTCGCTTCGGCGCAACCTCGAGCTCCACAATGGCATCCTACGTCGAGCGCCGGGCCCGGGTCACGGACGACCCCGCGAGCTCGACCGTAAGGCTTCGATTTCCTACACATCTTCGCGGGGAAGGCTGGGGCGACACGCCGCGTAGAAGAGGGCGCATGCCGTTCGTCGCCTGCCAGCACTGGGGAGATGCCGCGCGCATTCCGATGACCGACGACGCGGTGCTGGCGCTGCTCCGACAGCACTTCACCGGCGTCGATGCGATGTATCTCTGTCCGTCGATCCCCGGAAAGAAGGAGCTCGCCGCTCGCAGCGTGCATGCCCGTCACCTGCCGAGCGACGAGCGCGTCCTCGCGCTGTTCGACGACACCGTGTTCGGATCCGGCGACGATGGATTTCTCGTCACCTCACGGCGCGTCTGCTGGAAGAACGTGGCGGGCCGCGCGCAGATGATCGAGTGGCAGCACGTCGATCCCGATCGCATGTACGTCGATCGCCGAAAGCTCGTTCTCGGAGCGCAGGCCATCGACGCGATCGAGCTTCATGGAGACGAGTCCGTCGTCGCCGTTCTCGAAGCATGCGAGGAGGCCTTCCACGTCCTCGCGTTCTCCGCGCGCGCGTGCTCGCGCGCGCCCGTCGGAGGCAGTGGCGTCGTGCTCATGAACGAGCCCGACGCCGAAGCCACCGACGAGCTTCCCACGCTCCGCCCCTCCGCTCCCGCGGCGGATCTGCCTGCCCCCCATCCCCCTGCTCCCCTCGAATCCGAGGTCGCGCCGCGCTCCGATCCGAAGCCGGCGATCGCGAACGCCACGCCGCCTCCGCCGGCTGCGGTGACGTACGCGTCGTACGTCGTGCACGCGAGCTCGCAGCGAGGTCCGAAGTTCGCGTGCTGGCACTGCCAAACGCCGCTCCACTGGAGCACGCCGCAGTGCGCGCACTGCAGCGCGTGGCCGTCGCCGCAAGGCTGGCTGCGAACCGCCTGAGCGTCAGCGCGCCGGCGTGCCCGTGACGACGACGACGCCCGCCGGGCTCGAATCGGGCTCGGTCGGTGCGAACAGCACCGCTGCGTCGCCCGAGCCCTTCGCCACACGCGGTGCGGCTGCACTGCGGGTCACGCCCGATGACGATCGGCACGCGGCCGACAGCGCGCTCGAAAGCTGCGCCGCGGTCGCGAAGCGCTCGCCCGGAGCGGCCGCGCATGCGCGCGCAAACCATGCGTCGAGCTCCGGTGGGATGTCCGGGTTCACGCTCGAGGGCACCGGCGGAGGCGCGGCAACGCGACGGTAGATCTCGTCGACGCTCTCGCCGTCGAACGGCGCCTTGCCCGTGATCGCCACGAACACCGTGACCGCGAGCGCCCAGAGATCGAGCAGACAATCCGGCTTCACGCTGCCGCTCAGGTACTCGGGCGACATGTAGTGCGGCGTTCCGGCGATCTCGCCGACCTGCTGCGCAGGACGCGTGCCGGCCGGATCGGCGAGACCGAAGTCGATGACCTTCACCGTGAAGCCGCGCTCCTGCTCGGCGTCGTCGACGAGCAAGATGTTCTCCGGCTTGATGTCGCGATGCACGATGCCGTGCGCATGCGCTTCGGTGAGCGCACGCGCGACCTGCTCGACGATCGCCACGACGTCGTCGGCCGGAAGCGGTCCGCGGTCGTCGATGCGCGCGGCGAGCGACTCGCCGCTCAGGTACTCCATCACGAGGTACGGCAGTCCCTCCTGGTCGATGCCGTGATCGTAGATGCGCACGATGTGCTCGTTCCGCAGCTGCGCGGCGGCGCGAGCCTCGCGCTCGAAGCTCGCGTAGGCCGCGGTCTCCGCGAGCAGCTTGTTCATGAACTTGATGGCCACGTTCACGCCCAGCGACAGGTGCACGCCGAGCCACACGCTGCCCATGCCGCCCGTGCCGATCATCTTCTCGAGCCGGTATTTCCCCGCGAGCGTCGTGCCCGTCGGCGGTACTCCCGGATCACGCGACGCGCGGGCCGTGTCGCGCGCCGCATCGCGGACGCCCTTCGCGAGCCGCAGCTGGAGCTCGCGGGTGTGGAATGGCTTCTCGAGGAAATCGTCGGCGCCGGACTCGAGCGCCTCGATCACGTCGGCCTTGCTCTGACGCGCCGTGAGCATGAGGACATAGACGTCGCCGCCGTGCGGCGTCGACCGCAGGAGCCGGCACACCTCCAGGCCGGAGAGCCCGGGCATGTCCCAGTCGAGGATGACGACGCGAGGCGCGTCCGCGCGCTTCAGCAGCTGCCACGCGTCGTGACCGTTGCCGACGAGGATGGCCTCGTAGCCCCAGCCACGAAGACACCGCTCGAGCACGCGCAGGATGCGCTCGTCGTCGTCGGCCGCGACTATCCGCATTGGTACAGCATACGCAAATCAGCTGGCGCTGGCGGGCGCGATCGCGATCCCGATCTGCTTTCGCAACTTTCCGTAGCGATCGGAGACCACGAAGCTCATGAGGTCGTCCATCTTCTCGCCGAGGTGCGTCGGGTCCTCGAGCGCGAAGACGGAGTGCGCCGCCTTCAGATCGTTCGCGAGCAAGAGGCCCGCGCGCGCGCAGGTCCGGTCGACCGACGTCGTCCAGCGCTGCAGGTTCGTGCGGCCACCCTCCTCGACGAAGCGGAGGAAGTGACCGCGCAGGCGATCGACCGACTGCGGCTCGAGGATCGGCTCGATCGCGTTCGCGATCGGGACGACGAGCTGCTTCACCTGCGCAGAGAGCGGCAGGCCTGGATTTCCGATGGAAAGTGCGGCGAGGAAGATGTCCTCGAGTCCGCGCGCCGAAGGAACGAGCAGCTTCACGAAGTGCTCTTCGCGGTAGCAAGCGAGGTGGCGCCCCGCGAGGAACGCGAGCTCCGCCGCGCTCCGACCTGCGAGCGCCGTCGCGCCGATGCGTGACGAAGGCGGCACGCCCGGCACCATCTCCACGAACCCCGGATAGTCCGGATCCGCGTAGAGCGGCGGCGACTGCATGCCGAGGATCGAGGCCGCCCAGTGGAAGCAGCGCACGGCCTGGATCGTCGTCTTCACCGGATCCTGCTTGCGCGCCGGATCCAGCTTCACGAGCTGCTTGTCCCGGCGGAGCGCCGAGAGTCGCCCAATCAAGACCGCCGACACGACGACGGCGAAGATCTCGCCGACGAGCGGCTCCTCCTCCGGATGGAAGACGAGACGGCGCCATGCCTCTTGCGTGACGGAGCCGCTCGGGCGGATGAGCGCGGCTTCCTTGTGCCGTCCGTAGACTTCCTGCTCCTCGCCGTTCGCGACGCCGAGATAGGCGAGCACCTGCGCGACGCACCACTGGCGATCGAGATCGCCGCCCTTCTTGTAGAGGCGGAACAGCGCATGCAGCGAGCCGTCGTCTCGAGGATCGTGGCGGACGCGCCGCGCGAGCTCGGCGGGGTCCTCGTCGGGGACGTCGCTGCCGGGCGCCGGCACCGCAGCCGCTCCGTGATCGGAGAAGTCGACCTCGACGCTGATGTTCGCGCGGGCGTCCTCGAGCTCGTGCTCCAGCTCGTGGAGGCGCGATTCGAGGAACTTGATGCGTCGTTCGAGCGCCATCGTGCGCTGATCGGTCGCGGGCTCGAGGGGCATGATGGTCGCCGGCGGCGGCGAATCGTCCATCGAGAGATCCTTGATGACCACGCGATTGCGCGCCTCGTAGGCGGCCTGGAGCGCCTGCTCCAGGCGGCGGAGACGCGCGCGATCGAGGCCGAGGCTGTCGGCCATCTTGTCGAGCTGATTTCGCTCGTCCTGCGTGATGATCCCGTCCTCGATCACCTCCGCATAGAGCTCCTCGTACATCGCCTCGAGCTTGCCCAGGCGCACGTTGCCCGTGACCTCGCCGAGCTCGAAACGTTGGCTATGCTCGAACGTCGCGTCGTTCATGGGAACCCTCTCGTAAACGCAGTGTCGCCGGCCCTTTGGCGCGCACCAAGCCCGAAAATTCGGTGATACGCTAGGCCGGTCGATGCAGGAGTCGATCGACGACCTCTACGCGCGGTGGCAAAGGAACCCGGACGTCTCTCAGACGGTCGCGCTCTGCGATGCTTTGCGTGGAACGCAGCGGATGGATCTCGTGGAGATCGTGGGCAGTCATGCCTCACGCCAGCTCGACATCCATGCGCTGACCGCCGCCGC
The DNA here is from genome assembly GCA_028287065.1 of Labilithrix sp. Lineage (GTDB taxonomy): Bacteria > Myxococcota_A > Polyangia > Polyangiales > Polyangiaceae > Labilithrix. The sequence goes on along the minus strand of JAQBQJ010000387.1, from coordinate 6,460 downwards.
GCGGATGTACACGCACACCGGACGACTCGACGACGCGCAGCAGGTGCTCATCGCCGCGGGTCGGCTCGCCCCTCGGGACGGCGACGTCTATCGGTGGCTCGGCGAGGTGCTCCTCCGTCGCGGCGACGCCGAGCGTGCCGAGAAGGTGCTCGAGCGCGCCATGCAGTTCGGGGCCAGGGACGCGGCGGCCGGCGCGTGGCTCGATCGCGCCCGCTCGCTCCTCGTCACGCAGCAGTCCTCCGGAATGATGGCCGTCGCTCAGGAGGTCGCGCGCGCGGCCGCGACGAACGGCGGCGCACCTCCGCCTCCGCCCGCTGCGGGCGCTCCGGCTCGGCCGCGTCGCGACTCCGTTCCCGACGACGCCGAGACGCAGGTCCGAAAGAACGACGACGTGAAAGCGGCGCTCGCGAGCGCAGGTCGCGCGCCCGTTCCTCCGCCCGCTGCCGGCCGGCCCGCGCCCGGCCCGCCGCTGCCGCAGTTCGGATTGCCGACCTCGAGCGGCATCGGTGAGGACTTCCTGCCGTCGTTCGGTGCGACCGCTGGCGCGTCGACAGGGTCGCCGCTCATCGACGGAGAGCTCTTCGACTCGACGTTCGACGCCGCGTTCGGCTCGCTCGGCAGCCCCGATCTTCCGCTGCTCGGCTCCGCGCAGACCGGCAACGTCGGCGTGCCACTGTCGTCGCGAGGCAAGGCCGCACCGGTCAGCGCAGGGACGGCGCCGTTCATGTCGCCTTCCCCGCCGGTCGCGCGCGGTCCGGCCGCGGGGCCTCCCCCTCCGTTCAATTCACCGGCGCCGCCCGCGCCACCCGCGCTGCCGCTTCCCGCGCCTCCTGCCGATCTTCCCGTCAATCCGTTCCTCGTCCCGCCGAAGGCGCCGCGACCCGTCGGCGCGAACGGACAAGCGATGCCCGAGGCGCGCGACGTGCTCGAGGCGCTCCAGATCTCCGGCGTATTCGAACCCGACGGCGCCGTTCGCCCGCAGGTCTTCGCGTGGGACAAGCCGGACAAGGGCAAGCGTCGCATCGGCAGCTTGATCTCGCTCATCGGCCTCGCCGTGTTCATCGTGGGCGGCGCGAGCGGCGCCTATTACTACGTCACCGGCAAGCGCGCGAAGCAGCACGTCGAGGGCGAAGCGCTCCTCGCGAAGGTCGACGGCGACCTCGCAGCGAGCGACGCGCGCCTCCTCGATCCGAGCGAGCAGAACATCGCGAAGGCGTTCGACCTCGAGTCGCGCTCTCCGCACGCAGCGCTCACGTGGCTCCACGAGCGCGCTCTCGTCGGCCTGCTCAAGGGCGGAGAAAACGTCGCATTCGAGGACGGCACCGTCCGCGCGAAGGAGGTCGGCGTCGAGGAGAAGCGCATCGCCTTCGCGTACGTCGCTTCGTTCCTCTTCCAGGGCGACACCGCCGGTGCCGCGGCTGCTCTCGCGAAATGGGACGGCAAGGCCGACGACGACGCTTGGTACCAGCTCATCGCGGGCGCGACGTTCGAGCGCGCCGGCGATCCGCGCTCGATGGACCGTTACGCGGCCGCGGTGAAGCTCGATCCTCAGCTCGTCGCCGCACAGTTCCTGCTCGCGCGCGCCACGGCCGTCGACGGCGATCCTCATCATGCTGGCGAGCTCGCGAAGAACTTCCGCGCGAAGTACCCCGATCGTGTCGAGGGCGCGACGCTCGTGGCGCTCGCATGGGCGCGTGATCCGCTGCGCGGCGAGCCGCCCGCCGAGGCCAGGGAGATCGTCGACAAGGTCGACGTGCTGCCCACGCCGCTGAAGGCGGTCGCGCCCGCCGTCCGCGGCCTGCTCGCGATCGAGCAGCACAAGACCGAAGAAGCGAAGGCCGCGCTCCAGAAGGGCCTCGCCGTTGCCGACACGCCCGGCCTCGCCGCGTGGCTCGGAAGCATCGCGCTCGCGACCGGCGACGAGGCTCTCGCGCGCAAGGGCGCGCTCACCGCGGTGTCGTACTCCGCCGTGTATCCGCCGGCGCGCATGCTCGCGGCGCGTGTCGCGCTCCTCGGCGCACGTCTCGACGAGGCGCTCAAGGCCTCCGAGGAGCTCCCGCCCGCATCGCCCGACGTCGCGATCGTCACCGCGGCCGTCGCCTACGAGAAGCTCGACGGCGAGCGCATGCGCGGCGCGCTCGAGGCGTTGCCCGAGGATGCGAAGAAGCTGCCGTTCCTCGTGCCGCTCGTGCGTGGACAAGCGCTCATGGCCGGAAACGCGCAGGCGCTCGGCACCGACAAGGCGCTCGACATGGCGGACGACGATACGCCGTGGGCGGATCTCGTCGCGATGGACGCGGCGCTCGACACCGGCGATGTCGACCTCGCGCGCAAGGTCGCAGCGAAGTGGCACGGCGAAGCGAACACCGTGCGCGCGCTCCGTGCGGTTCGTCTCGCGAAGCTCGCCCGCTGGGACGGCAAGAACGAAGACGCCGATCGCTTCAGCCGCGCGGCGCTCGAGGGCGGAACGGTGACCGTGCGGGCGCTCGCGGAGCGCGTGTTCGTGCTCGCCGCGATGGGCAAGGCCGGCGACGCCGTCGCGCTCTTCAAGGCGTATCCGAACGTGGGCGGTCCGCTCGCGAAGTGGCTCCGCGCGTATGCCGTCGCCACGAACGGCAAGGTCGACGAGGCGCGCGCCATCATCTCCGCCGAGGATCCTCCTCCGGCGCTCGCACCTCTGCCCGCGCGCACGTACGCGGCGATCGCCTACGGCGCCGTGAAGGACACGCGTCACGGCAACGAGTACGTGAAGGCGCTCGTCACTGCGGGCTTCGTGAATCCGGACGTCGCGGCGGCCGCCGAGAAGGTCGGCGCCGGAAAAGTCGCGCGCAAGCGTTAGCGGCCTGACGTCTCGGCGTGCATGCGGCGCGCACCGCGCGTGTGGGCAACGCGAGCGTACGCAGATTCACGGATGGATCGCGATGGCGCGGACGTTGCTCGGCCATGAGGTCGTGGTGCGTGCTCTCGTCGTGACGTTCGCCGGCGCGGCTCTCGCGCTCGCTGCAGGGTGCGGCGCCGTCGAGACCTCGACGAACGACGCACCCGAAGCCGCGATCGAGGGACGCGCGACCAGGCCGAAGCCGGTGTGGGAGACGAGCGCCGCGCCCGCCGCGATCTGCCCCGAGCCAGTGCCGCTGCTCGTGCATCACGATGCCGCCGGTCGCGTCGATCGCCTGCATGCGCGGCTCACGGCACGCGAGCTGCCGGGGAGCTACCTCGTCGATACGGGAAGCCTACGGTCGTTCGTCACGCACTCCGGCGACGAGGCCGCGAAGACGGCGGAGACGCGGATCTTCTGTCACGAGACGACGCTGCCGATCATCGCGCGGCTCCGTCCAGGCTCGACGCCGGACGGCGAGCCGCAAGCCGGTGTGCTCGGCTCGGATCTCGTCGCGCACGGGTCGGTGCTCGATCTCGATCTCGTGAGCGGAAAGCTCGCTTGGTACCAGCCCGCGCCGGAGGTACCGCCCGGCGCGGTGGTCCTGCCGATCGAGTATCGGAACGGGTGGCTCGTCGCGTCGGGCATCAAGGTGCAAGGACGTGACGTGAAGCTCGTGGTCGACACGGGCGCGTCGAACGTGATCCTGGTCGGCAAGACGCCGCGCATGAAAGAGGTCCGCGAGGACACGGTCGACGGAACGGCGTCACCGATCACGCTGTTTCACGGCGACGGCGAGATCAGCTTCGCGGGCGGGCCCACGCGCCATGTCCCGGTCGATCGGACGGATGCGTTCCCGACGCTCGAGGGGCTGATCGAGATCCTCGGCGGCGACGTCGCGGGGCTACTCGGGCTCACGTCGATGGGACGCGAGCGGATCATCATCGGCAAGGAGTCGCTGACGCTGGTGATGCCTCCGGTGTCGCCGAATCCGCTGTGACCTCCCCGAGCCCGACCCTCGAAGGGGCGTTCAGCGCGCTTGCTGCTGGCCGCGCTGCTCGCCCATGCCGCCCGCTTTCGCGCGCTGCTCGATCATGCCCTTCAGCTCGTCGGCTTCGTTCGACTGCAGCAGGGCCTGCTCGAGCGAGATGAAGCGGCGGAGGTACAGGTTCATGAGCGACTGGTTCAGGGTCATCATGCCGTGCTTGTCCTGGCCAACCTGCATCGAGCCGTAGATCTGGTGGATCTTGTTCTCGCGGATCAGGTTTCGAATCGCGGCGTTCGGGACCAGGATCTCCATCGCCAGGCAGCGGCCCGGCTGGCCCGCGCGCGGCATGAGCTGCTGCGTGACGACGCCCTGGAGCACGAACGACAGCTTGTTGCGGATCTGATCCTGCTGGTGAGGTGGGAACACGTCGACGATACGGTTGATGGTCGAGACGGCGCTGTTCGTGTGGAGCGTCGCGAAGACCAAGTGACCCGTCTCGGCGATGGTGAGCGCGGCCTCGATCGTGTCGAGGTCGCGCATTTCGCCGACGAGCACGACGTCCGGGTCCTGACGGAGGACGTAGCGGAGCGCGCCCTTGAACGACGCGGTGTCGGCGCCGATCTCGCGCTGGTTCACGACGGCCATCTTGTGCGGGTGCAGGTACTCGATCGGGTCCTCGATCGTGAGGATATGCACGCGCTGCTCGCTGTTGATCTTGTCGATGATCGACGCGAGCGTGGTGCTCTTGCCGGAGCCCGTGGGGCCCGTGACGAGCACGAGGCCGTTCGGCTTGTTGGCGATGTCGGCGATGACCTGCGGAAGACCGAGCTCGTCGTACGAGAGGATCTTGAAGGGAATGGTTCGAATCGCGGCGGCGACGGCGCCGCGCTGCAGGTAGATGTTGCCGCGGAATCGCGACAGGTTCTTCACGCCGAAAGAGAGGTCGAGCTCGCTGTCCTTTTCGAACGCGATCTTCTGCTCCTCCGTCATGATCGAGTACGCCAGGTGCTTCGTGTCGACCGGCGTGAGCGGCGGGAGCTTGAGCGGGATGACCTCGCCGTCGATGCGCAGGAGCGGCGGCGCGCCCGCCGTGATGTGCATATCGCTCGCGCCCTTCTCCACCATGGCTTTGAGGAGCTGGTGGAGATTGACTCGGTTCTCGGCAGGCTGGGTCATCTACATGGAATGGTAACAAACCGTTCCAGGCGGAAACGACGGAAGTTTCCCGGCCGGTAAGGCACGGTGGGAGAGCGCCTCCGGTTCGGACGTGGCGGCTTCTCGTCTCGCGCGAGAACGAGAGTTGGCCGCCACGGCGCCAAGGACGCGAGAGTGAGACGCCAACAGAGGGTCGCGCTTCATTCGAGGACAGGACCCTCGTGGTTCCGAGCGGAATCCCAAAGCGGATTCCGCTCGGTGGAAGGATCTCGCTTCCGACCAGCAACCTCGCGCGCCCTACCGACCGTCATCTCGAGCATCCGAAGTCGCTCGCCATCCGAGTGGCGGTCGGGGGTGTTCAGATGCTCGAGCCGAGGGTCGGTAGGGCGCGCGACGTTGCTGGTCGGGTGCATGGAACCCTCACCGTGAAGAATTCGATTTGGAATTCTGCTCGGAACGACGCGGGTCCAGCGAGGGCTCGACGCGAGACCCCTCTGTTGGCGTCTCCTCTCGCTCTCCCCTTGGCGCCGTGGCGGCAAATCTCGTCTCGTCCGAAAACGAACCAGGGTCAGGCGGAGCGTCAGTCCGCCATCGTGACGCGGAGGATCTCCTCCGTCGTCGTGACGCCGTCGAGGACTTTCAGGATGCCGCTCATGCGAAGGCTGACCATGCCCGCCTTGATGGCCGCGGCCTTGAGCTCCGCGGTCGACGAGCCCTGGAGAACCATCTCCTTCAGCGTGTCGGTGAAGCGCATGACCTCGTAGAGAGCGACGCGGCCCTTGTAGCCGGTGCCGTTGCACGTACGGCAGCCGAAGCCCTTCATGAGCCGACCCTGGGCCATGTTGACCTGGTCGTTGGTGAAGCCGAGATCGACGAGCGCCGCGGGCTCGAGCTGGATCGCCTGCCTGCAATCTACACACACCTTGCGCGCGAGACGCTGGGCGAGAACGAGATTGACGGAGGCCGTGATGAGGAAGGGCTCGACACCCATGTTGAGGAGGCGCGAGATGGTCGCGGGCGCGTCGTTGGTGTGGAGCGTCGAGAGCACCAAGTGGCCCGTGAGCGCGGCTTTGACGGCGATTTCCGCCGTTTCGAAGTCGCGGATCTCGCCGACCATGATGATGTCCGGGTCCGGGCGCAGGAAGTCGCGTAGCGCCATCGCGAAGTTCAACCCGAACTCGTCGTGCATCTGCACCTGGTTGATGCCGTGGAGGTTGTACTCGACGGGATCTTCCGCGGTGCTGATGTTGGCGTCGATCTTGTTGAGATCGCTGAGCGCCGAATAGAGCGTGGTCGTCTTGCCCGAACCCGTCGGACCCGTGACGAGCACCATTCCCCAGGGCTGATGGATGGCCCAGAGGAAGTCGTCGAGCGGCTTCTGATCGAAGCCGAGCTTCGTCATGTCGAGCTGCAGGTTCCCCTTGTCGAGGAGCCGCATG
>JAQBQJ010000370.1 GCA_028287065.1 Labilithrix sp. | reverse complement strand
GGTTTGCGATGACGTGGGTCGCGCCGAGGTGGTCGGCGAGGCGAGTCATGAGGAAGTCGAGGGCGCCGGAGACGAGGACGACGTCGTGCCCTTCGTCACGCGACCGTGAGACGAGGTCGCGGGCGTGCGGGTAGAGGGCCTTCTTCATGATGTCGTTGAAGGCGTCGTCCGCGAGGATCATGAGGCGGTCCTTCGAGATGCCCTCGTACGACGAGAAGAGGATCTCGTTGAACATGCGGCGGTCCTGCATCTCGGCCCAGATCATCTGGGGCGTCTTCCAGGCGGCCCGCGCGAGCTTCTGGAGGCTGCGCATCGGCGTGCGCTGGTGCATCAAGTACCAGAGCGTCGGGTGGACGAGGTTCGTCCGGATGAGAGTCCCGTCGACGTCGAAATAGCTGGCTGCCAAAGCGCGCGTTTCTTCTCGCGGCGCTCGGGTGGTGTCAAGCGGAGCGCTCCGGATGCTTCGGGGTGGCCCAGGACACCCTCGTTTCTGTCCGGGCCAGGGCTTCGCCGCGCTACGTGCGCGAGATCATTCGCCCGCGATCCTGGCATCGACGTTGCTCCACGATGCGCGTCGGCAATCGTCGCGCGGCGATTCGGCAAAAGAGGCAGCGATGTGCGGAGCGCCGCTCGGCGCTCATGGTCGGTCTTCGAGTGTCGTGCGGCGCTCCGCACACGAGGCGGTCAGAGAGAGGAAGAAAGAGGGAGAGAAAGAGAGAAGGAAGAGCCAAAGAGGGGAGCCGGCGCGAAAGCCGCGACGGAGTCGACGACTCCGTGGCGCAGAGGTCCGTGCTCGAGCTCGCCCCGGGCATCCGGAGGCGATAGTTCCTCTCGTTCTTCGCAGTTCGGGGGTTCCTCTCGTAGAGTGCCCGCCATGACGAAGGGGAACGGCCTCATCGTGGACTGGGGCTGCGAGGCAGAGGCGGTGAGCGTCCATTCGATCGAGGAGCTCGATGCTCTGCTCGATCACCTCGACTCTCTCGCCCGCGCCACCGCACCGTTTCTGGTGGTGCTGGTGAGCGACGAAGGAAGCTCGCTCACCATCGGAGTGGGACGCGAGGAATCCGTCGCGGAGTTCTCGGATGGCTCGGACGAAGGCGCTTCGTTCGCGAGCATCCCCGATCCGACGCGCACGGGCGCGCCGCTCGTCTTCGAGCTGGATGGCGAGCCCAACGAGATGCTCGCCGAGCTCGCAACCCCCGCCGAGGCGACGCGCGAGGCCGCGCGGTACTTCTTCGCGAACGGCGGCCGAGACCCGGCGTTGCGCTGGGAGGCGAGCTGACCGCCGCGTCGAGAAGCGAGGCGGCGCCCCGGCGACCCGCGCTTCTCAGTAAATCGTGACCGTCTGCCCCGACGCGAGCTTGCACGCCCCGCTCTGCGGGTTGCCGCCGGAGCGAACCAGCTCGGCCGCCGTCGGTTCGCGGTATGCGCCGCTCAGCTCGACGTCCACCATCCGAAGGATCGCGTTGTCCAACTTCGTCACGAAGTAGCAGGGCACGCTCGCTTCCTTGTGGTCGTTGCCTACGCCGGAATCGTCCGTCAGGAAGAGGTAGCGGCCGCCCGTGATCTGCGCGGCCTCTCGCATCGTGAGCTCCGTCATCTCGTCGATGCCGCTCGAGGCGACGGGATAGATGTGGATGCCCTTGTCGCGTGCGCCACGAATGGCGTCCGTCATCTTCTGGGCCTTCTCGGCGTGGTGCGGCGCGTCCGCGACCCAGAACATCAGCTTCGCGGTCGACGGGGACGTCCGCCACGACAACCGATGCGCGATCGACAAGCCCTGGTCCGCGGCCTCGGGGAAGTCGGCGCCGCCGCCCGCCGATTGCGCGGCGAGCTTCGAGCGGAACTCCACGGTGTCGGCGCGGAAGTCGAACCAGCGCGTGACGTACTCGTCCATGGTGTCCTTGTAGAGCACGAGCGACCAGTGCTGCGCCGCGCCCGGGTACTTCGCCTGGATCGTTGCTGCGAGCGCGTCGAACTCGGTCTGCAGGTACGCGATCTCGTCGCCCATGCTCCCCGTCGTGTCGATCACGAGAGAGATGTCGAGCTCCTGCTTCGCGGGACGAACGTTCGCCGCCGCGCGCGCCGCATCGTGCTCTTGATTGTCGAACGTGAGGAGCCCGGGCGTTCCCTGCGCCTTGATCTTGTCCCTGTATGCGACGAAGACACCGAAGTTCTGGTTGTCGTCCCACACGCCCGCGGTGAGCGTGCCCGGCTGGATCGTGCCGTTGCCGGTGCCCGTCCATCCGCCCGTACCTGCGCTCCCCGGAGCGGCGGGCCCCGACGACGGCGCCTCCGCGTAACTCACGTCGCCACCGCTGCCGAAGATCTCGTCGCCGTCCTTCGGGGCGGGCGCGCCCGCGACCTCGCCGTCACCGACGATCGGGTCCGTGCCGTCCGCCACGTTCGTCGAATCCGGCGTCGAGCAGCCGGCGCAAACCGCGAGAAGAGCAACCATCCAAGCGCGCGTCGTCGAGAGCTTCATGCCCTCCCTTACAGCACGCTCCCTGCCACGCGTCGCACCCGGCAAAAATAGGCTCCGAACGCGTCTCGAGCCCGCTCCGGTGTGATCGCGCGGGCCGTGCGCTGTGCCACGTGTGCCGCGGCCCCAGTGGAGCCACCGGTCCCAGCGGACCCAGCTCAGCGCGTCGTCTTCTTCGCCTTCCCTCGCTTCGTCGTCCCTTCCGCCACCAGGTCGGACAGCCGAGCCACCGCGGCGGACACGTCCGGCTTCGTCGCGAGCATTCCGCGCATCGGGTCGCCGACCTTCGCGACCCGCGCCGGCACCGTCTTCATCGTGAAGCGTCTCGGCTCGAGGTCGTAGTCCACCTCGTCCCACGCGAGCGGCGTCGACACGGTCGCGCCGGCGACGGCACGCACCGAGTACGGCGCGACGATCGCGCGCGTCTGTCCGGTCTGCCCGGTGTCGACGTACACGCGCGGACCGCGCCGCGCGACGATCCGCTCCATCGTCGCGATGTCCGGGAATTCCTCGACCAGGAGCTTGCCGAGCAGATCGGCGAGCGCGCGCGCCGTCGCGAAGCTCTGACCTTTGCCGAGCGGAACCAGCACGTGCAGTCCCGACTGGCCCGACGTCTTCGCGAAGCTCGGCAACCGGATCGCGTCGAGGTGCTGGTGCAGCCTCATCGCGAGCGTGATCGCATGTTTCAGCTCCGACTGTTTCACGTCGAAGTCGACGGTGAAGAAGTCTGCCTGCTCGAGGTTCGGCACCCGGCACGCGAGGATGTGGAGCGGGATGCACGCGAGGTTCGCGATGTAGAGGAGCGTCGACGCATCATCGAGGAGGAAGCCGCGCTTCGGCTCGTCGTTCTCGTCGTTCACCGACAGCGTGCGTACCCACGGCGGCATGCCGGGCGGCACGTTCCACTGATAGAAGCTCTTGCCCGCGATGCCGTCCGGGTACCGCACCAGGATCACGGGCCGGTCCGCGAGGTACGGCAGGATCACCTCGGCGACGCTCGCGTAGTAATCGCAGAGATCGCCCTTCGTGTAGCCCTCGTCCGGCCAGAACAGCTTCGCCCGATTCGTGACGTCCACGCGCCGCAGCACCGCGCGCGCATCCGACGCGCGATGATCGACCGTCACGCGCGGACGCGGCGGCGCGCCGGTCGAGAGCAACGTCCAGGGCTGCTTCTTCGGATCGAGGGTGTACGTCGAGGACTTCTTCTTCGCGACGACCGCCGCGACGTCGTGCTCCGCGCAGAACGCGAGGATCGGCGCGAGCGCTCCTTCGAGCGGCGGCGACGCGCGCAAGAAACCGAGCTCCGGAAGGACCGCAGAGAGGAGCTCGCGTCGCGTGACGAGAGGAAGCGGGCGCACGTCCGCGTCGCCGAGCGCCATCAGGTCTTTTGCAACCAGCACGACCGGCGTGTTCGTCGTCGCACGATGCGCATCGCCCTTCGCGATCTTCTCGACGCGCTGCGCAAGAAGTTTGACGCTCGGATGACCGCTTGCGTCGAAGGCGACCAGCTCGCCGTCGAGAACGATGCGCGAGAAGGGAAGGGCACGTAGCGCGCGAACGACGTCCGGATAGAACGCCTCGATCGGCTGTCCCGCGCCGCCCGCGTCGAACCGATGAAGCGTCACGAGGTCGCCGTCACGCGTCGCCAGCACGCGCACGCCTTCGAGCTCTGCGTCGTAGACCCATCCGTCGCGCGCGCGCGCTGCGGCCGCTGCGCTCGGCGCGCTCGCGCTCGCTGTCGCTGCGATCAGCGGCGACCGCGACGGCGTGACGAGCTCCTTCACCGCGCGTGCCGTCAGCTTGGTCGCACCGAGGGAGAGAGCGCGCGCCACGTGTGCCGCACCGATCGCATCCGCGCTCACCAGCTCCTCGACCGTCAGTCCGGACAGAACCGAGCGTGGCAGCTCCTCGACGATCTTGCGCTCCTTGCTCGCATGCTCGTCGGCCTTCTTGAAGAGCAACCACTCGTCACCCTTCGCGCTCTTCGCGAGCTTCACGAGCGCGTAGCGCCCGCGCAGCTTCATCCCTCGGAGCGCGACGTGGATCTTCCCGCTCGCGATCTCTTCCTCGGCGGGGCCTTCCAGGTATTCGACGGTGCCGCGGTCCCACGCGATCATCGGCCCCGCGCCGTATTGCTTCGCAGGGATCACGTCCTCGAAGTCGAGGTACTCGATGGGATGATCCTCGGTCTTCACCGCGAGCGCCTTCTCGTCGGGATCGAGGCTCGGACCGCGCGGCACGGCGAAGCTCGCGAGCACGCCGCCGACCTCGAGACGCAGGTCGTAGTGGCGGCGCGTCGCATCGTGCAGATGCACGACGTACGCGCCGGACAGCGTTCCTTCGGACGACGGAACCGGGAGCTCGCCACCGAAGGGCTCGTTCGTCGCCTCCGGGCGCCTCTTGCGGCGGTAGTCGCCGAGCTTCGACCCTGCGCGTTCTTTCATGACGAGCCGCGTCGAATCGTAAGCCGGCTCCACCGATGTGTTGCGGGATCCTTACAGCTCATGCGGCTGACAGACCACGGCGCGCGCTATTTCGTTCACGCTCCACTGCGAAAGGCGATGCGCACGCGCGGCGCGTCATCGGGCATTTATGCCGGATTCGTGACCTGGCTCCGCAGGGCACGTAGCTTGCGTGCATGTCTCGCATGTTCGCCAACAAGGAAGTCGCGTCGCGTCATCTCCCCGTCGCTCATGTGCGCCCCGCGCGCGGTGCGACGGCCGGAGCGAGCGGTGACCGGCAGGCCGAGGCGCGCCGCCCGAGCGAGACGCGCCTTCAGGCGGCAGTCGTTCCCGAGCGCAAGCGTGACGACGTCGACCCGTACGCCGACGTTCCCTGCACGGATTGAGTAGCTCTCCTTCTACGCGTGGGCAGCTCAGGGTCGCCTGCGGACGATGAACACGACGAGCCGCCCGGCCGTCAGCCTCTCCACCTTCGCGTTCGCTTCCGTCAGCTCGCGCTCGGCACGGCTCACGTCCTCGCGTGAGCGGCCGGGATCATGCACGTACGCGAAGACCGGCGCCGCTTCGAACGCACGTCGATACGGCGCGTAGCGATCCTCGACTGCGTTCGTCGGGACCACCACGACGGCTTCGCGGAACAGGTACGTGAGGCGATACGAGGTCCAGTAGTCCGCCTCCGCGTGGCGGATGTCGCGCGCGCGCAACATCTCGAAGAGCGTGTAGTCGTCACGGAGCTCGGGCGTCTCGGCGACGGGCACCGGACCGCGGACGAACGGGCCGTAGCCGACCCAGCCCGCGACCGCGGAGGCGAGCAGATGCGGCGCGAACACCGCCGCGAGTCTCTTCGCGCCGAGCGCGCGAGCTGCCGGCGCCGCCGCGAACGGCGTCATCAGCGTGAGCACCGCGAGATAACGCATCGAGAAGTGATCCATGACCATGACCGACACGAGGAACGCGGCGATCGCGAGCGGGAACGTGAGCGCGCCGATGAACCCGAGCTGCCGCACGGCGACCGGCAGATCGCGACGGAGCGGCGAGGCGAGCCCATAGACCACGATCGCGCCGAGCAACAGCGCTCCGAGGATGCCGAGCGCATGGAACCACGCCGGCGCGTCCCACGCGCGGTAGTCCATCACGTCGTGTGCAACATACACCTTGTAGCTGAGCGCCCATGGCAGGCACTCGTCCACGAGGAGACGCCAGTGGTGGGCGAGCATCGTCGTCGTGAGGCCCATCGGCCCGTTCTTCGCGCCGGCGAGCCGATGGAGCACGAAGAACGGCACGAGGCCCGCGGCCCATCCCGCCGCGAACGGCGCGAACCTCCGGCCAATCGCGCGAGCGCCGTCGTCACCCCACACGACGATCGCCGCATACAGCCCGAGGAGCGGAAGGAGCAGCATCGGGTACGGATCGGCGGACACCGCGAGCGTCGCGAGCAGCCCGCCCGCGACGAGCCGGCGCACGCGCGCCCTGGCCTCGGCTCCTGCGATCGCGCTCGCGCCGTCGACCGCCCAGAACGCGGCGAGTATCAGTGTCAGCGACAGCTGCCGCGGCGGATACAGCGCGTAGCTGTGCACGGAGCTCGGGCTCACGACCATCGGCAACGCCAAGAAGAGCGCGAGCCATGGCTCGAAGCGCCGCCGGAGCGTCGCGAACACGAGGTACGTCGCGAGCACGTGCAACGTGAGCGCCGACAGCATCAGCACGAGCGGCGACGGGCCGAGCACCGCGAAGAAGAGCGCCGCGACGGCCGAGTCGGCGGACGTCTGGTAGCCGCTTCCCCAGAGAAACGGCGAGAGCTCGCCGCGGAGCATGTGCATCGCCTGCAGACCGACGACGGCCGCGTCGGAGTTCGTCGAACGCGCGTTCAGGAGCGGCGGTAGCCGGAACGCGAACGACGCGGCAAGCAACGCGCCCGTGGTTTCGATGTGTGCGCGTCTTTTTTCGGGAAGAGCGCTCACGAGCTGGGCGTAAGGCTAGTAGGACCCGAGCTTCGAGTCACTCGCGCCTGCTAAGATCGCGAGACCCATGAACAGCGTTCGGCCATCGGACGGTCAGCTTCCGCGCGCCGGTGACATCGTCGCCGGAAAGTACCGCGTCGAGTCCGTCATCGGAGCGGGCGGGATGGGCGTCGTCCTCTCGGCCGAGGACACGTCGCTGGGCCGTCGCGTCGCGATCAAGTTCCTCGCGCCCAACAAGGCCGGGAACGAGGACGCGGCCGCTCGCTTCGTCCGTGAGGCACGCGCCGCGGCCTCGATCCAGAGCGAGCACGTCGTCCGCGTGTTCGAGGTCGGCTCGCTCCCGAACGGCGCGTCGTACATCGTGATGGAGCACCTCGTCGGCGGAGACCTGGGCGCCGTCCTCCATACGCGAGGTCCGCTCCCGATCCCCGAGGCGCTCGACTACGTGCTCGAGGCCTGCGAGGCGATCGGCGAGGCGCACAACCGAGGCATCGTCCATCGCGATCTCAAGCCTCAGAACCTCTTCGTCGCGCAAACGCCGGACGGCTCTTCGTGCGTGAAGGTCCTCGATTTCGGCATCTCGAAGGCGATCGACGAAGCCGCGCCGAGCCTCACCGCGACCGATGCGGTGATGGGCACGCCTCTCTACATGTCTCCGGAGCAGGTGCGGAGCCTCAAGAACGTCGACCGCCGCACCGACATCTGGGCGCTCGGCGCGATCCTCTACGAGCTCCTGACGGCGTCGCCGATCTTCGAGGCGCCGACGGTCACCGCGCTGTGCGCGATGATCGCGATGGACCCGCCCACGCCGGTGCGCGCGAGGCGCCCCGACGCACCCGCGGAGCTCGAGGCGATCATCCTTCGATGCTTGCACAAGGATCCGAACGGCCGCTTCGGCGACGTCGCTGCGCTCGCCGATGCGCTCGCGCCGTTCGCCTCGCAGCGCGGACGTGACTCCGCCGCGCGCGTCTCGCGCGTCGTTCGAGGTGCGGGCGGGCAGGCACCGATGGCGTTCGCGTCGAGCGGTGCAGGGCCGACGGGCGGCGGACCGACCGGCGCGGGAACGACGGGCGGCGGCACGACCGGCGGGATCGGGCACGCGACGACGGCCGGATACGGTTCCCATTATCCGCCGGGGGCGGTCGCTGCGGCGGGGTACACGGCGTACGCCCAGCAGGCGAACCAGGCTCCGCTCGCGCAACGCGCGACCAACGACGCATGGCAACGCCCGACGACCGGCGCGATGGGCCCGGGGACGATCGAGCAGAAGCGATCGGGCTCTGCGCTCTTCGCGATCCTCGGTGTCGTCGCGGGTCTCTTCCTGCTCGCCATCATCGCAGGCGCCGGCGTGTACATCGTCTCGAAGAAGGGGACCGACGCGGTCGAGGCCCAGGCCGATGCCGCGATCGCGCCGGACGCAGCAGCGCCGACAGTCGCTGCGACGGCGGCGACGTCCGTCGCCGCCGCTGCGGGCACGGCACCTGCTGCCGCGACTTCGAAGAAGGCCGTTGCCGGCGCCGCGTCCGGCAAGCCGGTGAGCTCCTCTACTCCTCCGCCTGGAGCACCTGCATCGGCGGCGCCCCCCGCCGCGGCGGCGAGCGCCGAGGCGGAGCGCATCGCGCGCCTCAAGCAGAACGCGCAAGGTCGATGCTCGGCGCAGGCTGCGCTCTTCCGCGGGACCGACCAGGCCGCCGCGCGTCAGGTGAAGGGCATGACGTGCACGTCGGCGAGCAGCTTCAGCCCGAACAGCGGCTCGTCGAACTGCGAGCGCGCGAACTGCCGCAGGGCGTGCACGATCCTCAACGACAACACGTGCATCCTCTTGCTCGACAACGCCGAGCGTGGAAATCCGCTGCCGTTCTGATCAGCGAGGCCTCGAAGGCGTCGCGCTTCGACTCGGGGACGATGCCGTCGACGTAGGTCGCCATCTGGCCGACCTTGGCGGCGAGGCCTCGCATCGTACCAAGCACGTCCGCGGCGCGATCTGCGGCCGCCTTTCCGGCGTCGTCGCCCCGGCCGAGCATCGCGCCCGCGCCTGTCTTCAGACCGAGGGTCGCCAGCCTTGCCATGCGACCGAGCCGTCCGCCCGGGACCTTCTCATCCATGCCGAAAGGGGCATGTAGTGCCGTCCTGACGCGGCGACCATGGGGCTCGTGCTCGCCTCCGCGATTCCATGCTAGATACGTCCGTTCGATTCCATGGACGACGTCTACGAGCGTTTCCTCTCGCTCGCCCAGCGCGAGCTCTCCGCGGACGACGTCCGATTCCTCGCCCCTGGCGAATCGCCGCCCGACGCTGCGAACGTGGTCGTCGCGCGACTGCCGGACGGACGGCACGTGGTCGCGAGCTTCGCGACCACTCCGCAGGACAGCGAAGCGCTGAGCCGGCGCCTCGCGATGCTGGCCGGCACCTTTGCGGATGCGCTTGCGGGGCCGGCCTCGGAGCGAGCGAAAGCTCGAGCGCCCGTCGTCATCTCTCTGCATGAAGAGCTGAAGGCGCTGGCCGCTCGCGCCCGCGCGCACGACGTCATCGTCATCGACGGCGACTCGCCGGTCGTGTGGGGCTGCGCTTCCATCTCCTCGACGCCCCGCGCCCGCAACGAGATGCTCCTTCGCGACGTCTCCGATCGCGAGCTGTCCGCGCACGACGAGCCGTCGGCGCCGGCGGGCCTTCATGCGGTGCCCGCATCGGACGATTCGGGGCCGCTCATCGATCCGACCGCGCCGACGGGCGTGCTGCGCATGGCGCCGCCGCCGGCAGAGTCCGCGCCGATGCTCTCGCACGTCACGGACGACGACCTCCGCGACGCGCCGCATCCGCCCTCGGACCACGATCACGAGCGGGGAGCGCACGACGAAGAAGAGGAGCCGGAGATCACGCGCCGGGCGATCGCCTCGATCCGCGCCCTGCCTTCACTGGATCTGCTCCACAAGGGGCGGCACCTGCGCCACGTCTCGCGCGAGGGCTCCTCGTACCTCGTGCTGTCGTTCTCGTCGATCTACCTTCTCTGCATGGTCTTCGACGGAGACTTCGACGAGCTCCGCGCCGAGCGCGCGGCGCAGGAGTCGCTCCCGCGCATCGAACGTCTCGTGCTCGCGTTGCCTCCGCTCGATCCCGATCCCCAGCCGATGGGCGGCGTCGTTGCCCTACGGCGGCCTCGCCGTCGCTAGGTGAGCGCGTGACGGCAGGTACCGGCCCCGTTCCGCCGGTCTTCGTCTCGCCTGCTACGCCTTCCCTCGCGGTCGATGTCGCCCATGGCGCGGAGCTCGCGCAGTGGGCGCGCGACCTCGGCAAGCCGCGTGCGATCCTCGTCGTGAGCGCGCACTGGCAGGCGGCGACGCTGTCGCGGGGGACGACCGCGTCGCGTCCCGCGCTGCTCCACGACTTCGACGACGAGGGCGCGGCTCCGAGCCCGGACGAGGTCCGCGGCGTCACGTATCCGGCGCCCGGCGCTCCGGACCTCGCGTACGAGTTGCATTCGTTGCTCCCCGTCGAGCGCGCGGCCGATCGCGGATGGGACCACGGCGTGTGGGCGCCGCTCGTGCACATGTTCCCCGCGGCCGACGTCCCCGTCTTGCAGCTCTCGCTCGTGCTCGGTGCCACGCCGCGCGCGTTGTTCGCGATCGGCCGTAAAATAGGCGTTCTCGCGGACCGTGGCGTCCTGTTGCTCGGCAGCGGCGCGATCACCCATTCGGTCACGGAGCGCGATCCGAACGCCGATGCACCGCCCGCCGACTGGGCGCGAAAGTTCGACGGCTGGGTGGCGAACGTCCTCGCGGACGCGGAGCTCGAGGATCTCCTGCAGTGGCGCGCGAAGGCACCGAGCGCGCGGCAGGCGCAGACCACCGGCCGGCACCTCGATCCGTTGTTCGTCATCGCCGGCGCCGCCTCGCTCTACGAGCACGGCGTCGGCTTTCCGATCCGAGGTTTCGAGCACGGCTCGATCAGCCGGCGCTGCATCCAGTTCGGACGCTGAGGCGCGCCGGCGTCGTGCGCGCTCAGCGCGTCTTGATGTCGCCCTTCAGGCACATCTCGCTCGTTCGGCACGTGGCGAGTCGCTGGACGGTATCGACCGGATTGTTGCAGCTCTCGGTTCGGATCGCTTCCATGCACTTGTCGACCGCCTCGGGGTCGATGCCCCGCGGGCACTCGCTCGGCTTCAAGTCGTCGCCGATCTTGGAGCGGAGCTCTCGCGCGCAGACGTCGTGATTCACGAAGTGCTTGTCGGAGCCGACGTTGTTGCATGCCGTCTCGCGCGCGCAGCGGGCCGCGACGATTCGCTCGACGGCGAGCTCGTTCGACAGCGCGCCGTAGTCGGCGCCGGTGACGGTCGTCGTGCCGACGCGGTCGCCGGACGAGGGCGCACCGCTCTTGTCCGTGACGCCGGTGCCGTAGTCGAAATTGCGCTGGGCGAAGCCGTCGCGATCGACGTGCTCACGCTTGCAGCCGGCGCACGCGGCGAGTGCAGCGATGCACGCCGCGCCCGTGAACCAAGTTGGAACGAGCCTCATGGTCTCCACCTCCGCACCGCACGATGCAATGCAGATGCCCCGCGCAGCGCGGCCGCGCAAGTGCCTGGAATCCAGGCTCGAACCGAGTCAGCGCGAGCGTGCGGTCAATGGACACTGCTCACCACGGGAACCATTCGTGCGGCACCTTTTGCCACGCTGTCGGCCGCCGCGGGTCGCCGTCCGGCATCACGAGCGAGCCGACGGCGTCGGCGTGCTCGTACACGCTGCCGATCGAACGCGAGATGCTGTCCAGATCGATGTCGCTCACAGCGCCGTTGCTGGTCGCCTTGTAGAACTGCACGGTGATGCGGATCGGGAACTTGGGATCGCGCTCGATCTTGAGCTGATGTCCCTCGTTGAACGGACCGACGTTCGGACCGTGGCCGAGCACCGCTTGCTCGACGTCGCTCTTCTCGGCGGCGGAGTCGGCGGCCATCGCGCCCTTCTTCATCGGCGCGGCCGCAGGTGCCGCAGCGCTCGCTGGCGGAGCCATTCCACCACCGCCCATGCCGCCCGGCATCGCGCCGCCGAGGCGCCCGAGCTGCGCGTGCTTCAGCGGGACCTGCACGAGGAAGAGGACGTCGGCGCCCTTCTGCAGCGCGCTCTTGTCGTCTTCGGTCTTCGGCCCGCCCTGCGCGGCGATGCGCTGCTCGACGTCGCTCTTTCGCTCGGCGGTGAACGCGGCGCGCTGGCCCTTGTTGTCGAAGTACAGCTCCTGACCCCAGCCTGCGGCGGTCGCGTCCTCGGCCTTGTTCTCGATCACCTGCATGCTCGTGCCCTGTCGCGTGACGAGGATCGTGAGCACCGCCGGCGAGCCGGGCGCGGACTGGTAGTTGAAGAGGACCGGATTGAACTGCGCCTTGCCGCTCTTCGGGATCGGCAGGAACACCGCTTGCGCGCTGACGAGGAAGTGCGTGTCGCGACCGGCGAAGACGTTTCCGTCGCCGAGGATCGAGTCGGGCTTCGCGGCGAACGCCTTCAGGTTCTTGAGGACGTCGGTGAGCGGGACGCTCTTCAGGTTCTGCCCGCGCTCGTTTCCGATGCGGACGAAGAAGCGATCGGACGGAACGTCGCCCGTGCGATCCGTGAAGTTCGGCGGCCTGATCACCGGCATGATCGACGACTCGAACTGCCCGTTCGGATCGCGACGACGTACCTGGAGCGTCAGGTCGGAGATGTTCGGTCCGAGCACCGAGCCCTGGGCGCGGCCGGTGTCCTCGTACGTCACGTTCACGAGCGAGAGCTGGCGGCGGCGGACGCGCGCCGCGAGATCCGAGTCGGAGACCATGTTCGTGACCTTCGCGATCACGCGGCCGTATTCCTGGCTGTCGCTGGGGTTCTTGATTCCCCAATCGGAGTCGTCGCCGCTCGCGACGCCGGTGTCGCCGTCGGCCGCGACGGGCTGCGTGCCGTCGGGAGCCTGCCCGTTCTTGTCGCCGCTCGGCTCCTTGACGACGATCACGCGCTCGCGCGTGACGCATCCGTTGGCTGCCGCCGCGAGCACCACCACCGACGCGAAGAAGACACGCTTCATGGGTTCTCAACGCCCTCCCGCGTCCGAGCTTACACGCGAAGACGCGAAGACGCGTTGGGCGCCCCATGCGAACCCGCAGGGCTAGCACCGCAAATCCACCACGCACGTCCTTTCTGGTGCGTGAGGCGCTCTTTCATGTCGTTCGGAGCTCGCTCCTACGACGTCCTCCACGCAAACGGCGCAAGAAGGATTCCATCGGCTGTTATTTCGTATTTCTCCGCCGGTTTTCGCTCAGACTTCCATTGACCGCGACCATTCCAAATCGTACTGCGTGGCCTTCTTCAGATGCCTGACGCGACTCGCAACCTCAAAGGGAAGACCGTCTTCATCACCGGCGCGAGCCGCGGCATCGGCAAGGCCATCGGCCTCCGGGCGGCGCGCGACGGGGCGAACGTGGTCATCGCGGCCAAGACGGCCGAGGCTCACCCGAAGCTCCAAGGCACGATCTACTCCGCGAAGGAGGAGATCGAGGCGGCGGGCGGCAAGGCCCTCGCCTGCATCGTCGACGTGCGCTTCGAGGAGCAGATCCACGAGGCGGTGAAGCAGACGGTCGCCACGTTCGGCGGGATCGACGTCCTCGTGAACAACGCGAGCGCGATCAGCCTGACCGGCACCGTCGACACGCCGATGAAGCGCTACGACCTGATGCACGGCGTGAACACGCGCGGCACGTTCGCCTGTTCGCAGGCATGCATCCCGTACCTCGCGAAGTCAGAGAACCCGCACATCCTGAACATCTCGCCGCCGCTCAACATGGAGGCGAGGTGGTTCGCCCCGCACGTCGCCTACACGATGGCGAAGTTCGGAATGAGCATGTGCGTGCTCGGCATGCACGAAGAGCTCAGGAGCCAGAAGATCGCGGTGAACGCGCTCTGGCCGCGCACGGTCATCAACACCGCTGCCGTACAGAACCTGCTCGGGGGCGACGCGACCGTACGGGGTAGCCGGAAGCCCGACATCATGGCGGACGCGGCGTACGAGATCTTGACGCGGAAGAGCTCTGAATTCACGGGCAACTTCTGCGTGGACGAGACGATCTTGCGGGAGGCCGGCGTCACCGACTTCTCGGCTTATTCGATGACACCGGGGATGAAGGATTCGGAGTTACTGCCCGACTATTTTCTCTGAACCCGAAGAAGAAAGCAGAACAGCGCCAAATACACCTGGCGCGTTCTTCGCTTAATTCTAGGCTGAGGGGTCGATACGCAGGCACAGTGGGAGGATGCGACGTTCCATGAGAAGCCCTACGAAGCAGGACAGCACTGGACGCAAGACGGAGCGCGCGTCTACGCGTACCGCTAGCGCGCCGTCAAAACGCGCCGAGCACGTGACTGCGGAGCAGCCGCAGACCCAGGTCGTGACCTCGATGGTCGACGCACTCGAGGACATCCTCAAGTGGGAGCGAGCCAGCGAGCGCGCGATGCGTGTGGCCGCCGAGCAGAGTACGACCGAGCTCGATCCGTCGAACTGAGAGCGAGATTCATTTCATGCGCCTGGTAGCGAGACTGGGCGGGGGACTGCTGTTTGCCGCGACTGCCGCGACCACGACGCTCGTCGTGGTCGCCTGCGCGAAGGGCACGGACAGTGTCGATGTGGACGAGGGCGGAGTCGTCGAAGAGGACGCCGCCCGGGACGTCAACGTCGTTCCGCTGCCGTCGAAGGACTCGAGCTCGCCCGACGACAGCGGCCCGCTGCCGGGCGACGACTCGGGGACGTGCACGCGAAAGGTGGTCGTCAACGAGGTGCTGATGAACGGGCCCTCCGGCTCGGAGTTCATCGAGCTCTACAACGCGAGCACGTGCGCAGTGCCGATGGGCGACTGGAAGATCAGCTACAAGTCCGGCAGCAACGCGGCTGGTGGTGCGACGTACACGTTCGCGACAGGCGCGAGCCTCGCTCCGAAGGCGTTCTTCGTCATCGCGACCGCGAACTTCTCCGGCGCGAAGAACGCGACGTTCAACGGCGGCCTGAGCAACAGCGACGGGCAAGTCGGCCTGCTCGACGACAAGAAGGCTACGGTGGATGCGGTCGGGTGGGGCACCGGAACAGCCGGCGACTACACCGAGGGCGCGCCGGTTCCGCTCCCGCCGACGAACAGCTCGGTCGCCCGCAACACCGACGGCGTGGACACGAACGACAACAAAGCGGACTTCAAGACGGCGACGCCGAGCGCGGGGCAGCCGAACTGATCAGCGCTGTCTTGGCGTGAGGGATTTGGCGAGGCGGAAGCCGAGCATGGGTCCGCGACTCAGCGCGGGCAGCTTGCTTGTCGAAGCTATTCGGCACCACCCGTGATCCGTCCCACGTGCGCCACCTCGGACGTGTCGTGGCGTCGATTCCCCGCGCTCGACGTCGATACGCGGCTCGGGTTCTTGCTCGAGGATCTCGGCGGTCTGCTCCCCGACGACGTCTCCAACCCACTCTCGTACCCCTCCCGCCGTGTCGCGAACGCCATACGGTGATTCGTCGGCCGGAAACATCCCAACAGGCTCGGGCTGCGCGAGATACGGTCGCGAATCGCGCATGTGGCAGAACGTCGGATCGAAACGATCGCCCCAGGGATAGAAGC
>JAQBQJ010000285.1 GCA_028287065.1 Labilithrix sp. | reverse complement strand
ACACGACGTCGACGGCGCTGACGTTCAGGAAATCGGCCGCGCGGCGATAGGCGGCGACGTCCCCTTCGGGGATCTCGAAGCGCACGCGAGGTGGGTACGCATGCCGCACGCCGACGTCGTTCATGGCGAGGACGAAGCAGTCGAGCTCCGGCATCTCGCGCTCGATGGCCTCGCTGAGATCCGTCGTGAAAGTCGCGATCCCGCACTGCCTCGGCAGGTGGTTGCCGAGCATCGCGATGGTGTGGATGGACCTCTGGCCCCCGTGTCGTTCAGTCATGATCCCCTCGATGACCGCGGATCAGAGCCGAAGTCTGCGTTCCACCGCACCATGCCCCCGGCCGACGCCGAGCGCAAGGCCGGCTCAGGACGCGAGCGGGAGCACGGGCAGGTCGATCGTGAAGACGCAACCCGTGCCCGGGACATCGCGTACGCGAATCAAGCCGCCGCTCGCCTCGACGCCCTTGCGGCTGATGAACAGCCCGAGCCCGAGACCGCTGCGGTCGTTGCCGCGCTGCTGGAACGCGCCGAAGAGCTCGTCGATCTTGCCCGGCGGGAGACCGCCGCACTGGTCTGCGACCGCGATCTCGACGCGACCGCCGATCACGGACGTCTCGAGCGTGACGTGACCGCCCTTGCGCGTGAACTTGAAGGCGTTCTGCAGGAGGTTGGCGATCGCGCCGGCTAGGATCTGCGGGTCGGCGTCGATGTCGATGCCGTGATCGAACGGCGTCACGCTCAGAGTCACGCCTTCGAGGATAGCCGCCAGCGCGCCGTCGACCTCGGCGTCCTCGAGGAGCTGGTGGAGAGCGATGCGCTGCCGGTGCGTGTGTCCTGCGTCCAAGCGCACTTCGACGAGCGCTCGGTTGATGAGCGTCGTCATCGAATGGAGGTTGCGTTTGATGACCGAGGCGACGCTGCCGCCGATGGGCGCACGGCCGCTCTGCAGCGCCATGAAACCGAGCTGCGCCGCCGCGAGGCAATTCCGCAGCTCGTGCGCGAAGGCGCCCGATCGCTCCGCTTCGCCGTCGGTCATCCGGCGCTCGCGAATGCGAGTGTATTCGGTGACCGCCTCCGCGATCGCGACGTCGAGGCACCGGTTCAGGGTATGGAACTCGTCGGTGCTGATCGGCGCGTCTCGGTGCTCGGCGAGCTCCGTGATGGCCTGGCAGATGTCGCCGTAGTCGTGGACGACCTGCGCGACGGTGTAGCCGAGCGCATGCAACGCGGCGCCGTGCTTCGCTGCGCCGCGCTCGAGCGTCCCGGAGACCGACGACGGCGGCATGCGGAGCGCCTCGACGACCTGGTCGAGGAACAGCGGGACGCCGCTCGCGAGCTCTCGCTCGGTCGGCGCGGGGGTCGCGCGCCTCGCCACCTTCGCGCGGGCGAGGTCGATCAGCTCATCACGGTGCGCGGTGATGAACTCGAACAGCATGCAGTGATCGGGACACGTGTACGCCCGCGGGCCGCATACCGCAATGCAGGCCGCGGATATCGTGTGTGGCGGTCTTGCTCGGGCATAATGCCTCACCTCGCACGTCTGCCGGCGTCACGACGACATTCGACGGGATTTGTCCTGGTTGGGTTGGCGGACACCGAATTGCATGGAGAGCGTGGCCGTTTGCGCCAGCGCGACGAGATCGGAGAAATTATTGTCGGAACAACCCGAGCCCCTGCTGAAGACCGGCGCGCTGCAGAGCGCGATCTTCAACAGCGCCAACTTCTCGAGCATCGCCACCGACGCGAACGGCGTGATCCAGATCTTCAACGTCGGCGCCGAGCGGATGCTCGGTTATTCGGCCGCCGAGGTCCTGAACAAGATCACGCCGGCCGACATCTCGGATCCGGAGGAGCTCATCGCGCGCGCCAAGGCGCTGAGCCTCGAGCTCGGAACCCCGATCACGCCCGGCTTCGAAGCCCTGGTGTTCAAGGCGTCACGCGGGATCGAAGACATCTACGAGCTCACGCACATCCGCAAGGATCGGAGCCGTTTCCCCGCGGTGGTCTCCGTCACGGCGCTTCGCGACGCACAGGACGTCATCATCGGTTACCTGCTGATCGGCACCGACAACACCGCACGCAAGCGTGCCGAAGAGGCGCTGCTGAAGGCAGGCGCCCTGCAGAGCGCGATCTTCAACAGCGCCAATTTCTCGAGCATTGCCACCGACGCGAACGGCGTCATCCAGATCTTCAACGTCGGCGCCGAGCGGATGCTCGGCTACTCGGCTGCGGACGTCACGAACACGATCACGCTCGCCGACCTCTCCGATCCGGAGGAGCTGGTCGCGCGAGCGACGGCCTTGAGCCACGAGCTCGCCACGGTGATCGCGCCGGGGTTCGAGGCCCTGGTCTTCAAGGCCTCGCGCGGGATCGAGGACATCTACGAGCTCACGATGATCCGGAAGGACGGGAGCCGGTTCCCGGCAGTCCTTTCGATCACCGCGCTCCGCGACGCGAAGGATGCGATCATCGGCTACCTGCTCATCGGGACCGACAACACCGCACGGAAGCAGGTCGAGGAAGAGCGAACGAAGCTCGATCAGCGCCTCCGCGATCAGCATTTCTATACCCGGTCGCTGCTCGAGTCGAACATCGACGCGCTCATGGCGTGCGATCCCCGCGGCATCATCACCGACGTGAACAAGCAGACCGAGGCGCTGACCGGCTGCACGCGTGACGAGCTCATCGGCGCGCCGTTCAAGAACTACTTCACGGATTCGAGCCGCGCAGAGGCGGGGATCAATCGGGTGCTCAGCGAAGGCAAGGTCACCAACTACGAGCTCACCGCGCGCGCCAGGAACGGCGCCCTCACCGTGGTCTCCTACAACGCGACCACGTTCCACGACCGCGATCGGCGGCTCCAGGGTGTCTTTGTGGCGGCCCGCGACGTCACCGAGCTGAAACGGTACGAGCAGACGCTCCAGCAGAAGAACGCCGAGCTCCAGGACGCGAGTCGGATGAAGTCCGAGTTCCTCGCGAACATGTCTCACGAGCTGAGGACGCCGCTCAACGCCATCATCGGGTTCTCCGAGGTGTTGCGTGACGGTCTCCTCGGGGAGATGAGCGATCAACAGCGCGCGTTCATCGGCGACATCTTCAGCAGCGGCAAACACCTCCTCTCGCTGATCAACGACATCCTCGATCTTTCGAAGGTCGAGGCGGGGAAGATGCTGCTCGACCTCGAGCCGGTCGGCCTGTCCTCGCTGTTCGTCAACAGCTTGTCGATCATTCGCGAGAAGGCCGCGACGCGCCGCGTCCGGCTCGTGATGGATGCCACCGAGGTCCTCGGGTCGATCAACTGCGACGCGCGCAAGGTGAAGCAGGTCGTCTACAACCTGCTCTCCAATGCCGTGAAGTTCACGGTCGAGGGCGGAGAGGTATCCTTGCGCGCCTGGCCGGTCACGCGCGCCGATGTCGGAAAGCTCTCCGGTCCGTGGGCGGGTCGCAGCTTTCCGCTCCCCGACAGCGACGTCACGGACTTCGTCGCGATCAGCGTGACCGACAGCGGTATCGGCGTCGCGCCGGAGGGCCTGGAGCAGCTCTTCAAGCCCTTCAGCCAGATCGACAGCGGTCTCGCGCGCAAATACGAGGGCACCGGGCTGGGTCTCGCGATGGTGAAGCTCCTCGTCGAGCTCCACGGCGGCGCGGTGGCGGTCGAGAGCGCCGTCGGCGAGGGCTCGCGTTTCACGTTCTGGCTCCCGCTCCGCGCGGCGGAGGAAGCGGTGATCACGGCGCGGATTCCGGTGCAGCGTGTGAACGCGCCTCCCGGTGCTCCGATGGCGCTGGTCGTCGAAGACGACCCGAGCTCGGCCGAGCTCATTCGCGTCCAGCTCGAAGCCGAGGGCTTCAAGGTCCTGCACGCAGCCTCGGCAGAGGCGGCGATCGTCCTCGCGGCGGGGCAGGCGCTGTCGCTGATCACCCTCGACATCATGCTGCCCAACATGGATGGCTGGGAGCTCCTGCGCCGCCTGAAGGACATGCCGGCGCTCACGGGCGTCCCGGTCGTGATCATCTCGATCGTCGCCGACCGTGCGAAGGGCCTCGCGCTCGGCGCGGCGGACGTCATGTCGAAGCCGCTCTCGCGGCAGGAGCTGTGCGGATCGCTCGTCGAGCTCGGGCTGTTCCCTCGGGCGAAGAACGAGAAGCTGAGGGTGCTCGTGGTCGACGACGACCCCAGCGCCGTCGAGCTGATCGCGGTCCGCGTGCTCGACCTGCCTGGCTCCGTCTTCCGCGCCTATGGCGGTCGCGAAGCGATCGACGCTGCGCGCAAGGAGCTGCCGGACCTGATCGTGCTCGATCTCATGATGCCCGAGGTGGACGGCTTCGACGTCGTGAAGGCGCTGCACGAGCAGCCCGAGACCGCGCGCATTCCGATCCTGGTGCTCACTGCGAAGCAGATCACGGCCGCCGACCGCGCTCGGCTCAACGGGTACGTCAAGTCGGTCATCGACAAGGTCGAGCTCGATCGAGACCATTTCGCCGCCGAGGTCCGGCGGGTCACCTCGCCTCGCACCACCGTGGTGGGGTCCTGACATGGCGACCATCCTGATCGTCGAAGACAACCCCACGAACATGAGGTTGGCAGTATTCCTGGTCGAGCGCGCCGGTCACAGCGCGCTGACGGCGCCGGACGCCGAGTCCGGCCTCACGCTGGCGCGCGACAAGAAACCGAACTTGATCCTCATGGATATCCAGCTTCCGGGCATCGACGGGCTCGCAGCGATTGCATTGCTGAAGGCGGACGAGGATACACGTCGCATCCCCGTGATCGCGCTCACTGCCCTCGCGATGAAAGGCGACGAAGAGCGGATTCGCGCCGCCGGATGCGACGGCTACATCGCCAAGCCGATGCGTTACAAAGAATTCCTGGCGAGCATCGCCACGCACCTGGCTCCCGCGTGATCGAGGGCACCGCGAGCACCGCGAGCGGGCCACCGGGGCGTATCCTCGTCGTCGACGACGAGCGTGACAATCGAGAGCTCATGGAGATCGTGCTGCGGTGGGAAGGCTTCGTCGTCGTCACTGCGACGAGCGGAGGGCAGGCGCTCGCGATGATCGCGCAGGAGCGGCCGGACCTCGTCCTGCTCGACGTCATGATGCCGGGCATGACCGGTTACGAGGTGGCGGCGAAGATCAAAGCGAACGCCACCACCAAAGACATTCCGGTGATCATGGTCACGGCCCTCGAAGACTCCAGCGCCAAGGCGCTCGCCCGGAGAGCCGGCGCCGACGACTTCCTCACGAAACCGATCTCACGCGGCGAGCTCCTCGCGTGCGTGCGCGCGGTGTTGAGCAAGGGTCAGGAAGCGGACGATCGAGCGAGCAGTCTGCAATAGAGCGACAGATAGCGATCGGCCATGTGCTCCACGGTGAAGCGCGCCGCGACCGCCGCGCGGCACGCCGCCCGATCGATCTCGCCGATCCGACCGATCGCCTCGACGGCGCCGTCGAGATCGTCGACGAGAAAACCGGTCACGCCGTGGTCGATCAGCTCTCGCATGGAGCCGCGGTTGCGCGCGATGACCGGCGTACCGCACGCCATCGCCTCGATCACCGACAGGCCGAAGGGCTCGTCGAAGTTGATCAGATGAAGGAGCGCGCGTGAGCCGCCCAGGAGTCGCGTGCGCTCGCCGCCGCCCACGGGTCCGTCGTATTTCACCCGCGTGCCGTCGATCGCGGGGGCGACCTGCCGTTCGTAATAGCCCTGGTCCTGGACGATGCCGGCCATCACGAGACGGCGCCCCGCACGCCGCGCGACCTCGATGGCCTCGGCCGCGCCCTTGTCGGGGTGGATGCGCCCGAAGAAGAGCAGGTCCTCGCTGCCGGTGGGGTCGAACGGGAAGTCGTCGAGCGGGATGCCGTGATGGATCGTCGCGGCGTAGCGCAGGTCCGCATGGCGATCGGCGTCGCTGATGGCGACGTAGGAGACGCGATCCTGATAGCGCGCGAAGACCGGCACGATGCGCTCCGACGAGAAGCCGTGGATGGTCGTGACGACCGGCGTATCGACGAACCGCGAGAAGGCGAGAGGGACGAAGTCGGCCTGGTTGTGGATGAGATCGAACTCGCTGGCGCGCTCGAAGACGTGCGAGACGTGCAAGAGCTCCCAGACCTTCGCGTCGATGCTCGGATCTTCGGAATAGGGACGCGGACACACGCCGGCGAGCCTGCCGGAGGTGACCGAATCTTGTGTCGCGAACAGCGTGACGTCGACGCCGCGCGCGACGAGCGCCTCGGTGAGGAGGCTCGTGACGAGCTCCCAGGGACCGTAGTGGCGTGGCGGTGTGCGCCACGAGATGGGCGCCAGCATGGCGATGC
>JAQBQJ010000258.1 GCA_028287065.1 Labilithrix sp. | reverse complement strand
CGCAGCCCAGGCTGCCGCCGATCTGGCGAAGTTCGCTTCCGTGAAGCAGGACCCCGTTCGCGGCATGGTCATCACGCTCAACGGCAGCGTCCTCTTCGAGACTGCGAAGTGGCAGCTCATCGGAACGGCCAACTCCAAGCTGAACGAGGTCGCCGACGCCCTCACGAAGCAGGACAAGGACTCGTCGATGGTCGTCGAAGGCCACACGGACTCGCAGGGCAAGGACGCGATGAACCAGGAGCTCTCGCAGAAGCGCGCCGAGTCGGTTCGCGCGTATCTCGTGTCGCGCGGCATCGCGGCCGACCGCATCACCGCGATGGGGTACGGCCCGACGCGGCCCATCGCCGACAACACGTCCCCGGAGGGCCGGGCGAACAATCGCCGCGTCGAGATCGTCGTGAAGAACAAGCAGCCGTGAGGCTGCGCGCGGTTCAGAGCCGATCGTTGCGGTCGGCTCGGTCTACCTCTCTCTAGAAAGTCGGTTCCCATCACGCAAAGCAAGGCAACCCAGTGGATCACGTCGAGCATCTCGCGAGCGGGCCTCGCCTGCATGGTGCTCTCGCTCGGTGCCGGTTGTGGGAGCTCGGAGAGTGCCGGCTCGTCCAGCGGCGATGACGCTGCGAGCGGAGGCGCCTCCAAGAACGACGGCAGCATCGAAGGCGGGACGAACGGAGGCGACGGAGGGAACATCACACCGGAGGGCGGCGCCGCGCTCGCGCCAGGCGCGGTGAACCTGGGAAGCGCAGGCGGCTTCGTCATCCTCTCGAAGAGCGGGATCTCGACGGTACCGCCCTCCGCGGTCACGGGAGAGCTCGGCGTCAGCCCGGCTGCTGCCGACGCCATCACGGGTTTCGCGCTGACCGCCGATGCGACGAACGTCTTCTCGGTGTCCTCGCAGGTCACCGGCAAGGTGTACGCCGCCGACTTCGCGGTCCCGACGCCGTCGAACCTCACCACGGCGGTCTCCGACATGCAGACTGCATTCACCGATGCCGCCGGTCGCGCGCCGAAGGCCACCGAGCTCGGCGCCGGCGACGTCGGCGGTATGACGCTCGACGCGGGCGTCTACAAGTGGGGCACCGGCCTGCTCGTCCCGACGGACGTCACGCTCGACGGAAAGAGCACGGACGTGTGGATCTTCCAGATCGCCCAGAACCTCACGGTGAGCAGCGGCGCCAAGATCGTCCTGACCGGCGGCGCGCTCGCGAAGAACGTCTTCTGGCAGGTCGCCGGCTCCGCGGACCTCGACACCACCTCGCACCTCGAAGGCATTCTCATGAGCCAGACGTCGATCGCGCTCCATACCGGTGCGTCGATCCATGGCAGGCTCCTCGCGCAGACGGCCGTCACGATCGACCACAGCACGGTCGTGAGGCCGGATTGAGCTATCCGCGCGCTGCGGAGTGAGGTCTGCTCCTTCGATGGGCAAGATCGACGACATGCGGCGGCAGCGTGAAGAACAGTTCGCCGCGTCGGAGAAGCGACAGGCGCCTCCCCCAACCGCGAAGACGGCGGCGGTTGGGGCGGCGCCGTCTTCGACGTCCGCTCTCGCGGACGCGGAGCAGGGCAAGTGCTCGGAGTGCGGAAAGACGAAGCCCGTGAGCAACGGGCTGGTCGCGCAGCATCAAAAGGGCTTCGGAAAAGCCTGCGCGGGCTCGCGAAAGCCGCCGGTCGGCTGAATCGGTCGAAATCCTGCGACACCTCGCCGGTCGCCGGCTCTTGGAGCGTGTGCCGCACTCTTGCGGCCCGTCTTCCTCCAAGAAAGCAGGCCTCCTCATGCTCCGTCGTTCCCTTCCGCTTCTCTTCTCCGCCACGCTCTTCGCCTGCACGGCAGGCACGACGACCACGTCGTCGTCGTCCGGCGACCCGTCGCCGGTCGGATCGAGCTCCTCGTCGACCGATCCCGCTCCCAGCAAGGGGAGCAGCGGGAGCAGCGGGAGCAAGGGCAGCGCGCTCGGACCTTCGTGCACGGAGTACGTCGCGTGCTGCGAGGAGGTCGCGGCCGAGAACGCGCAGGTCGCGGCGAGCTGCGACTCGGTCAAGACGCAGATCGAGAGCGCGCAGTCGAAGGGCGCGTCGACGAGCAGCTACGAATCCGCGTGCAAGAGCGGCGTCTCGTCGTTCCAGAGCGCGGGGTACTGCAAGTAGCGCGCAAAAGAATCGTGCGACCACCGGCGCGCGATAAGCTCTACAGCAGCATGCGCCACCGCCTCTTCACGCTGTTCTTCGTCGTCTCCGCTTTCGTGGCGTGCAACGGCACTGGCAGGGTCAGTCGCCAGCCGCTCACGCCCGTGCAGCTGAGCAAGGCCGAGCCGCCCTCGAATTGCGAGATGGTCGGCACGGTGGCAGGCGGCGGCTGGAGCGTCGACGAGGCGTACTCGGAGCTGCGGAGCCAAGCGCGACGCAAGCACGCGAACTACGTGGTGCTCGACGGGATCGCGAACGGCGTCTTCGGACGCGCGTTCCGATGCCCCGTCGAGGCGCCTGCGACCGCGGCCACAGCTGCGCCTGCGCCCCGCGCGGCAGGTCCCGCGTGCGAGCCAGAATGCAGCCCCGGCTTCACGTGCGTTCGCGGCGCGTGCGTCTCGGCATGCAATCCGCCGTGCGAAAAGGGCCAGCGCTGCGACGCCGATCGCGCGTGCCACGCCGCGCCCTGAAGGCAAGTGTCTCGAGGGTCAGTTCGTTCCGCTTGCGGCGTCGCTCGCGCCCGCATCGGAGATGCCGTCGCACGCGCCGGCGTCGGCGTCGGTCGTCGCATCCGTACCGGCGTCGTTCGGAGAGCCTGCATCGACCGCGGGGACCGTTCCGCTGTCGGCAGGCGCCGCGTCCGGCGTCGCGGCGTCGTTCGACGGCGGTGCGTCGGGAACACCGGCATCGACCGGCGCCTTCGCGCAGGTCGGCAGCGCGACCGCATTGTCGTCCATCGTGACCGCACCCGTGCGCGCGAGCACTCGGCCCGAGACCTTCGCGCCGGTCGTGAGTGTGATGCTGGCGAGCGCGAGGATACTCCCGGCGAACACGGTGCCCGTACCGATCGTGGCCGAGCTACCGACCTGCCAGAACACTCCGCAATCGCTGCCGCCGTTGATCACGGCGACCGACGCGTTGCTCGCGGTGGTCAGCGTGCTCGCCGTCTTGAAGACGAAGACCGCGTCCGCCTTGCCAGCCGCGTCGAGGACGAGCGCTCCCGTGAGCTGCGCTGACGACGAGAAGCAATACACGCCAGGCGTGAGCGTGAGCCCACCGAGGTCCTTCCCGGTGAGATCGACGTCGCAAGCCTGTGCAGACAACGCGTCGAACGCCGTCGTCACGTCGCTCTGCGCTTGCAGCGCGACGGCATCGCCTGCGTGGGTCGCTCCTCCGCTGACGAGTCCCGGCGGAAAGCCGGTGATCGCGAGCCCGGGGCTCACGCCGAGGTCGCCGAACACCGTCGTGGCGCCGGTGCTGGTCACCGTCGAGCCGCCGAGGACCGCGAAGCTCGTTACGGACCCGAGGGTGGGTGCCGTCAGCTCCGATCCCGTCCGAGAGGAGCGGTCCTGCGTGGGTGCTTCGGACGCGCAGGCAGAAACGCTCGCAACGACCCCCGCGAGGAGCGGGAGGGAGAGCGCTTGGAGAAGGCTTCGATTGGTCATGTGCACAGGTGGTGTGCACGAGCTGAGCCGTCGACCTCAGGCCCGAAAGGCCGCCATGCGTGTGCTCGGCGCACGCACGAGCGCCCCATTCACGCAGGAATGGCTGTGCTGTCGCTCTGACGCGCGTCCGGCACGGTGAAGAAGAAGGTGCTGCCCGCCCCCTCCTCGCTCTCCGCCCAGATCTTCCCGCCGTGCGCATGAACGAGGCACCTCGAGATGTAGAGACCGAGCCCGAGACCTCGCCGGTCGTTGCCGCCGACCTGCCAGAAGCGCTCGAAGATCAGCTTCAGCTTGTCCGCCGGAATGCCCACGCCGGCGTCCTTCACCGAAAAGCGCACGGCACCGTCGACGCGTTCCACGTCGAGCACGATCGTCGCGCCTCGTTCGCTGAACTTCACGGCGTTGGTGATCAGGTTTCCGAGGACCTGCAGGATCCGCTCGTGGTCGACCCTCACCGGCAGCGCGTTGCCGGACGTGACATGCAGCACGATGCCCTTCGTTGCGGCCGGCGGCGCCCATGTCTCCACGGCTTCGAGGAGGAGCTCGAAGGCATTCGCCGGCGCGACCACGACCGCGAGCTTTCCCGCGTCGATGCTCGCGATGTCGACGAGGTCGCCGATCAGTCGCGCCATGCGGCCCGCGGATCGCTGCACGCGCTGACTCGCCTTCAGCGAGGCCTGGCCCTTGTCGTCGGCGGTCGCGTTCGACGCGATGAACGCGGCATTGACGACGATGCCGTTGAGGAGATCGCGGAGATCGTGGCTGACCATCCCGAGGAAGTCGTCGCGGTTCGCGAGCGCGTCGTCCGAACGTGCACGCTCCGTGAGCAGGTACTGATCGGTCTGCTCTCGCTCGAGCGGGAGGAGCCGCGCGAGCACGCGCGCGCTCGCGGCGCGTTCGCGCCGTAAGACCTCGTCCGCCGTCGCGCGCTCTTCTTCGAGCACTCGATCCTCGCGAGCCCGATCGGCCGCGGTGACGGCGGCCGTCTGCGCCGGCGATGAGGGCACCTCGAGCTTCGCGTCGGCTCGCGCCCGCGCGGCCGAGAGGACGTCGTCGGCCTCCTCGCGAGCGCGTACGACGACTCCATCGGCTCGCTCCTCGATCGCCGCGATCTTCTCGTCGAGCGCGTGATCGGCTTTCTTCCGTTCGACCGCGAGGCTCTCGTCGGTCTGGTTGCGCTCGGGACGAGGAGCCTTGGTGGTCATCGTCATCAACGCTACGCGCTGCATGCCTCGCGGGCGAGGCCGATTGTCCGTGCGATCACCTCACGGCACGTGGATGAAGCCCTGCGCGCCGCCATGGCAGCTCGCGTTGTTGCAGTCGCCGTTCGGGAGCGCCATGTTCATCGTGCTCGTCGCCGCCGAGGTCCGCGCGCCTGCATGGAGTGGGAAGGCGACGCCCGCCGTCGTCGCGGCCTGCGCGCTCACGAAGAAATTTCCGAGCTTGTCGCTGAACGTGCTCACGGCCTTGCCCGCGTCGTCGCGGAGGCGGACCTCGACCTGCGCTGCCGGCATCGTGCCCGCGGCATCGGTGAAGACGGAGCCCGCCGCGAAGAAGCGCGGTCCGTCGCCTCCGGGTCCGTGGCACTCCATGCACGCATGCTTGCTCGGGTTGCCGGCGCCGGGATGGTCGCCCGGCCTGAGCGTGTTGCGTCCCGTCGTCGGGACGTACGCGGCTGCGCCGGTGAACGCGTTCGTTCCGCCGGCGCCTCCGTCGATCGTCCCCGACGTTCCTCCGGAGGTCCCGCCGGACGTGGCGCCCGTCCCGGACGAACCGCTCGAGGTCCCGTCGCCCGCGTCGGCAGCCCCGCCCGATGCGCCGGTGAGATCCGTCTCGGCCGCTCCTCCGCAGGCCGACGAGAGCGCCAGGACCGCAAGCACCGACACGGCCGTGACGAAGAAAGCGTCCTTCATGAGGAGCACGTAACGCCTGCGGGCATGCGACAGGCAGCCGGTGCGTCGATTCGTAGGAAGGTGTGTGCGCAGCGTCGTGGCGCTTGCGATCGCCCGCGACATACGCGTCACTTGGGCCTCGATGTGGCTCGATGCGATCAGCGTCGTCGTGATCCTCGCGACCGGCGATCCAGACGACGGTTCGACGCGTGCGATCGAGCAAGCGCTCCACTCCGCGCTCGGTAACGACGCCGTCGTCACGATCCGGAGCGCGAGCAGGGACAGCGCAGCCGGCGCGTCGCCTTCCGACGACGGCGCTGCGCTCGTCGGCGTCGTCTCGTGGAGCGATCGCCAGAAGCGCGCGACCATCCACGTCACGAACGCGCGCGACGGCCGGTCGAGCGATCGCGAGATCCGCTTCGACCCTGCCGACGTTGCTTCCGAGCGCGGCCGCACGATCGGATTCGCGCTCGCCTCGATGGTGCCCGCCGAGGCCCTCGCGACGAACGACGCGCCGAAGCCGGCGACGGCGGAGACGATGCCGATCGCGCCGCGGGCCGAGGCGACGCCCGTCCCGCCGGCCGAGCCGAGCGAGCGTCCGCCGAGCCTGCCGCGCCCGAACGGAATGGCCGTCGATGCGTCGGCGGTCGCGACGACGGCGCTCGCAGGGTACGGCGGCGGCTTCGGCGGAGTCTTCGCCTTCCGACTGCCGCTCGCCGGCGCGATCGGCGCACGCGTTGCGCTCGGCGCGCGCGGCGGTGACGTGGCGCCGGCGCAGGCGACGTCGCGCGTCTTCTCCGGCGGCGTCGGTCTCACGTGGCAACCATGGCTCGACGCGCGGAGGCGTTGGGCAGCGGGCGCGCGCTTCGACGCGCTCCTGCTCCACCACCAGCTCACGCACCTGTCCGACGACGATCCGGAGAGCGTTCGGTTGTCGCGCTTCGTGCCGGGCTTCGACGCCGCGCTCGAAGGCGCGTTTCGCTTCGCGGGTCAGGCGCTGGTCGTGATGGCGGTCGGCTCGGAGGTCGCGCTCGGCCGGACCGAGGTGCTCGTCCGGCAGCACGAGGCGGCCACGCTCTCGCCGGTGCGGATCTTCGGGGAAATGGGCGTCCGTGTCGCGTTTTGAGCCCTGCCCGCACACGCGGAGGAAATTTCCGGGCCTGCCTGATACGCCGGCAGTGATGGTACTCACCAACGAGGAGCCATGACCTCGCGTTCCACGCCCACGGCGAAAGCACGGTTGTGGGTGGTCCCGCCGCGTGACGAGCCCACCGCGCAACCGCGCCTTCCTGCGCCCACTCTCGACGACAGCCAGCTGCTCGCCTCGGTCCGTGCCGGAGATCCGGATGCGGCCGCGGCGCTGCACGATCGCCTTCGCCCGGTCGTCGAACGGGCCATTCGCCGCATTCTCGGACGTGGAGACCGCGACCACGAGGACCTGACGCAGCAAGCCATGATCGAAGTCGTCACCACCGTCGACAGGTTCCGAGGCGACTGCCCGCTCGACGGCTGGGCGTCGACCGTCGCGGCGCATGTCGTGTACAACCACATCCGTCGTCGAACCACCGAGCGCCGCATCTTCGAATCGATCCGCTTCGAGGAGGACGAGCTGCCAGCCTCGACGCGAAGCCTCGCGCGCGACGCGAGCGCGCGGAGCGTCCTCCGGCGCGTGCTCGCGCATCTCGACGCGATCGACGAGGCGAAGTCGTGGGCATACGTCCTCCACGACGTGTGCGGTTACGACCTCCGTGAGGTCGCCGAGATCACCGGCGCATCGGTCGCAGCGGCGCAATCGAGGCTCGTGCGTGGACGCCGTGAGCTGCTCGAACGTTTGAGCGCAGATCCGGAGCTCGCGCCCATGCTCGCGAATCGACGGGGGGGCCAATGAATCCGCTCGAGAACGCCACGCGCATGCTGCGCGACGCCGTCGCCGATCCGGGCGACGTCGAGGCCATGCCGCCGGAGCGTGAGGCCGCTGTCGCACGCATCGCCGATGCGCTCCGCGCGCGCGCTCGGGCACGACGGCGGAAGCGCGTGCTCGCGGGCCTCGCGATCGCCGCGGGCATCGGCGCGCTTGCGACCGGCGGCGTGCTCGCCGCTCATCGCGCGACCCACGACGGCGGTTCCGTGCAGAGTGCAACCAACGCGCACGACCTCGGGCGCGTCGACGTACCGGCCGACGGCGTCACCGCGCTGCGCGAGGGCCGCACCGAGCCGCTCGGCGCCGGCACGCGTCTTCCGGAAGGAACGGAGCTACGAACGAACGGCGCATCGGAGGCGCATCTCGATTTCGACAGCGGCACGCGCGTCACGCTCGGTGGTGCTGGACGCGTCCGCCTCGTCGAACAGAGCCAGCGAAAGCGCTTCGCGCTCGAGTCGGGATCGTTCTTCGCGAAGGTCGCGAAGCTCGGCCCGGACGAGCGCTTCGTCGTGTCCACGCCCGACGCCGAGGTCGAGGTGCGCGGCACCGCGTTCCGCGTCACCCTCGTCGAGGGAAACCCGGATTGTGCGGGCGGTACGCCGACGCGGCTCGACGTCTCCGAGGGCGTCGTCGTCGTCAGGCATGCCGGAGCCGAGGTTCGCGTGGCGGCCGGCGAGCGATGGCCGGCGTGCGCTCCCGCGCCTGCAGAGCGCCGCGCAGAGGCGCCGGCACCGGCGCCCGTCACGACCAGCGCCCGCCCGGCGACG
>JAQBQJ010000241.1 GCA_028287065.1 Labilithrix sp. | reverse complement strand
GGCGAACTACACGACCTACGCGGACGGCAAGCTGCCCGTCACCATCCATCACACGCGCGTCGACGCAGCCTCGCGGTTCAAGATCGGCACCTGGCTCTCCGAGCTCGGCGTCGTCACCATGCACTCGTGCAGCGAGACGGCCGGCGGCTGCGTGAAGCGCGACTACGACGGCGGCGCGCCCAAGGGCCCCGCCGGCGACGTCCAGGGCGAAGGCTCGACCGAGCCCGGCGACGGCGGCACGGGCGACGGCGGCCTCATCGCGCCGGACGCGAGCGACTCCGAGGACGGCGGCACGGTCTCCGATCCGCCCGAAGCGCCGAGCGGCCCGCACTCCGATCAGCTCCCCGCCGAGGATCCGGGCGCGGGCGACTACGCCGGCGGCGAGGAGGATTACTCCGACGCGGCCGCTCCGAAGAAGAAGAAGAAGGCAGCGTCGGGCGGCTGCAGTAGCGCGCCCGGCGCGCCGGCTCCGACGGGCGAAATGTTCCTCGCGCTCGGCCTCGTCGTGGGCGCCGCGGTCATTCGCCGCCGCCGCAAGTAAGTCAGTCCGGGACGGGAACGAGCTTCACGTCGAGACGCACGGCGGCGTCGCCCTCGCGCGCCTCGACGATCTTGTCCCAGGGCAGGTGGCCCGGGGCTTCGACCGAGATGCGATGCGTGCCGGGCGGAAGCGCGACGCCACGCTTCGACACCACATCGAGCGTGCCCACGAAGATGTCGTCGACGGTGACCGACGCATTCGCGGGTCCACCGGCCATGCGCATCGACACCGTCTTCGGCGCACCCGGCGGACCGCACGCCGCGAGCGCGAGCGCGACGAGCACGGACGTGAGCTTCACTCCCATTCGATGGTCGCCGGCGGCTTCGACGAGATGTCGTAGACGACGCGGTTGATGCCGCGCACCTCGTTGATGATGCGGTTCGACATGCGTCCGAGCAGGTCGTACGGCAGCTGCGCCCAGTCGGCCGTCATGCCGTCGAGCGAGCGGACCGCGCGAATGGCGCACGTCTCTTCGTACGTGCGGTGATCGCCCATGACGCCGACGCTCTTCACCGGTAGGAGCACGCAGAAGCTCTGCCAGATCTGCGCGGGGCCCGGCTCGAGAAGCCCCGACATGCGGATCTCCTCCGACACGATGTGGTCGGCCGCACGGAGCACCGCGAGCCGCTCGGGCGTGATCTCGCCGAGGCAGCGGATGGCGAGGCCCGGCCCGGGAAAGGGCTGGCGCATGAGGATGTCGCGGGGCATGCCGAGGTTCTCGCCGCACGCGCGGACCTCGTCCTTGAAGAGCTCACGCAGCGGCTCGATGAGCTTCAGGTTCATCTTCTCGGGCAGGCCGCCGACGTTGTGGTGGCTCTTGATGACCGCGCTCGGGCCCTTGAAGGAGACGCTCTCGATGACGTCGGGATAGAGCGTCCCCTGCACGAGGTACGCGGCGCCCTCCACCTTCTTCGCCTCGTCGTCGAAGACGTCGATGAAGACCTTGCCGATGATCTTTCGCTTCTGCTCGGGATCGCTCACGCCCTTCAGCGCGGAGAGGAAACGCTCGCGTGCGTCGACGGCAACCAGGTTCAGATGGAACGTCTCGCGGAACGTCGCGACGACCTGCTCGAACTCGCCCTGACGGAGGACGCCGTTGTCGACGAAGATGCACGTGAGGCGATCGCCGAGGGCTTTGTGACAGAGGATGGCCGCGACCGACGAGTCGACGCCGCCGGAGAGGCCGCAGATCGCGTGCTCGTTCGGTCCGACGCGGTCCTGCACCGCCTTGATCGCATCGTCGGTGAACGAGCCGGGCGTCCACGTGGGAGCGAGCCCGGCGACCTCGAACAGGAACGACGCAATGACGTCCGAGCCACGCGGCGTGTGGACGACCTCCGGATGGAACTGCACGCCGTAGATCTTGCGCGTGACGTTCGCGACCGCGCAAAACGGCGTATTTCCCGAGATGCCGACGGTCTCGAAGCCGGGCGGCATCGTGACGACCCGGTCGCCGTGGCTCATCCAGACCTCGACCGACTCGCGGCGCGCGAAGCGGTGGAAGATGCCCTCGGGCTTGTCGACGATCACCTTGGCGAGACCGAACTCGCGCTTGTCCGCGCGCTCGACCTTGCCGCCGAGGAGATGCGCGAAGAGCTGCATGCCGTAGCAGATGCCGAGGATCGGAACGCCGAGCTCGAAGACGCGCTTGTCGACGTGCGGCGCGCCCTCGTCGTAGACGCTGGCCGGTCCGCCCGAGAGGATGATCGCGCGCGGGTTCTTCGCGCGCAGCTCGTCGAACGGGATCGTGCACGGATGGATCTCGCAGTAGACCTTCGCCTCGCGTACTCGACGCGCGATGAGCTGCGTCGTCTGCGAGCCGAAGTCGAGGATGAGGACGAGATCCTTCGCCATGATGAGGCCCTCGGTAGCACGCGGGCGCCTTCGGCAAAAGGCACGCGGGCGACCCGCGCGCGAGACCCCTTCAGGGCCCGGAATGCACGGGCGCGGGTGCCGTCGCGGTCGCGGCGCCAGGCGCCGAGGACGCGGAGGTCGCCGTCGCCGTCGCGGCGCGCACCGCGCCGACCGGACCGAGCTCGAGCACCGCGAACAGCATGATGCTGGCGACGATCACGAAGCGGATGGCCTCACCGCGGTCGTAGCGCGAGAGCCACACCGCGCGGGCCCGATCGAGCGCCGCGAGACCGAGACCGAGCGGTACGAACGGCGCGACGAAGGGCACGAGCCCGCCGGCCGCGGGCGGGACCTCGAGATCGGCCGTCTCGTTCGCGGAGAACGTCACGATGATCATGACGATGCCGAGGAGCACCGCGGATGCGGTCGCGAGCAGCATGCCGTGCGAGCGGGCGGACCCGAGCGAGCGCGCGGCGAGCGCCGCAGCGCCCACGAGCGTGAGCACCGCGAGCGCGCCGCTCGCGAGCGGAGAGTCGCCGCGCATCGCATGACCGAGCGGCGCGGTGAGGAACGGCACGAACCCCGCGGCGACGAACGCGACGACGGCCGGGACGACGATCGCCGCGCCGAACGAGAGCTTCGCGCTCGCCGGCCATCGGGCGGGCGTGGCGACAGGGAGCGCGGTGCCCGGCGTGCGCGAGCGAAGCGGAGCGATGGGGGGCGTGAGCGAGACCTCGTGAAGCGACGCCTGCGAGCTCCGGAGCTTGTCCGCGGAGGTCGGCTCCGCCGACGGCTTCTTCGACGGCGGGGGCCGATCGCTGCGGCTCTGTCGTGCCGCCGCCGAGCGTGGATCGAGGACGGGAGGGATCGACGACAGCGCAGCGGGCCGGCGCGACGGCGGCCGGGACGCGGGCGACGAGAGATCGAGATCGAGCGCGGGATCGTCGCTGTCGTCGAAATCGAGATCGCGCGGCGCGCCGTGCTCCTTCGGCTGCGACGTCGGAGGAGGAGGTGGTCGCACCGGCAGGTCGTCGACCATCGCAGGTCCGCGCCGGCTCGACGGAGGCGGAGAGCTGACGGAGTCCGGCAGCGAAGGTGCCGAACCGCGCGCGGCGCTCGCCAGGTCGGCCTCACGAATGACGTCCGCGGCCGTGCGTACCGGCTTCGCGACCTCGATCGGACGTGACGCGGAGTGCGGAGGGTCGGCCTCCCAGCTCACCGCATCCTCCGGTGAGCTCAGCGTGAGCAGCGAAGAGCCGCGGCGCTTCGTCGGCGTCTTGCCGCCCTTCAGGACGAGCGAGGGCACGCGCTGGCTCCGCGGCGCGCCGTCGTTCTCCGCGCGCGGGTCGACCTTCGGGCTCGCCGCCTTCTTGACGGGAACGTCGATCACGCCGGGCAGGTCGAGCTCGGGCTCGGTCTCCACGCGCTTGCGCGCGCCGCCCCGCATGTCCGCCCGGACCTTCTCGAGCTCCACGCGCATGACGCTCGCGTCGGCGAAGCGCTTGTTGCGATCGCGGTCGAGGCACCGCGTCACGAGCTCCTCGAGCATCAACGACGCATGCGGAGCGTGCTTTCGCACCGGCCGGATCTGGCGCGTGCGCACGAGCTTCATGACGGCGTTCGCGTCTTCGGCTTCGAAGGGCGTCTCGCCGACGAGCAGCTCGTAGAGGATCACGCCCATCGCCCAGACGTCGGCGCGCGCATCGACGTCGGTGGCGGTCGTGATCTGCTCCGGCGCCATGTAGTGCGGCGTGCCGATCAGCATGCGCCGCTCCTTCGCGCTGAGCGCTCCCACCGTCTGGTAGAGGCACGCGCCGAAGTCGAGCACCTTCGGGACGATCCTCGTGCCGTCGCGCGCGAGGTAGATGTTCGCGGGCTTCAGATCGCGATGCACGACGTTCTGCTTGTGCGCCGCGGCGACGGCGTCGGCGACGGGGATCATGATCTCGAGCGCCTCGTCCGCAGGAAGGC
This sequence comes from Labilithrix sp., assembly GCA_028287065.1. Lineage (GTDB taxonomy): Bacteria > Myxococcota_A > Polyangia > Polyangiales > Polyangiaceae > Labilithrix. Next base: position 15,671 of record JAQBQJ010000241.1, on the reverse strand, counting down.
GACCGTCGCTCGCGCCGAGGTACTGCTCGAGGTCCTCGCCCGAGAGGAGCTCCTGCACGATGAACGGCGTGCCGTCGTCGTCACGCGAGACGTCGAACACGTCTACGACGTTCGCATGACGGATCGCCGCGGCCGCGCGAGCCTCGCGCAGGAACCGCATGACGTCGTCTTCGTTGCTCGTGTGCTCCTTGTTCAGGAGCTTGATCGCGACCTTGCGGCCGAGCGACACGTTCGTCGCCCGATACACCTCGCCCATGCCGCCGATGCCGAGGCACTCTTCGAGCAGGTACTTGCCGCCGAGGAAATCCCCCTGGCGCGCGCCCTGTTTTTCCGCCGCGTGGCCTGCCACTTCAACAGGTGATTATAGACCCGCCATGCGCGTGCCCAGTGCACTATCCCGCGCGGCGGCTCGAATACGGAGAATGGAGTACGGAACCGTGCGAGCGTGCGCACAAGCCGTGCGCGATGCGTCATGCATCAGTGCGGCACGACACGTCAGAAGCGCGCGCCGAACGAGCCCATCGCGCCGCCAGTCACGGCACCGAAGTCGAAGCTCACGTTCGACACGCCGGTCGCGGGCTTTGCCGGAGGCTTCGCGGACGCGTGGCCCGTCTTCACGTCCGCATCGACCTTCGGACGCGTGACGAAGAGGTACGTCGCGACACCGAGCGCGACGATGCCGACGCCGAGCGAGATGTCCGCGATGATCAGCTTCGTGCGCGCCTTGTCGACGTCGGTCTCGGCGCAGTGGGGCTTGCAGGTCTTCTCGAGATCGCTGACATCGCTCTTTCCGCCGAGTCCGAAGATCGCGAAGCTGCCGAGCGCGAGGATGCCGATGCCGCCGACGACGAGGGCAGGGGCAATCGAGCCTTCCTTCGCGGGCTCCGTGCCGCCGCCGCCACCGCCGCCCGCCGGTCCCGTCGGACCGCCAGCGCCGCCCGCAGCCGCCCCGAACGTCACCGTGACGTTCCGGTTCTTCTGGCCGGCGCCGATGATGACTTCTTCTTCCTTCGTCTGCCCCTGGTACTCGAACTTCACGACGTGCTTGCCGAGGTCCATCTGGACCGGCTTGCCGTCGAGGCGATCCGTGACGGGGGCGCCGTCCACGTAGACCTTCACGTCCGAGAGGTCTCTCGCGCCGTCCTTCGCTCCGAACACGACGGTGGGCGCCGTGTTCTCGACCTGCGTGAGCCAGTCGAGGCAGTCACGCTTGATCGGCGCCGGACAGACGTCGCGAGCGCAGAGGAGCAGCTGCTCGCGCGCGCGGCGGTACTTGCCTTCGTCACGGAGCTGCTGCGCCTGATCGGCGGCGGACGCACACTGCTCGCGATCGTCCGCGCGCGCTGCCGTCTCGGCGACCAGCAACGTCCCTGTTGCCGCGAGCACCGCGAACATGCCCCGCACTGCGCTTCTCTGCTTCATTCAGGAGCCTCCGACGTGATCGAGGCTACAGGGTAACGACGGGACTGCGCGACGAAAACTTACTTGAGGCACTCCATCTTGTACTTCTTGCGGCCCGTCGCGGGATCGATCGTATAGGGCGGATCGCACGCGGCGTTCGTCTTCGGCGTCTTCACGATCGGCGGAGGGGGAGGCGGGGGAGGCGGAGGACGTCCGATCGGGCCCTTCGTGAGGTCGGGAGGGAGCGTGACGTTGGCGTTCTTCGAGTTGCCGCTCGGCGGCTTGATGATCGCGATGCCGCGCGCCTCGTGATCGAGCGCGTTCGGCGCACCGACGTGCGCGCCTCCGGAGAGCGTGTCCTGGAGCGCGAGACCGCCGAGGATCATTCCGGCGACCGCGAGGAGGCCCGCGACGATCCCGAACGCACGCGCGCCGCGGCGACTCTTCTGTGGAGCAGGCGTCGAGATCGCCGGACGCGAGACCGAGATGCTCGAGACCTGCGAGTGCGGGGGCTCGGCCGGCTGAGCCCCGAGGCCGATCCGCGGTGCGCTCGCGTGCATCGACGCGCTCTCGATCTCGGCGATGCTGCGCGCGCGTCGCGCGATCTCTTCGGCCGCGACGGTCTCGACCCACTCGCCGACCTCGTAGGGCGAGGCGAGGCCGATCGTCTGCTCGATCGCGAGCGCCATGTCGCGCGCGGTCGCGAAGCGATGCGCCGGATCGCGCGCGAGCCCGCGTAGCACGACCGCGTCGGTCGCGTAGTCGAGCAGCGGGTTGCACGTGCTCGGCGGATCGATCTTGCCCTCGATCGCGCGGACGAGGACGATCGCTTCGGTCTCGCCGTCGAACAGACGACGACCCGTGAGCGCCTCCCAGAGAACGACGGACGCCGCGTAGATGTCCGACTGGCGCGAGACGTAACCGCCGCTCAGCTGCTCCGGGGGCATGTACGCGATCTTGCCCTTGACCTGGCCGTCGCGCGTGGTCTGCAGGCGGCCGGCGGCCTTCGCGACGCCGAAGTCGAGCACGCGTGACGTGCCGTCCGACCCGACGAGGATGTTCTGCGGCGAGACGTCGCGATGCACGATGCCGAGCTCGCGACCGTGCTCGTCCTTCGACTGATGCGCCGAGTGGAGACCGTGGAGGACCGAGGAGATGATCGTGGCCGCGACGCGCGGTGGGATTGGAATGTTCTTCTGCTGCGCGGTCTTCATCAGCTTGGAGAGCGCCTCACCGGCGACGTACTCCATGACGATGAAGATCTCGCCCTCGGTCGCGACGACATCGAGGGTGGGCACGACGTTCGGGTGACGGATGCGGCCGCAGAGGCGCGCCTCGTCGAGGAACATCGTCACGAACTCGGGATCCTTCGCGTACTGCGGATGCAGTCGCTTGATCGCTACGGTGCGCGAGAAGCCGACGGGTCCGGAGAGCCGTCCGAAATGGACGGTGGCCATCCCGCCTGAAGCGAGCTCTCCATAGAGCACATAACGACCCACGGTGCGTGGGTGCGCATGGCTGTCGGATCGCGCCATCGTCACGTGAGATTACCGCGAGATGCGGGCGCGTGCGCGCGCCGACGTTTCATCTCCGCAACGTTTTGTACGGGACGCACGCGCATCGACTCCTCCTGGTGGAGCGTGTAGGTGGTGGCGCCATGCAAGAACGAGCACGCGAGCCGTTCCTCGTACGGGTGAAGCGCGTCGGCACGGTCGAGGTTCCGCTGCCGCGTTATCAGACACCGGGTTCCGCGGGGATGGACCTGCACGCAGCGCTCACGGACCCGATCCTCGTCCAGCCGCGCGCCCGTGCCAAGATTCCGACGGGTCTGTCCGTCGCCATCCCACATGGGTACGAGGGTCAGGTACGGCCGCGGTCGGGGCTCGCGGCCAAGCACGGGATCACGGTCGTCAACACCCCGGGCACGGTCGACAGCGACTACCGCGGCGAGGTCATCGTCGTCCTCGTCAACCTCGGCACCGAGCCGGTGACGATCGCTCCGCTCGATCGGATCGCGCAGATCGTCTTCGCCCGACACGAGATCGCGACGCTGGTCGAGGTGTCCGATCTCGACGAGACCGAGCGCGGCGCGGGCGGTTACGGCTCGACGGGCGGCTGAACGCCCCCGACGATCAACCTTCGCCTCGCTTGATGGCGTAGCCGCGGATCTTCTTGTGCAGGTTCGTGCGCTCGACGCCGAGCACCACGGCCGTGCGCGAGATGTTCCAGCCCGTGAGCTTGAGCGTGTCGACGATGTACTTCCGCTCCTGCTGCTCGCGGAACTCGCGGAGCGTCGCGTACTGACCGGGGACCGGCGCCGCGCGCGACGCGGGATGCTCCTCACGATCGCTCTCCTGCGTGCGCTCGTCGTCGGCCTCCTCGGCGCCGCTCTCGTGCGCCGCTTCTTCCTCGCCGAAGGGGCTCTCGTGCGGGTCCTCGGGGAGATCCGCGATGGTGACGCGATCGCCCGAGAGGATCGCCATGCGCTCGACCACGTTCTTCAGCTCGCGCACGTTGCCCGGCCACTTCCGCGCGACGAGCGCCTGGATGACGGCTTCGTCGATGGGCTTCGGCTTCGTGCCGTTCTCCTTCGCGAACTGCTGCATGAACGCGAAGGCGAGCACCGGGATGTCCTCGACGCGCTCGCGCAGGCTCGGGCTCCGAAGAGGGAACACGTTGAGCCGGAAGAAGAGATCGTCGCGAAAAGAGCCGTTTTCGACGGCTTTTACGAGCTCTTTGTTCGTCGCGGCGAGCACGCGCACGTCGACGTGGATCACGTGCTCGCTGCCGACTCGTGAGATCTCGCCGGACTGGAGCGCGCGGAGGACCTTCGCCTGCGCGACGAGATCCATGTCGCCGATCTCGTCGAGGAAGAGCGTGCCGCCGTGCGCCTGCTCGAAGAAACCGCGCCGCTTCGTCTGCGCGCCGGTGAACGCTCCCCTCTCGTGACCGAACAGCTCGCTCTCGATGAGCTCGCGCGGGATCGCCGCGCAGTTCACCTTCACGAACGCCTCCTCGGCGCGAGGGCTGAGGCGGTGGATGGCGCGGGCGATGAGCTCCTTGCCGGTGCCGCTCTCGCCGGTGATGAGCACGCCGGCGCGCGTGGGCGCGACCTTCTCGATCTCGTGGAAGATCTTCTGGACCGGCGCGCTCGTGCCGATCATCTCGTACTTCGCGAGCTGCTCGCGGGAGACCTCGGCGAGGGTGCGCTTGGCGAGCGCGGTCTCGAGGACGTTCTTCACGCTCACGAGCACGCGCTCGCGCGCGAGCGGCTTCTCGAAGAAGTCGCTCGCACCGAGCTTGATGGCGTGGACGGCGTCGTTCACCGTCGCGTGACCGCTGATCACGATGATCGGCATGTCGCGCGTCGGTTCCTCGTTGCGAATGCGCTCGAGCGCCTCGAGGCCGCTCATCGCGGGGAGCTTCACGTCGAGGATCGCCATGTCGACGGGCGTGTTGGGGCTCGCGAGGATCGCGAGCGCGTCCTCGGCGCTCTCGGCGCCGATCACCTTGTATCCCTCACCCTCGAGGACGAGCTGGAGCGTCCGACGGATGTTCTTCTCGTCGTCGACGACGAGGATCGTCTTGGCCGTGGGCGCGCTGGGCGCCTCCTTCGACGGAGTGTCGGTGCTCATCGGAGGAGGACACTACCACGCGACCGCGCGCTAGAACGACAGGCCGACGAGGACGCGATGCGTCGAGAAATCCGGGTTCAGGACGTCGAGCGCGAAGCCGTACGAGGCCTCGAGGCCGCCGATGTGCAGCACCGCGTTCGCGAGGGGCTCGATGCCCCCGCCGCGGATCGCGACCGTGGTGGCGGCGAGCGTCGGGACGCACGCGCTGCCGGCACACCCGGGCGGGCCGTTCGTGGCGCCGAGGCGCGTCTCTTCACCGCGGTCGAACGTGCCGAGCATGCCGACGCCGAGCGTGAAGTACGTCGGGAACGCGTAGGGGAACAGGAGCACGCGGTAGCCGAGCACGAGCTCGCCGAAGATGCGGCGGATCGAGCGATCGACGACGGGATCGGTCGTCTCGTTCTTGCCCGCGAAGAGGATCCCGATGCGCGTCGTGATCGACACGCGATCGTAGGCGACGAGACTGCCGCCCACGTACGGGCCGAAGTACGTCGAGGAGTCGATGTGCCATGCGATGCCGATGGCGCTGTCGCGCCCGGTCCAGCGACCGAGGTACTTCTGCGTGCCGATCTTGCCGACGAGGTTCGAGAGATGGATGACGGGGACGCCGAAGCCGATGCGCGCCTCGAGCAGCTTGTCGGCAACGCCGACGACGTGACCGTCGCACGAGAGCATCGGTCCGCCGGAGTTGCCGGGCGAGAGCACGGCGTCGGTCTGGATGAGCGCGTCGGTCTTCGCGCTGACGATGCCTTGCGACACGCTGAAGTTCAGCAGGCCTTCGAGCTCACGCGAGAAACGCGGGAGATCGCCGTACGGATTTCCGATCGCGAGGATCGGCGCGCCGATCGCGATGTTCCAGCGCGGGACGAGCGGCGGGGCGTCGGCCGGCTCCTCGAGCTCGAGGATCGCGAGGTCGTGCTCCTCGTCCCATGCGACGACCTCGGCGGTCGTCTGGCGTCCGCCCGGGAACTCGACGCGGACGTCGCGTCCGAGATCGACGACGTGCAGCGCCGTCGCGACGTGCTTGCTCGAGAAGAAGACGAAGCCGGTGCCGAGCCCGCCGTCGGGCCGCGTGATGCGCACGACGCTGGGCTTCGTGGCCTTGTACACGTGCTCGATGAAGGCCTGCTCGCAGCGCGGCCCGTCTTCGTCGGTCTCGCCGGGCGACTTCGCCTTCGGGAGGGGAGGCGGATGCTTGCCGGGCGGCAGCATCGGGACGGGCTCCGGCTCGGGCTGCGCGAGCGCGTTCGTGACCAGGCAGACGAGCGCGACGACGACGGCGAGAGCGGCAGCCGCGCGCCGGATCACACGCCGCGTTCCTTCATGTACGCGAGGTAGTTGTTCGCTTGAACGACGAGCGGGCTGCGCGGATAGTCCTGGAGGAGCACGTTGAACGACTCACGCGCGTCGGCGAACTTGTGCATCTTCAAGTACACCTCGCCGAGCAGGAGGAGCGCCTCGGCCTCGAGGCCGGAGTCGACGTGCTCGCCGGGCTGCGCCTCGCGCGTGTTCGGACCGCTCGCGAACGTGCGCATCGCGTACTGCACGCGGAGGACGGCGGCGGGGAAGTTGTCGAGCCGGAGATAGAAGCGCGCGACGTAGAGCTCGTGGCGCATGAGGCGCGCCGTGACGTCGGCGAGGAGCTCGCGGATCTTCTGCGACTCCTTCGCGTTCGGGTAGTCGTGGACGTAGCTCTTCAGCTCCTTGAAGGCGTCGATGATGACGGCCTGATCGCGCTCGTCCGCGCTCGGGAGCAGGAACGACTCGGAGATCTGCGCGTACTGCGCCTCGGCGATGCGCGAGCGCGCGTACGAGACCTCGTCGACGTCGGACCGGTGATCGTGGACGAACTGGCGATAGCCGCGGATCGCCTCGGCGAACTTCTCCTGCTCGAAGTCGGCGTCCGCGATGCGGAGCTCCGCGAGGCGCGCGAACTTCGAATAGCTGTACTTCCTCTTCACCTCGCGGAAGAGCGTCTGCGACTCGATCCAGTTGTGCGCTTCGAACTCCACCATGGCCTCGTCGTAGGCCTTCTTCGCGTCCGCGGTGTAACTGAGGGCGGTCTTCGGCTCGTTCTTCTCGCAGCCGGCGAGACCGGCAGCGCCGGCGACGGAGACGACGCCGAGCGAGAGCACGAGGGTGGTGGCCCTGAGTAGCGTTCGCATGCGCCCACGCATGTACACCATTTCCGCCCTCATTTGTCGGCTCGCCAGCGCACGATGCGAAACGCCGGCGGCTCGCCGTCGGACTTCGCCTGCCGGTAGACGGTGCGGACGATGAGCCGGATCTTCTCGGCGAGATCGGGAGGCGGCGCGCCGCCGCCTTCTTCGGACGAGAGCGTGACGTCGACCTCGCCCGCCTCGGACACGGTCACGCGCGCCGAGAACGACGCGTCCGGAAGGAACGCACTGCCCGCATAGGCCCACGGGGGGCCGCCCTCGCGCGGTCGCTCGATCGCGATCCGCACGCCGGTCTGAGGTCGCTCTCCGACGATCGCCACGGCGCCGACGTAGCACAGCTGGGCGTATGCTCGACGAGGATGGCGTATCGCCGATGTTCGAGTGGTGAGCACGAATGACGCGCTGAACGCGCGGCAAGCGAGATCCGCTCGCGTTCGGCGGGAGTCGAGGTTACAGATTTTGCGCCATGGTCGAGAAGAACCCGATCACCCCCGAGGGTGCCCAGAAGCTTCGTGACGAGCTGCATCACCGCAAGACGACGGAGAGAAACCTCGTTTCGAAGATGATCGGCGAGGCACGCGCACACGGCGATCTCAAGGAGAACGCCGAGTACCACGCAGCGCGCGAGCGCGGCGGCTTCAACGAGGGCCGCATCAAGGAGCTCGAGGACAAGATCGCTCGCGCCGAGGTCATCGATCCCGCAAAGCTCGAAGGCACCTCGAAGATCGCATTCGGCGCGACCGTGAAGCTCATGAACACGGAGACCGAAGAAGAGGTGACGTACCGCATCGTCGGCGCCGACGAATGCGACATCAATGCCGGCTCCATCAGCATCACGAGCCCGCTCGCGCGCTCGCTGATCGGCAAGGAGGTCGGCGACGAGGCCAAGACCCGTACGCCCGCCGGAGAGCGCGTCTTCGAGATCCTCGAGGTCGTCTTCAAGTAGATGCCGTTCGCGCCGCTCCTGCGCATGGCGCGCGCGTGGCTGAGTGACGAGGGCTCCGCGCGCGACCTCGAAGCGCTCGTCGTCGCGGGGAGGGAAGCGAGCCCCGAGGTCCCCGCCGAGCGCCGCGACGACTGGGAGAAGCTGCTCGCGGCGCTCGCGAAGAACGACGGCGAGGAGCGGACGCGGGCGCGCGTCGAGGGCTACGTGCGCGCCTGCCTGCTGTTCAAGAAGAAGAAGCACCGCGCGTCGCGACCACCGCGTCCCGTCGTGCCGGTCACGGCGTTCGATACGGTCGACCGCCTGCCGGGGTTCGGTCCGTCGTCGCGCATCGCGCTCGCGGAGCACGGGATGCGGACCGTCACGGACGTCGTGTGGCTCGCGCCGGCGGCGTGGGACGATCTGCGCGAGCCGCTCGGCCTCTCAGGCGCCGTGGCGGCGGCGCGTGCGACCTACGAAGCGACCCAGGGGTCGGCGCGTCCGGCGCGCGTGGTGGTCTCCGCGATCGTGAAGAGCAGCAGCGTCGTGCCGATCCGTGGCCGGCGCTCGGTGCGCGTCGTGCTCCACGACGAGAACGACGAAAAGTGCACTCTGCACGCGTTCTGGTTCTTCATGGCGCACGGGGTGCTCGCGGCCGCGAAGCCCGGCGCGCGGGTCATCGTGGTCGGACGCATCAAGGCCGAGCCGAAGAAGCCCGCGCGCACCGCGCATCCGGAGCTCTTCGCGGACGAGCAAGAGACGCGCATCGTGCGCGCGCGGTATCCGCGCCTCGGCGTGCCCGAGGTCACGATGCGGAAGGCGATCCTGCATGCGCTCTCCGTGGGCGTCGCGCCCGATCCGGTGCCGAAGGCGGTCGCGACGCGGGAGGCGATGCCGGACGCAAGGGCTGTGCTCCTCGAGGTGCACTCCGCGACGTGCCTGCCGGCGAGCGAGGGCGCGCGTCGTGGGTTCGTCGAGCGCCTCGCGTGGACGGAGGCGTTCACGCGCGCCTGGGAGCGCGTCGTCGCCGAGCAGCGGCAGGGCACGGCCGGTGCGCCTTCGTTGCCGCGACGCGCCGACCTCGTTCGTACGCTCGAACGCGAGCTCGGCTTCACGTTCACGAAGGGCCAGCGCGAGGCGATCGAGGTCGTCTCGAAGGACCTCGAACAGCCTCGACCGATGCGCCGTCTCCTCCTCGGCGACGTCGGCACGGGGAAGACCGCCGTGGCGCTCGCAGCGGCGGCGCAGTGCGTCGCGGCGGGGTTCCAGGTCGCGATCCTCGCGCCCACCAGCGTGCTCGCCGAGCAGTACGTCGACGCGGTGCGTCCGCTGGAGCGCGCGATCGGCGCGCGGGTGGCGTTCGTCGCGGCGGGAACGCCGGCGGCAGCGCGGAGGAGCGCCGAGGAGGCGATCCGCTCGGGCGCAGCGCACGTCGCCGTCGGCACGCATGCGCTGCTCTCGGCGGGCGTGACGATCCCGAAGCTCGGTCTCGTCGTCGTCGACGAGCAGCAGCGCCTCGGCGTGGGGCAGCGCCTCGCGCTCGTGCGAAAAGGGGAGCGGCCGCATCTGCTCACCCTCAGCGCGACGCCCATTCCGCGCACGCTCGCGCTCGCGCTGCGCGGCGAGCTCGCGACGTCGACGTTGCGCGAGAGGCCCGCAGGAAGACCGCCGGTCGCGACCGAGCTCGTGGGATCCTCCGAGGTCCGTCGCGTGATCGCGCGCGTGGAGCAGGCCTGCGCGCGCGGCGAGCGCGTGTTCTGGATCGTTCCACGCATCGAGGCCGATCCCGACGACGAGGAGGACGATGATCCGCTCGCCACCGCGGTCGAGCGACGAAAGCTGCTCGACGCCGCGCTCGCGGGAACGAACCGGCGTGTCGTGCTGTTGCACGGCGGCATGTCGGCCGTCGAGAAGCGCGACACGATGCAGGCGTTCCGGCGGGGCGACGCCGACGTGCTCGTCGGCACGACGGTCGTCGAGGTCGGCGTCGACGTGCCGGAGGCGACGCTCATGGTCGTCGAGGACGCGCAGCGGTTCGGGCTCGCGCAGCTGCATCAGCTCCGAGGGCGCGTCGGCCGCGGTGCTCGCCCCGGCGAATGCATCCTCCTGCACGGTGAGCCGCTCGAGGGATTCGCGAAGGTGCGGCTCACGGCGCTCACCGAGCTGTCGACGGGCGAAGAGGTCGCGCGCGCGGACCTCGAGCTCCGCGGCGCCGGCGATCTCGGCGGCACGAGGCAGCACGGCGTCGAGGACGAGCTGCTCTACCTCGCGGGCATGAATTACCCGTGGCTCGAGCGGATCGAGGGCGACGCGCGCGCGATCGCCGCCGCGGATCCGGGGCTCGCCGCCGAGGAGCATCGGGTGCTCGGCTCGCTCGTGGCGCGGTTCGGTCACGCGATCGCCGTGCGCGAAGAGGCCGGATGAGCGCCGGCGCGGCGCAGCGACGGAGCGGACGCGCGTTCGACCTCGCGCTCGACGTGGGCGGCGTCGTCGCGATGTGGATCGTGATGTTCGCGATCGAGAACGTCGTGGTCGGCGTGGGCTTCCGCGAGCAGTTCGCGGGCTCGTGGGAGATGGCCCACGCACGCTATTACCTCACGCCGATCGCGATCGCCGTCGCGCTGCCGCTCGCGGCGTGCTTCGTCGGGGCGGCGAGGCTCGTCGCGGCGCGCAACGCGCGCGTGGCCTCTGCGATCGTGGCGGCGCTCGGGATCGTCGTCGCGGTCGGCGTGTCGGGCGGGCGGCACATGGAGAGCGCGCTCGTGCGCGTGCCGTTCGTCGTGATCGCCGGCGTTGCCGGCGGCGCGGGCGCGATGTCGCTCGTCCGGCGCGCGCCGATCGATCGACCGAGGACGCTGGCGGCGAGCGGCGCAGCGATCGCGTGCGCGGCATGGCTCGCGGACGCGAACGTCCTGCCGCGGCTCTATCCCGCGTTCCACGCGGCGCTCCTCGGCCTCGCGCTCGCGGGCTCCGCGACGGTGTTCGTGGCGCTTCGCGGCGATCGCGGGCTCCGGCCGCTTTGGATCGTCGCGCTCGCGTTCGCGGTGTCCTGCGTTGCGTGGACGCCTCGCGCCGCGCGTGCGGTCGTGGGGGACGACAACCTGCGTCGCGTCCTCGTCGAGCATGCGCCGGTGCTCGGCCGAGCCGTGGTGGTGGCCTCGCGCATCGCTCCGCCGCCGTCGCTGGACGACGACGCGTCCGAGGCAAGGACCACCGCCGCCGTCGTTCGTCCGAACGTTCGCACAGCGGCGCGTTCGCTCGACTGGAGCGGCAAGGACATCGTGGTCGTCACGATCGACGCGCTACGTGCCGATCACGTCTCGTCGTACGGCTATGGGCGGCCGACCACGCCGAACATCGATCGCCTCGCGGCGCGCGGCGTGCGCTTCGAGCATGCGTACTGTCCCACGCCGCACACGTCGTACTCGGTCGCGTCGCTGATGACGGGAAAGTACATGCGTCCGCTGCTCGCCATGGGCGCGGGCGAGGACTCGGAGACGTGGGCCTCGTACCTGCGTCGCTACGGGTTCCGCACCGCCGCGTTCTACCCGCCGGCGGTGTTCTTCATCGACGAGCACCGCTTCCGGCGCATGAAGGACGACGGCCTCGGCTTCGAATACCGCAAGGAAGAGTTCGCCGCGCCCGAGCTGCGCCGGAAGCAGATCGCCGAGTACGTCGCGACCGCGCCGAACGACAAGCCGCTCTTCCTCTGGGTCCATCTCTTCGAGCCGCACGAGCCGTACGAATCGCATCCCGAGCACTCGTTCGGCGGCGACGAGAGCGTCGACGCCTACGACAGCGAGGTGGCGACGGCCGATGCGGTCGTGGGCGAGATCGTCGACGTGGTCGAGAAGCGGCGCCCCGGCGCGGTGTTCATGGTCAGCGCCGATCACGGCGAGGAGTTCGGCGATCACGGCGGGCGGTATCACGGCACCACGGTCTACGAGGAGCAGGTGCGGGTGCCCCTCGTGGTGGCGGCGCCTGGGATCGTGCCCGCGGTCGTGAAGACGCCCGTGCAGACGATCGATCTGCTGCCGACGACGCTCGCCGCGCTCGATATGCCGCAACCCGCGCGGGTGCGCGGACGCGACCTCGGCGCCGTCCTCGCAGGCAAGGCACCGGCCGGAGACCCCGGGCTCGCGTTCGCCGAGACGGACGACTACACGCTGCTCGCCCGCGGCGACGAGCGATTGGTGTGCGTGCGGAAGATTGCATCCTGCACGTTGTTCGACGTGGCCACGGATCCCCACGAAATGAAGCCGATCGGCGATCGTCCGGAGCGCGTGAAAGAGCTGCGCAGGCTCACCGCGGCCATCGAGCGCGAGAACGGCAAGCTCGAGGCGAGCGCCATGCCCGAGGCGCTCCGGCGCGGTCTCCAGGGCGATCGCGACGCCGCGGAGGACGTCGCGGCGCTGTTCGACGACGCGCGCGTCGACATCCGCCGCGACGCTGCGCGATGCGCGTTCCGCTTGAAGGCGCCTGCGATGACGCCGCAGCTGAATCGCGCGCTCGCGAAGGACGAGGACACCGAGGTGAAGAAGTGGTGCGCCCTCGCGCTGCTGAGGCTGGGGGCAGGGGAGAACGACGCGGCAGCCGAGGCGCTGCACGACACCGACGCGCGTCTTCGCCTCGCTGCCGCCCTCGCGCTCGCCGAGCACGGCGACCCACGCGGGGAGAGCGAGCTCGTCGCGCGATGGGACAGCGCGTTCCGACCGGGCACGCGCGAGCCCGGCGAGCTCGACGAGGCGCGGGAGCTCCTCACGGCGCTCGCGAAGATCCGCGCGAAGAGCGCCGCGCCCGTGCTCGCGCGCTCGCTCGAGGACGTGCGTCTGCGTTCGTACCTCGCCGACGCGCTGGGCGAGATCGGCGATCCGCGCGCGACCGCGCCGCTCCTCGCGACGTTCACGACCGAGCGCTACGTCGATGCGCGACCGAAGGAAGCTCGCGCGCTCGTCCGCCTCGGCGCGCGCGACGGGCTGCTCGCGCCGCTGCGAAGGTTCGCCGGCGTGCCCGAGCCGATGACCGATGCCGTCGCGATCGCACGCGACGCCGGGCTGCTCCTGCCGGGGCAAGGAGGCTTCGCGGCCAAGCCGTCGAGCGCGTCTGCGCCGCACGTCGAGGCCGACCTGACCGTGCCGGGAACTGGACCGGCGCGGCTCCTGATCCTCGGAGCCGGCGAGGGAACGCTCACGGCGAGCGTCGACGGCGCGGCGGTTCGCCTCGTTCCGCGTGGCGCGGTGTGGACTGCGGAGCTCCCGTCGATCGGGCCGCGAGCGCGGGTCGATGTAGCCGGCACGCCCGGCGTGAGCGCGCTCTGGCTCGTGCGGCGGGCCGACGAGATCCCGCCGCCTCCGCCGCGCGAGTGGCTGGCCGCAGACGGCGGCCTTTGACGCGCCATCCCACCCGAGACTAGAGTGCCGCCCAGGTGCATCCGTGACCGACGAAAAGACGAGCGAGGACGAGGCGAAGGACGACGCGAAGGCGGCGCCCGAAACGACGGAAACGACCGCGTCCGACGCCGAACGTGAGGCCGACGACGACGAGGCCGCGCCCGACAGCGCGAGCCCCGAGGCGATCGCGCGGCGCGTCGCAGCGCTCGGCGAGGAAGATCAGATCGAGAAGCTCGCACGCGACGAGGAGCGCAAGCTCGCGGAGCGTCGTTCGGCCGGCAAAAAGAAGAAGAAGGGCGGCGGCCTCGAGGTCGCGGCATCCAAGAAGCTCGCGAAGATCGGCACGCGCGCCGAGCCGAAGCGCAACCTCGCGGTGGCGGCCGATGCCGATCCGCTGATCGAGAAGACCGCGAAGCTCAGCGAGTGGGCGAAGGCGAACCAGAAGACGGTCCAGCTCGCGGGCGCGCTCATCGCCGTCGCGCTGCTCGGCATCGCCGGCTTCCTCTATCTCGACCACAAGCACGAGACCGAGGCCTCGACGCTCCTCACGAAGGCCGTCGAGGACGAGCGCGCGCGCATCGGCGAGCCGCCGAAGGACGACGACGACAGCAAGCCGGCGGACACGTCCCCGATGTTCAAGACGTACGACGACCGCCGCGAATCGGCGCTCAAGAAGTATCGCGAGGTCGAGTCGCGCTTCCCGAAGTCCGGCGCCGCGATCCTCGCGCGCCTCGCCGAGGGCTCGCTGCTCCTCGACAAGCACGAGCCGGATCCGGCCGCCGCCGCATTCAACGACGTGAAGGGCTCGGCGCTCGCCGCCGCCGATCAGGAAGTGAAGGGCCGCGCCATCGAGGGTCTCGGCTTCGCCTACGAGCTGAAGGCGATCATGACGCCGGCCGAGGCGCCCAAGTTCCTCGACGAGGCCGCGAAGGCCTACAAGGAGATGGAGAACACGGTGGAGGTCCGCGGCTTCAAGGAGCTCGCGATGTACCACCAGGCGCGCGTCGCGCAGAACCGCGGCGAGAAGGACAAGGCGAAGGAGCTCCTCCTCAGCCTGAAGGAGCGCCTCGGCAAGATCGAGGACAACACCTCGAACGTGCCGCAGGGCCCGGCGTTCCCGTACCTCAAGGAGGTCGCGATGGACCGCCTCCGCGAGATCGATCCGACGGCCGCGCCGAAGACGCCCGCGATGGCGCCCGGAGGCAATCCGTCGCTCTCGCCGGCGCAGATCCGCAAGATGATCGAGGACGCACAGAAGAAGCAGAAGTCCGGCGGCGATCCGCACGGAGACAAGCATTGACGCGCAGGGCGCGGCTGTTCGGTCTCTCCGCGATCGTCGCGCTCTCCGCCGTCTCGAGCGCGGGCTGCGGGCTCGCGGACGTCTTCACGGGCGACAAGGTCAATCCCGAGGTCCCGAGCTGGTACAACCGGCCGAGTGGCTCGATGAACGTGTTCGTTCATCGCACGCTCACGGCGCCGTCGCGCAGCGCCGGCGAGGAGTGGGAGCGCGGTAAGCCCGAGATCGACGTCGCGAACGGTCGCGTGTTCGTCGGCTCGTCCGACCACGGTCTCTATGCGCTCCGCGCGGGCGACGGCAGCACGCTCTGGCGCTTCGAGACCATCAACGTCGTGCAGAGCGAGCCGCTCTACGACGCCGAGATGGATTACGTCTACTTCGGATCGAACGACGGCGCGCTCTACTGCGTGAACGCCGCGACGGGGAAGCTGATCTACCGCTTCGACACGGGCGCCGAGGTCTCGAAGAAGCCCGTGCGCGCCGGCGAGAACCTCTTCTTCTCGAACGCGTCGGACTTCCTCTTCTCGATCGATCGCCGGACCGGCAAGCAGCGCTGGCAGGTGCACCGCACACCGGCGCTCGGCATGGAGATCAGCGGTCACTCCGGCGCTGCGTACGATCCGGCGTCGAACCTCGTGTTCATGGCGTACTCCGACGGGCACGTCATCGCGTACGACGCCCGCGACGGCTCCGAGAAGTGGACGCCGGTCGATCTCTCCGCCGAGGCCGAGCAGTCCGCCGGCGAGGCGCCGCGCTACCTCGACGCCGACACGACGCCCGTGCTCGACGATCACCCGCAAGGCCGCGTCGTGTACGTCTCGAGCTACGCGGGCGGCGTGTACGCGC
>JAQBQJ010000198.1 GCA_028287065.1 Labilithrix sp. | reverse complement strand
CAGGTACGTGTTGAGATCAGCGCTGCCGCGCCGATCCTTCAAGAAGCGCGGGAGCAGTTGGCCGAGACGGCGGAGGATACGTACGGGGTTCATGGCTGTCCTGGTCGGGGCTTCTCGGAGCGAATCGAAAAAAAAGCGAATGGCCCGAGCGCGCGCGGAGACGCGCGCCCGGGCCAGGCGGATCACTTGTAGACGGCCGAGCTCGGCGTCGTCTTGTCGGCGTGCGCACCGATGGGCGCGTTGACCTTGTCCGCGGCGGTGTCGGAGGCGTTGTTCGACGAGTTCGAGAGCGCGTTCGTACCGGCCGCCGTCGCCGCGATCGCCCCGAGGACGATGGCGGTCTTCGCACCCTTGGAGAGGCCAGACGAGACCTCGGCGAGGTCCTCACCGAGCGTGTCGACGAAAAACTTCTTCATGGTGGTGCGGATGTTGGAAAACATTGGGTCTGCCTCTTTGTTTGGTGCGTGTGGGTTGACGTTCGAATCCGTGAAAGTCCGAGAGTCAGCGAGGTTGGTCGAGCATGACGTCGTGCCCCTTCTCACTCTCCTGCGCGATGCGCTGCCCGGTGGAGCGCATCGCGAGCGACAGCGGGTAGACGAAGCACCCCATCACTGCGCAGACCGCGAGGACCGATTGAACGGTCATTCCGCGGGAGCGAGCTCGGGAGGGCGTTCGCTTTCGTTTCGCCATCGTGATTCGGGTAGTTGCAGTCGTCATGCCGTCGTCGTTGCTGCGTAAGTTCGCGTTTCTTGGTGGGGGCTGCGGAACCACTCGTTCCATCGCGGATCCCAGAGAACCGTTCCTTCTCAGCGGTCAGCTTCCGTTCCGCGCGCGGCCGCGGAGCGTGCGCAGGTAACGGTCGGTGACGCCCGATGCGCTCATGCGCGCGCGCTCGTTGCCGTGCGCGGAGTCGAGGAACTGGACGTAGCGGCGCTCGAACTCGCCGACGACGAGGTCGCGAGCAGCAGTGAGCGTGAGCCCGCGCGACACGACGCGGTCGATGAAGTCGCCTGTGGGAGGGATCGACGACGACGAGCGGCGCATGAAGAGCTCGCCGCCGTCACCCGTCGCGAGCTCACCGAACGCGGCGAGACGCGCCATCGTGTTCGACAGCTCGCGGACGTTGCCGGGCCACGCATACGAGCGGAGCCGGCCGAGGACCTCCTCGGGAAAGTGAGGATCGTCCGTGTGCAGCGACCAGAAGTGACGCGCGAGGAGCTCGACGTCCTCGGGGCGCTCGCGGAGCGGCGGCAGCAGCAAGCGAGCGACCGCGAGTCGGAAGAACAGGTCGTCGCGGAAGCGGCCGGCCGCGACCTCGGCGTCGAGATCGCGACGCGTGGCCGCAATGACGCGGACGTCGACGTGGATCCACTTGCTGCCGCCGATGCGGCGCACCTCCTGCTTCTGGATGGCGCGGAGGAGCCGCGACTGCAGGCCGAGATCGAGATCGCCGATCTCGTCGATGAGGAGCGTGCCGCCGTTGGCCTCCTCGAAGATGCCGGCGCGGGCGCTGTCGGCGCCGGTATACGCGCCGCGCTCGTGACCGAAGAGCGCGCCTTCGAGGAGCGAGGGCGGCACCGCGGTGCAGTCGAAGACCGCGAACGGCTTGTTCGCACGGTTGCCCATCTCGTGGATGGCCTCGGCGAGCGCCTCCTTGCCGGTGCCGGTCTCCCCTTCGATGACGAGAGGCACGTTCGACGCCGCGACCTTCGCGCAGAGCGGATAGAGGCGCCGGACGGCGATGCTCGAGCCGACGAAGGCGCCGAACGACGTCTCGGTCGAGACCTCGACGGTGCGCGTGGAGCGCTCGACGGAGAGGACGGTCGCGCCGATGCGGATCGTCTCGCAGCCGGAGAGAAGCGCCTCGACGGTGCGCGTGCCGTTGACGTACGTGCCGTTGGTGGAGCCGGCGTCGCGGAGGCGGAGCTGGCCGCCGCTCACCTCGAAGCCGACATGACGGCGCGAGACGAGCGGGTCGTCGATCCGGAGCGCGCATGCCGGGCCGGCGCCGACGAAGACGTCGCACGAGCCCTCGTCGACCGCGAGCGTCGCGCCGGCGTTCGCGCCTTCCTTCACGATCAGCGTGAATGCGGCGGTCCCCGACCTCGCGACGGGCCCGCTCCGATAGCGCAGGCCGGACTCCTCGACCCCTTCCTGCCAGTCGCCCTGCACGGCCGCGGCCGGCATGCGCTGGATGGTCGTGATGTCGTCGTCGATGTGCTTGACGGCCTTCATTTTCAGGCGCTTCCCGTCTTCTGCTCTTTGCGCCAGTTGGCCTCGAGCACCGACGCAGGGACCTCGAGGCCCGCCGCGCGGATCGTCTCGTGGCAGTCCGGGAGGTTGCCGGTCGGATACAGCTTGCTGATCACGCGACCGTCGGGATCGACGCCCTTCACCTTGCGGAGGAAGAGATCGTTGATCTGGTAGGTGCCCTTGGCCATGTCGAAGCCGATGATCTCGGAGATGTGCGTGACCTTCCGCGTTCCGTCGCGGAAGCGCGCCGCCTGGATGACGATGTCGACGGCGGACGCGATCTGCGCGCGCATCGCGGGCAGCGGCATCTCGATGTCGGCCATCATGGCCATCGTCTCGAGGCGCGTGAGCACGTCGCGCGGGTACGTCGCGTGGAGGGTGGTGAGACAGCCGCCGTGACCGCTGGTCATGGCCTGAACGAGATCGAGCGCCTCGCCGCCGCGGAGCTCGCCGATGACGATGCGATCGGGACGCATGCGGAGCGTGATGCGGAAGAGCGCGCGGATGGTGACCTCGCCGCGTCCTTTTGCGTCGGCCGGGCGGCCTTCGAGCGTGACGACGTGATCGCGGAGCAGCGCGAGCTCCTTCGAGTCCTCGATGACGACGACGCGCTCGTCCTCGGGGATCAGCTCCGAGACGGAGTTCAGGAGCGAGGTCTTGCCGCTCGAGGTACCGCCGGCGATGACGACGTTCTGCTTGGACTCGACGAGCACCCGGATCATCTCCGCGCCGTCCGGCGTGAGCGAGTCGAGCTCGAGCAGCCGCTGCATCGTGAGCTTTTCCCCGAAAAAGCGGCGGATCGCGACGTACGGGCCGCCATTGCCGGCGGGCGGCAGCACGGCGGCGACGCGCGAGCCGTCGGGGAGACGTCCTTCGAGGAGCGGGCGCTCCTCGTCGACGTGCTTGCCGACGTACTGCGCGGTGTTGCGGAGCGCGGCGTACAGCGACTTCACGTTCGGGAAGATCTCGTCGACCTTCTGCAGCTTGCCCTTGCGCTCGATGTAGATCTTGCCGGGGCCGTTGATCATGACCTCGGTGACCGACGGGTCGTCGAGATAACGACGGACCGGATCGAAGAAGCCGAGGAGCGTCGCGTGGAAGACGACCTCGGGGATCATTGGACGCGCTCCATGACCGAGCCACGTGCTTCGGGGGCGTGCTCACCGAGCGGCGCGAGCGCCAGGTACGTGCGGAAGTACGGATCGGCCTCGATGCGGTCCTGCATGTCGTCGCGGAAGAACGTGGCGACGGAGAACTGCACGTTCGCGTCCTTCTGGAGCTCCTTGGCGGCCTGCACGAGATGGTCGCGCGCGGCGGGGCGGTTGCCGATCTGCGCTTCGAGCGCGCCGGCGAGGAAGCGGAGGTGCGCGTCGTCGGGGTTGCGCGAGAGCTCGTTCTCCGCGTACTCCGCGGCCAGGCGAAGATCGCCGGACGCGATGCACGCCTTCAGGAGGTGCGGGAGGATCGTCTTCGACTTGCCGCCGGCGGCGATGGCGGCCGCGAAGTACTGCTGCGCGCGCGTGAAGTCGCCGTTCTGCGAGAAGGCTTCGCCTTGCTCGACGAGCGCGACGGGATCCTTCAGCGGCGAGGCGCCGGAGGCGTCCTTCGCGGAGCGATTCACCGGTGCACCGCAGGAGGCCGCGAAGACCGCGGCGACGACAGCGAGCGTTTCGAGGATGCGCTGCATGTGCCGAGCCGTGGAGCAAGGCGCAGGCCAGGCGCGATCGTGCGAGAAATCCCGTGAATGCGCGTTCGGCAGAACGAAAGCGAGAGACGCGCGTTCTCTCTCGGCGAGAAGCAGTCGTTCCCAGGGGCCGCGCGGCTGCCTTTAGCGAACGAGTCGTTCTCACTCGGAACGAGCGGTTCCGCTCGAGCGCGATCGCCATGAGGATGGAACCGCCGGCGCGTCGCTTGCGTACTCGGATCCCGAATGACGGCGATCTCCTCGCGGCCTCCTCGGTCGATGCGTCGCCGCGAGCGTCTCGGGCCCCTGCATCTGCACGAGCGGCTGGATTCCGCGAGCGTCCATCTCGGCTGGCTTTTGCGCGCGGGGCGACTCGTCGCCGTGAAGCGGCTCCACCCACTTCATCTCGCCGATGCCGCCGGAATCGCGCGCGTCCGCGAGGAAGCGCGGATCGCGATGCGCGTCGATCATCCGAACGTGGTCGCGACCCTCGGCGTGGTGCATCGCTCCGGCGAGAGCCTGGCGGCGATGACCTACGTCGCAGGCGCGTCGCTCGCGGAGATCGCCGATGCCGTGCCGGAGCCGCTTTCGCCGCGCGTCGCGAGCGCGATCGCCGCCGATGCACTGCGCGGGTTGCATGCCGCGCACGATGCACGCGGCTCCGTCGTCCCCCGCGCGGTCTCGCCGAGCCGCGTGCTGGTCGGTGAGGACGGCCGGGCGCGCGTCCTCGACTTCGATGCGCCGGGCGCGCGCGCCGCGGCGGCCGTCGTCGACGATCTGCCGTATGCGTCGCCCGAGCAGCTCGTGCGGGCAGCGGTCGACGTGCGGCGCGACGTCTATGCCGCGTCGGTCGTGCTCTGGGAAACGCTGGCGAGGCGTGCGCTCTTCCGAGCGCCGACCGTGGAGGGCATGCTCCGGAAGATCCTCGAAGGCGACGTGCCCGCGCCGAGCCGGTTCGCACCCGGGATCGATCGCGCGCTCGACGCGATCGTGCTGCGAGGTCTCGCGCGCGATCCGCGGGCGAGGTTCGAGTCTGCGCGCGCGATGGCGAGCGCGCTCGAGCAGGCTTCGTGCGCGGCGCCGGACGACGTCGCACGAACGCTCGCCGGGCTGGATCTTCCATGCATCAGGCGACGGCGCGCGGTCGCAGAGGCGGTGTGCACACGCGAAGCTCGCGACGGCCGTCCGTTGCACACCGAGTGCAACGGAGGGTTGTCGAAGGACTGATCCCTACGCTGTGGAATCTTCGCGTGAGGCTTGAATAAGGCGCGATCGGCCTTGATTTACGGCCTTTCGTCGTGCCCCCGAGGTGCGCCCGAGGCGCCGAGCGGGATGGAACGGCTGTTGAAGTAGGAGTGAAGCGCAGCGCCTCGCGGGGCGCGGCACGGAGCCCATGAACAACAGCAAGCACAGCTTCGAGATCGTCCGGACGCTCGGCGTCGGTGGCATGGCGACCGTCTACCTCGCTCGCCGCGACGAGGGCGGAACGACCCGCACCGTCGCCGTGAAGAAGCCGCATGCGTTCCTCGCCGATGACCCGGCGGCGCTCGCGATCCTCGAGGACGAGGCGCAGCTCGGCGCGTGCATCCGCCACCCGAACGTGGTCGGCGTGATCGAGCTCGTGACCGGCGACGAGCCGGCGCTCGTGATGGAGTGGATCGACGGCATCGAGCTCGGCAAGCTCGTGCGCGCAGCGGCCGACAAGGGCCGTCGTCTTCCCGTCGACGTCGTCGCGGCGATCGGCCGTGACATGCTCGCAGGCCTCCATGCGGCGCACGAGAGCCGCCGTGACGACGGACTCGCGCTCGACATCGTCCATCGCGACGTCTCCCCGCAGAACGTGCTCGTCGGCTTCGACGGCTCGACGCGCATCACGGACTTCGGCGTCGCGAAGGCCGCGTGGCGCCAGCAGCACACGGAGGACGGCTCGATCAAGGGCAAGCTCCGCTATCTCGCGCCGGAGCAGCTCACGGGCAGCTGCGATCGCCGCGCGGACGTCTACGGCGTGGGCGCGGTCATGTGGGAGCTGCTCACCGGCACGCGCATGCGCGCGGGCGACGGCGTGGAGATGCTCGTCGAGATCCTCTGCGCGCAGGTGCAGGCGCCGAGCGTGTCGTCGCCGGAGGCCGCGTGCCTCGACGCGGTCGTGATGCAGGCGCTCGAGCGCTCGCCGGACCAGCGCTTCGCGACGGCGGCCGAGATGCTCGCTGCGATCGAGCGCTGCATGACGGTCGCGTCGCCGGCGCGCGTCGCCGCGGCGGTGGCGGAGCTCGTGGCGGTCGCGGTCGCGCGGCCCGCGCATGTCGAGGCGGTCGAGATGGTCGAAGAGCTCGTCGAGACGGTCGAGGATCTGAGCGTCGCGTGTGTCTCCGCGGCGCGGGTGGTCGGGCGTGCACGGCGGGCATCGCTGCGCCAGGCGCGATGGGAGCCCGTCAAGCGTGTCGCCGGAGCGATCGCGCTGCCGGCGAGCTGCACGCTGCCACGCAGCGAAGGGCGTTCGCCTCCGGCGCAGATACGTTTTCGTTCCGTGTTGCTGGCCAGCTGAGGGCCCAAGAGGACCGCGTGAAACTTCGGAGTCGGTGAACGTCTGGGCGCGACGACGCCTCGTGCTAGAGATGCGGCCCATGCGCGCTCGCCCTCGTCTTCTGCTTTCGCTCGGGCTCGTCGTCTCTTCTTTGTCGGGCATGGCCCTTCTGCTCGACGGGTGCGGCTCGTCGTCGAACGACGCGACCATCGACGACGCGGCGACCGCCGACAGCGCCGCTCCGCTCAGCGACTCCGGCTCCGAGGGCTCCCGCGAGACGGGATCGCCGAACGACGGCGCGACCGGATGCGTACGGACCATCGCCGCGGCCGACCGACCGCGCAAAGTGGTCGTGTCGCATCCGTTCGTCGCCTCTGGAATGAAGGGCAAGGAGTACGAGGTGCTCGACCTCGCCGTCGACGGCACGCTGACCCGGCCGACGACCCCGGTCACCTTCGCGATGGGAACCGCGCTGAATGCTCCCATCGTCTTCACTCCCGATGGCGAGGTCGGCCTCGTCGCGCAGGACGACGGGAGCATCGGCGTCTTCCGCCTGCCGGCGAACGGCGCCCCGGCGGTCGTGCATGCAGCGTTTCAAGGCGGGTTCTATGCCGGCGGTATCGTGCTCGCGCCCGACGGCTCGCACGCGTGGGTGCTCGACTCGAACACCGGACCCAACGGCGGCGGTGTGTACGAGGTCGTGATTGCCTGCGACGGAACGCTCATGTCGCGCGGCCTCGTCATCCCTGGCGGAGGTGCGACGGCGATGGCGCTCCTGCCGACCGACCCGACGAAGGCGCTGCTCGCCGCGCGCAAGGCATTCCAATCCCCCGCGAACACGGACGTCCATCTCGTCGATCTGGCCGCACATACGCTGATCGGCAGTGCGGCAGCGTTCGGCGACACGGACGCGATCGTCTCGAGCGTCGCCATCATGCCCGATGGCAAGTACGCGCTCGTCGCCGACGATGGAGTCACCGTCGGCAGCCGCATGGCGGTGATGAGCCTCGTCCCGGCCGTCGCGCCGGTCGCAGTCCTGCCGACGCCTTACCCGGCGGCCGTCGTTGCGTCACCGTTTGGAAACGCCGCGATCGTGCTGAACGACGACTCGACGGACGAGATTCACACGTTGTCGTACGACGCAACGAAGCCTGCTGCGCCCTTCGTCATCACGGGCGAGCTCGCATACGCGTTCCCGAAGCCGCAAATTCCGGTGACAGCCGCGCTGATCGACCGCGGAGCCCTGCGCGGAACGGTGCTCATCGGCGAGAACGTCGGTGTGCGCCGCGTCGTCTTTGCGGCGAGCGGCGCGGTGACGGACGCGCAGAAGCTGTCGTTCCCGGATGGGATACCGAACGTGGTGGGAGTCGTGGGCGTTCAACCGTGAGCGACGGCCGACGTACGGTCGGCGAATGGCACAAAATAGGAATCCCCGGCCGCTTCGTAGCCGACCGGGGATCCTGGGCTCACCGCGAGGACGTTACTTCACGAACACCTCGAGGCGGCGCGTCGCGTAGGAGCCCGAGTTGCCTACGAAGGTCCAGTCCGGGTTCCAGCTCGGGCTCGGGTTCAACGGCTGATTGCCGAACCCGAGATCGGTTCCGGCGGCGTTGTTCTCCGACCAGCGGTTGAACGCGAAGATCGTCTGCGTTCCGATGTGGACCTGCATCGAGCCGTAGCAGTCGGGCTGGCCGACGGCGATCGCGTCCTTGTAGTCGTACACCGGCGGGGCAGCGCCTCCGCCGGGGTTGTAGCAGTTCGACCAGAACTCCAGCGTGCCGCTCGTCGCGACAGGAACGCTCGCGAGGTTCGCCGCCTTCGATACGACGGTGACGTTGTTGATCGCCGTGCTGTCGAAGATCGCGTCGACCGGGACGCCGAGGTTCGACTTGGTCGCGGTGAACGCGTCCATCTCGACCCACACCTCTTCGGTGCCGAGCACGAGACGATAGGCGACGCGCGTGAAGGCGCCGGCGGCGCCTGCGTTGTCGATGTCGTAAGCGACGTTGGCAGGCACGTTGTAGTCGAGCGCGCCCGTGGGGATGTTGAGGCCGTACACGATGTCGTAATCGCAGCTCGGGCCGCCCTTCCCCGCGACGCACGCCTCGCACGTGGGCCCGGTGAAGTTCGTCGGGCACGCGCACGTGAGCGCGACACCGCAGAGCGACTTGGGCAGACAGTCCGCGGTCAGTGCGCACGTCTTTCCGACCGCGCACGTCGCGCCGCAGGCGCCGCCGCAGTCGACGTCGGTCTCGTCACCGTTCTTCACGGTATCATTGCACGCGGGCACGGCGCACATGCCGCCGTTGCAGACGCCGCTCGCGCAGTCGCTGCCGAGCGCGCAGCCCTTGGTGTCCGCGCACTTCGTCGCGCAGGCGCCGCCGCAGTCGATATCGGTCTCGTTGCCGTTCGCGACGACGTCGTTGCACGCGGGCACGGCGCACGCGCCGCCGTTGCAGACGCCGCTCGCGCAGTCGCTGCCGAGCGCGCAGCCCTTGGTGTCCGCGCACTTCGTCGCGCAGGCTCCGCCGCAGTCGATATCGGTCTCGTTGCCGTTCTTGACGACGTCGTTGCACGCCGGCGCCGTGCACGTGAGCGCGACGGGATCGCACACGCTGCTCGTGCAGTCGCCCGCAACGAGGCACGCCTTCGTGTCCGCGCAAGGAGCGCAGCCGCCGGCGCCGCCGCAGTCGACGTCCGTCTCGCTGCCGTTCTTGACCAGGTCGGTGCAGGCTGCAGCCACGCACTTCAGCGCGACGAGGTCGCATTTGCCGCTCGTGCAATCGCCGTCGGCCGCGCATCCCTTCGTGTTCGCGCACTTCGTCGAGCAAGACCCGCCGCAGTCGACGTCCGTCTCGGTGCCGTTCTTGACGACGTCCGTGCACGCAGGGGCCGTGCAGGTATGCGTGCCGGCGTTGCACACGCCGCTCGCACAGTCGCCTGCGACAGCGCAGCCCTTCGTGTTCGCGCACTTCGTCGTGCACGAGCCGCCGCAGTCGATGTCCGTCTCGGTGCCGTTCTTGACGACGTCCGTGCACGCGGGCGCCGTGCAGGTGTGCGTGCCGGCGTTGCACACGCCGCTCGCGCAGTCCCCCGCCACGAGACAGGCCTTCGCCGTGGCGCAGGGCAGACATCCTCCGGAGCCGCCGCAGTCGACGTCGGTCTCGGTGCCGTTCTTGATCGTGTCGGTGCAGCCGGCGGCCACGCACTTCTTCGCGGTCGCGTCGCACTTGAGGCTGATGCAGTCGGCGTTGACCGCGCAGGCCTTCGTGTTCGCGCACTTCGTCGTGCACGAGCCGCCGCAATCGACGTCGGTTTCCGTGCCGTTCTTCACGACGTCGGCGCAGCTCGGAGCCGTGCACTTCTTCGTGGTCGCGTCGCAGTTGCCGCTCGCGCAGTCGGCGGAGATCAAGCAGGCCTTCGCGTCCGCACACTTCAAGCAGCTCCCGCCGCAGTCGATGTCCGTCTCCGTCCCGTTCTTCTTCGTGTCCGAGCACGAGGCCGGAGGCGGAGGAGGAGGCGTCGTGGTCGTCGCCGTCGGCGTGGTCGTCGTCGTCGTCGGAGCAGGCGTCGGGCTCGTCAGGCCTGCATCGTCGGTTCCACATGCGGCGAGCCATGGGCCGGCGGCCGCGGCGAGCAGCACGACGCATCCGACCGCCCTCGAATACTGTCTGCGAAGCTTGTCCATTCGTTCTCCTGACGCCGGCTGCACGAAGGTGCGGCGACAGCGTGACCGCAAAGCACATCGGCTTCCGTGACAGGTTTCAATGTAAGAATTTCGCCCTCCTGAACGCGATCGTGCGCGGACGGGTGCCTGCGCTCGAGCCGTCGAAGCGTGTTGTGCACGCCGTGCACGACGGCCGAAGCGACTTGATCCCTTCGTGCGCTACGCGCTGCCTTGCGATCCGAAATGGCGCTTGTTTTCCCATGCGAACGCGAAGGCACACGCGTTGCTCCAAGGAGCCGCAGGTCAGGCAACCGGAGGACGGATCCACATGATGCGAAGGACCTTGGGATGGATGCTGGTGGTGGGCGGAGTCGTCGGCTGCGCTGGCGACGATGCAGAGGAGGCGCAGGGAGCCTCGACCGACGGTCTCAGCACGGCCATCAGGCTCGCCCCGACCGACGACGCGTACGTGAGCGCGCGCTCACCGGGCACCGTCTACGGCGCGTACGACGCCATCGTGAGCGACGGCTCTCCGAAGCGGATGGCGTTCCTCAGGTTCGACGTCTCGGGCGTGAAGGGCAAGACCGTGAAGAGCGCGAAGCTCACGCTCGCGGTGACCGGCGCGACCGTGGACGGCCCGACGCTCTACGCGACGAGCACCAATTGGAGCGAGAAGA
>JAQBQJ010000186.1 GCA_028287065.1 Labilithrix sp. | reverse complement strand
CCGCCTGCCCTATGCCTTCTTCCAGCGGCGTCAGACCGCCGACCTCATGCTCCGCGTCAACAGCATGGCCGCCGTACGAGAGGTCCTCACCTCGAGCCTCCTGTCCGGCGCGATCGACGGCATCTTGGTCCTGAGCTACGTCGCGCTGCTCCTGGCGTTTTCGATCAAGATCGCGATCGCTGCCATCTCCGTCGTCTTCATCCAGTCGCTGGTGTTCGTCGCGACGCGCAAGCACCTGCGCCAGCTCGCCGCGGGCAGCTTGGCCAAACAGGCCGAGGCCTCCAGCTACCTCCAGGAGATGCTCGCCGGCGTGGAGTCGCTCAAGGCCATCGGCGGCGAGCACGAGGCGGCGCAGCACTGGTCATCGCTCTACGTCGAGCTCCTCAACATCAACCTTCGCCGCGGTGCCACCGCGGCGTGGTCGGATGCGATGCTGGGAACGATCCGCGTCGCCTCGCCCATCCTGATCCTCCTCACGGGGATCCTGGAGGTGATGAACGGGTCGATGACGCTCGGCACGATGCTCACGACCAGCGCCTTCGCTACCGGCTTCGTCCAGCCGATGATCAACCTGGTCGGCACCTTCACGCAGCTCCAGTTCGTGACGACGCAGCTGGCGCGCGTCGACGACGTGCTCTCGACGCCGGTCGAGCAGCACGAAGAGAGCGGTCGCGCGCTGCAGAACGCGCCTCGCCTGACCGGACGAATCGAGCTTCGCAACGTGAGCTTCCGCTACGGCCAGAGCGGGCCTCTGGTCGTCGATCAGGTCTCGGCGAGCATTGCTCCCGGCGAGCTGATCGGCATCGTGGGCCCGTCCGGATCGGGCAAGTCGACGCTGGCCAGTCTGCTCTTGGGACTCTACCGCCCTACCGACGGCGACGTTCTCTACGACGGCATTCGGCTCACCGACATGGATCTGCGATCGGTACGTCGCCAGCTGGGCGTGGTGGTGCAGAAGGCGTACGTCTTCGGCTCGACCATTCGGGCCAACATCGGCCTCGGCGATCCGGACCTGCCGCTCGAGCGCATCCAGGCCGCGGCGGAGCAAGCGTGCATCCACGAGGACATCGGAAAGATGGGCCTCGGATACGACACGCCCGTGGTCGCCGGCGGTGGCTCGCTCTCCGGGGGTCAGCGCCAGCGCATCGCCTTCGCGCGTGCGCTGCTCACCAGGCCCGCGATCTTGTTGCTCGACGAAGCGACCAGTGCGCTCGATTCGTTGACCGAGCGGCGCCTCCAGCGAAACCTCGACGCGCTGGGGTGCACGCGCATCGTCATCGCACACCGCTTGAGCACGGTCGTTCATGCAACTCGCATCCTGGTCATGCGCGACGGTCGGCTGGTCGAGACCGGCACCCACGACGAGCTCGTCTCGCGCGACAGCTTCTACCGCGAGCTCGTTCTCGCGCAGGAGCCGGAGATCTTGGACCGCGTGGGCCCTGCGTCGAGTCCGACCCTCACTCGCGACTCGAGCCCCACACTGATCATGAGCGAGATGAGATTCCCCGATATCGAATTCGAAGAAGTGGCCGTGGCGCCCGCGAACGACACACGAAGGAGGACGAGATGAGTCGCAAGATCGTCGCTGCGGTGGCCCTCACGTGCGTGGCCGCGACCGGGGTTGGTCTGGGCGCCCTGGCGCGGCACCACGCAAAAAAAGGACCGAAGGCCCCATCGCCCGTCGCGTCGCTCGCGGCCAGCATGCGACCCGTCGCGGCCCCGCCCACCGAAGACTTCGTCGGGGTCCTCTTGCCGCTGAAGACCGTCAATCTCGCCACGCGAATCGACGGCAAGCTCGCCAAGGTGACCGCCGAGCTCGGCGCCGTCGTCCACGAAGGCGATCTGCTCGCGGCGCTGGACGCGAAGCTCGGAAAGCACGAGCTCGCGATGGCGCGCGCCGGCTACGACGCCGCGTCGGCAGCGAAGTCCGCGGCTCGGGTCGAGCTCGATCGTGCGCGCGACCGGACGTCACGCCGGCGCGACGCGGCGGTTGGCGCCGGCGGCCGCTCCCTTGCGCTCGTCTCCGGCGAGGAGGCCGCGCAGGCAAAGTTCGACGAGAGCAGTGGAGCGGCCAAGCTCCGAGCTTCGAGCGCCAGTGCCGTGCAGGAGCAGACCCACGTGGCCCAAGCAGCGACGCTCCTCGAGCAACACGAGCTCCGCGCTCCCTTCGACGGCGTGGTCTCGGCGCGTTATCTCGATCAGGGCGCGTACGTCAGAGCCGGAGATCCGGTGGTGCGCATCGTCTCCACGGGCGCGATGCTCGTGCGGTTTGCCGTCCCGGAAGAACGCGTCGCTGGGCTGAAGTCCGGAGACCAGGTGACCGTACGGCTCGACGGCACCGCGTTCGAAGCTCGAATCTCGCGGATGAGTCCCGAGGTCGAACCGTCCTCGCGCACCGTGTTCGTCGAAGCGTCGCCCTTCGCGGCATCCGGCCTGTGCAGCGACGGATGTGCGGGTCTCGCCGGCCGGGTCATCCGCGTCGCCGTGGTCCGCAAAGACGAAGCGAACCGGCGATAGCGCGCGATCCAGTCTCGACTACTTCAAGCGTCCTTCGAGCGAGACCGCGGCGCAAGCCAGCATCGAGGCCTCGCGCACAGCAAACGAAGCACCGCGAGCCGGTCAGTACACTCCTGAACGTGCGCGAGGATCACCTCGGCGAACGCCTTCGCGCCGACGTGAATCGGATCTCTGCGCGCGGAGATTTCGCGAGCAAAGCGACTTCGCGTCGGATCGCGGGTCCGTGCGCCAACGATGACAGCCCGTCCACAGTGAGTCGTTTGTTGCGTTCCGCGCCTATGCGACCGGCTCCCTTTCATGGTCTTCCGGTTCCATGCCCATGTTGACCAGGTCCAGATATCCCCGCCTGCCGTCGGGCTGGGCCTCGATATAGGCGGCCTCGCTCTCGAACAGCGGGACAAGCCGCAACAAGGTCACCGGCTCGGGCAGCTTGGGCAGGACGAAGCCATATGTCGGATCCCAGTCGACCAGCATGGCGAAGCCGAGCTTGTCGAACAGCGGCAGGCGTACGTTGCCCAGCGTCTGGTTCATCACAAAGGGGCGGCCGGTCTTCAAGGGCGCGGCTGCCAGCGTGACGATCGCGTCGGCCAGCTCCCGGCGAACCGCGGGGTCCACCGAGGCCTTTACTTCCATGGCGATCTCGGCCCGGAAGCCGTCACCGACAGCGAAGGCGCTCAAGCCCGCGGTGCCCAGCAGCGTGGTCGCCTCCGGATCTTCCGGCAAGTACACGACGATGGCCAGATCGTTGGCGGCTTCCGCCTTCAGCCGAAACGGTAGCGTCTCCGGCGGCGGAGCGAGGAAGAACGCCTCGTAGGAATCGATGACCTCCGTTACGTTTGGTGAATAATCGTCGCTCATGTGAACCTCCACGGTTGCAAACCACGATTCGTGACTTCCAGCTTCCTTGGTTGGCAGGTTATACCTTTCCGCGGATCCGCCGCTCGCGCTTGATTCCTCCCAGTGCTCCGTCCGGCGCACAGAACAAATGAGCGACGGCCACGGTCGGCGTCCGCCCGGTTCCCTCTTCCGGCAGTCGCGTGGACGTTGGAAAGGCCAGGCTCAGCTCGCCGTTCTCGCCGACGTGAGCGGACGCGGACACGTCGCGAAGTGCCTCCGCCGAGCTCGCGCCGTGGGCCCGTCGATCGTTGCATCCGCTC
>JAQBQJ010000178.1 GCA_028287065.1 Labilithrix sp. | reverse complement strand
TGGTCCCGGCGCTAAATTCCTAACGCCACCTCAGGCGGCGAGCGGCTTGTTCATGCGGCCCGTCATCTCACCTGGGTGACTCACAACGTTGCAAAATACGACGCTCGATTCCTCGTCCTCGCGGCGCTTCGAGCGAGCTCGAAGCGCCGCGAGGAGGAGGATTCGACCGTCGTATTTTGCAACGTCGTGAGTCACCCAGGTGAGATGACGGGCCGCATGAACATGCGGCTCGCCGCCTGAGGTGGCGTTAGGAATTTAGCGCCGGGACCTCGTTGTCATACGTCCGCGCACGAAACGCATGTCGCAGGTTGCGCTGAAGGGTAGGACGCGGTCGGGGCTCGCGCGTGTCGTCCGGCTCGCCGGTGTCGTCGGGATCGCAGGGGCGCTCGCCGCGACGGCGACCGCGGGCTGCTCGTCGTCGAGCACGGGCGGCGCGTCCGATCCCGGTCGCGATGCAGCGACGATCGACATCGACTCGTCGGTCGAGCAGGCGGAGCGCGCGTGCCCGCACACCGAGCCGATCGACGCGACGAAGCTCTCGTGGAAGCCGCCGTCCGTGCTCCATGGCAGCTGCACGGACAAGGAGCTCGAGGAGCTCGTCGCGTACGTCAACGGTCACCCCGCCGCGAAGTACGTCGACTGGAAGGGCGCCGTCACGAACGCGGGCTGCAGCAGCTGCGTCTTCGGCAAGGACACCGACGCGACGTGGAAGCCGCTCGTGGAGGATGCGAACGGCCAGCTCGTCGGGCTCTATGTCGGCGGGTGCATCGCGCTCGCGAGCGGGTCGGAGGCGTGCGGGCATTCGTACCAGAACTGGTTCGACTGCCGCTTCCAGGCGTGCGCCGATTGCCCGAACGGCGACACGGCGGCGCTTCAGAAGTGCCTCTCTGCCGCGAGCAAGAGCGCCTGCAAGAAGGCGTTCGACGACGTCGGAACGGTGTGCACCGACCGCGGGATCACCGATGCAGAGACGACGTGCGACGGCATGAAGTTCGTCTTCGAAGGGCCGATCCGCGCGCAGTGCATCGGCTTGCCGGAAGGCGGCGAGTGAAGCGCGCGGTGCTCGCGCTGCTGCTCGCCCCGCTCGCCGGGTGCGGCAGCTGCGTGAAGGACGAGTCGCCGTCGTCGGAGTCGCCACAGCCGGGCGCGCCGAACGCGAAGAAGCCGCTCGACCTGCGCGCCGCCGACAAGCGCTTCTCGCAGTTCTCCGAGGGCGGCGCGGACGCATCGAGGGACTGAAATCAAGCCTGGCCCGGCGCTGGGATCGTCTGCGATGCTGGGCGGTGATGAAGCTCGTCGGGTTCTGGTTGGGTCTCGCGGTCGTGGCGTTCGTCGGCGGCGGCGTTGCAGCCGGCTGCACGGGTGACCACGACACGCGCGTGATTCCGCCCGAAGAGGGCGGTCCTCCGAGGGAAGGCGGCCCCGGGACGACGCCGGGCGCGACCTGCCCGAGCGATCTACCGATCGACCCGAAGGACCTCGTCTGGAAGGCGCCGAGGAGCCCGCAGGAAGGCAAGTGCCAGGACGACGACATCGTCGCGATGAAGGACTACCTCGCCGCGAACCCGAGCGCGTCGAACGAGGACTTCGAGAACTTCGTGAAGAACCGCGATGCGACGTGCCACGACTGCATCTTCGCCGATGCCGACGGCGCGACGTGGTCGCCCGCGCCCGTGCGCGGCGGCAAGGTCGTGACGTTCAACGTCGGCGCGTGTTTCGCGATCCTCGGTAGCGAGGCCTGTGGCGCAACCGTGCAGAATGCATGGGACTGCGAGTTCGAGGCCTGTGCGCTCTGCGAGGCGCCTTCCGCGGTCGCGAGCTGCCGCGAGAAATCGCGTACGGGCATCTGTCGGCCGTACGAGGACCGGGCGAAAACGGAGTGCGTCAATCTCGCCGTCGACGAGGTCTGCGGGACGCCGCTCGACTCGATCCGCGTGCAATGCGTGCGGAAGACGGCGCCGGTCCCGGAGGCGGGAGACGACGGCGGACAGGACGCCGGCACGGACTGACGACGGACTCCTTCGGGCTCCGGCCGGGGGCTTGCTAGAGTGCACGCATGCGCTTCTTGCTTCCTCTTCGCCGGCGAAGTGCCCTCGTCGCCGCCGCCTTCGTGATCGCGAACGGAGCCGTCGCGATCGCGGCGTGCAGCACGAGCTCCCCCGATGTCGAGGCCGGTCCGGACGGAACGACGGAGACGAGCACCGGCGACGCGGGAAAGGACTCGCCAGCGACGAACGCCGAGACGGGCACCGACTCGGGTCGCGTCGGCAACTGCTCGCCGGTCAAGGGCAAGTGCGACATCGTCCTCCAGGACTGTCCAGCGCAGCAGGAGTGCGTGGCGAACGGCACGGCGACGGAGTGCCGGAAGGTCGAGGCGACCCAGCAGCTGCCGATGGGCCGCGGCTGTTGCCCGAACGCGCCCGGCAATCCGTGTCTCCCGGGCCTGACGTGCATCGGCAGCACGCCGTGCGTCGACGGCGGGCCGGCGACGACGGGTCGGTGCTCGCCCGCGTGCTGCGAAGGTGACGATCAGTCCTGCGGCAAGAGCGATCCCGAGGGCATCAGCGGCGCGTGCGATATCCAGATCGTCGATTCGCAGAACGCGGTGCTCTATCACGCGTGCACGTATCGGCAGCGGTGCAAGCCGTTCAAGGTCGAGCCGTGCAAGGCGGGAGAGATCTGCCTGGTCGAGGACAAGGTCGGCAGCGCGAGCTGCCTCGGGTCGTTCGGCAACAAGACGAACCGTCAGCCGTGCGCGGCCGCGAACGACTGCGCGGATGGGTTCATCTGCTTGGGCGGCGGCGCCGACGGCGGCAGCACCTGCCACTACGCGTGCTTGCTGCCGGGCTCGACGCATCCGTTCGACGCGGGCGTCGAGAAGGGCGGTCCGGGCGCGGGCGGCTGTCCGGTGGGGGAGGTCTGCAACCTCCACATCACGGATTTGCCATCGTGGTACGCCGCCTGCTCGCTCGACGGCGGGTGAGCTAGGATGCGCGCCGGATGATCACCGAGCCGAACGCCACGCTGCGCGATTCCGACCCCGACGTCGGTCTGTTCACGGTCCTGCGCGAGGACGGCTCCGCCGATCCCGCGGTCGATCCGAAGGTGCCGGCCGACGTGCTGCTCTCGGCGTATCGGCACATGCGTCGTCTCCGTTTGCTCGATGCGCGGATGATCGTGCTGCAGCGTCAAGGTCGCGTCGGGTTCTACGGCGCGTGTACGGGCCAGGAGGCGGTTCCGATCGCGACGGGCCTCGTGGCGAAGAAGGACGACTGGGTGTTCCCGGCGCTCCGTGAGCAGAGCGTGATGCTCGTTCGCGGATTTCCGCTGCGTGCGTTCATCGCGCAGGTGTTCGGCAACTCCGGCGACGTGGCGAAGGGCCGCCAGATGCCGAGCCATCAGTCGGGCAAGAGCGTCCATCAGGTGAGCTGGTCTTCGTGCATCGGCCCGCAGATCCCGCAGGCGGTCGGCGCGGCGTGGGCGATGAAGCTCCGTAAGGAGGCGAACGTCGCGTTCGGTTTCTGCGGCGACGGCGCGACGAGCCAGCCGGACTTCCACACGGCGATGCACTTCGCGGCGACGTTCCAGGCGCCGGCGGTGCTCGTGTGCCAGAACAACCACTGGTCGATCAGCGTGCCGACGGCGCGCCAAACGGCGTCGCGCACGCTGGCGGTGAAGGGCCGCGCGTACGGCATGCGCAGCCTTCGCGTCGACGGCAACGATCTCCTCGCGATGTACAAGGCGCTGTCGGACGCGACGGCTCGTGCGCGTGCGGGCGAGGGCCCGACGTTCATCGAAGCGCTGACGTATCGCATCGGCGCGCATTCGACGAGCGACGATCCGACGCGCTACCGCACGGACGCGGAGGTCGAGTCGTGGAAGAAGAAGGACCCGGTCGATCGCCTCGCGAAGCACCTTCGTGTGCTGGGCCTGATCGACGACGCGCACGAGAGTCAGCTCGACGACGAGCTGACCGCGGAAATCGGCGTTGCGGTCACGGAGGTCGAAGGGATGCCGGCCCCCCGGCGCGAGTCGCTCTTCGAGGACGTGTATGCGTCGCCGCCGCGCCATCTCGAGGAACAACGCGCGGAGCTCCTGTCGATGCCACCGGCGCCGACGCACGGCTGATCGCGCGCGGGGCGTCGCCGGTCGCGCGCCGCATCCGGCGTGATGGGGTGTCCTGGGCCACCCCAAAACTGTCCTGGGCCACCCCAACCCCCCTCGGGCACCCCCTCGATAGCCTCCGTTAGCATGCTAATCGAGGCATAAATAGGGGGTTTTGGAGGGGGGTGGGGGAGGGGGTTTTTGGCATTCCGTGTGCTTGCGGGCGCGCTCGCGGCGCACGCGCGCGCTGCGAAGGGGGCCCCATGCACGCGATGTTCTTCGGCATCAAGTTGGCTCATTTGCGCACGTTGACCGTCACCAGGGGGCTGCTGCGCGGCAGGGACCTCACGCCCGCGCGCTTCGACATGATGAGGGTCATCGAGCTCCATCGACGCGACGGGATCGCGCAGGAGAACCTTCGTCAGTTGCTCGGCGTCTCCGCGCCCACCGTTTCACGCATGCTCAAGTCGCTCGAGCTGCTCGGGTTCGTCGTGCGGAGGCGGTTCGCGTTCGACGCGCGGTCGCTCATCGTGAGGATCACCAAGGCCGGGCTCGAACGCGTCCGCGCCGCGCGCGAGCTGCTCGTCGATTCCGGAGTCGCCGATCGCATGGCCTTACGCGGGCTCGCCTTCGAGCCCGAGGTCGCGCGGCCGCTGGTCGACACACTGCGCCGCTTTCTTTCCGGCATCCGCAAGACCTACGGCTGCTTCGCGCCCTTCGAGCACCCATGGACGACGCAGGAGTTCGTGCCCCTCGTCTTCCACACGTACGTGCGCAAGAGGCTGGCCCCGACGCTCTCGCTACAATGAGGCTCGCTTCGGACTTCACGTTCGGGTAAATCGGCCCCAGGAACGTAGGAGAACCATGGCGAAAAGAACCTGCGATGTCGTCGTCATCGGCGGAGGCCCCGGCGGCTACGTCTGCTCCATCCGCCTCGGCCAGCTCAAACAGAAGGTCATCTGCGTCGAGAAGGAGGAGGTCGGCGGCGTCTGCCTCAACTGGGGATGCGTTCCCTCCAAGGCACTGATCGCCGCGAGCCACACCTACGAGAAGGTCAAAGACCACGGCGCCGGCATGGGCATCATCGCCAAGGGCCTCGAGGTCGACTCGAATAAGATGCAGGACTGGAAGGCCGGCATCGTCAAGAAGCTCACCGGCGGCGTCCGCGGCCTCTTCAAGGGCAACGGCGTCGAGCTCGTCATGGGCAACGCGCGCGTCACTGGACCGCGCACGGTCGAGGTCAAGAACGCCGAAGGCGCGACGGAGACCATCGAAGCGACCAAGGCGATCGTCATCGCGACCGGCTCGTCCACGATCGAGATCCCCACCTTCAAGTTCGACGGCAAGCAGGTCATCGGCGCGCGCGAGGCCGTCAGCCTCCGCGAGGTCCCGAAGCGCCTGCTCGTCATCGGCGGAGGCGTCATCGGTCTCGAGCTCGGCATGGTCTACCAGAAGCTCGGCTCCGAGCTCACCGTCGTCGAGGCGACCGCGTCGCTGCTCCCCGGCGTCGATCCGGAGTGCACCGCCGTCGTCGAGAAGAAGCTCGTGAAGATGGGCGCCAAGGTCATCAAGAGCGCCATGGCGAAGGGCTACGAGAAGAACGCCGACGGCTCGTTGGCCGTCAAGGTCGACATGGGCGGAGGGAAGTTCGACACGATCGTCACCGACGTCGTCCTCGTCGCCGTCGGCATGCGCCCGAACGGCGCCGGCCTCGGCCTCGAAGAGATCGGCGTCAAGGTCGAGCGCGGCTTCGTGCCCGCCGACATCGTCGGGCGCACGAACGTCGACGGCGTCTACGCCATCGGCGACGTCAGCGGCATGCCGATGCTCGCGCACAAGGCAAGTAAGGAAGGCGAGGTCGTTGCCGAGGTCATCGCAGGTCACAAGGCCGCGAAGGACTGGGTCGCGATCCCGGCGGCGATCTTCACGGATCCCGAGATCGCCATTGCCGGCCTGTCCGAGGCGCAGGCCAAGGAGAAGGGCATCGACGTGCGCGTCGGCAAGTTCCCGTTCGCCGCGCTCGGCCGCGCGATGGCCGTCAACGAGACGGACGGCTTCTTCAAGGTCGTCGCCGACAAGAAGACGAACGAGCTGCTCGGCGTCCACATCGTGGGACCCGAGGCGAGCGACCTCATCAGCGAAGGTGCGCTCGCGCTCGAGATGCACGCGTTCCTCGAGGACATCGGGCTCACCATCCACCCGCATCCCACGCTGGGCGAGGGCATGATGGAGGCCGCGATGAACGGCCTCGGTCACTCGATCCACATCCTCAACCGCGATCG
>JAQBQJ010000164.1 GCA_028287065.1 Labilithrix sp. | reverse complement strand
ACGCCATCCACGATCGCCAGTGGAAGTGATCACGATCGGGCTCCATCGCGTCGATCTTCTCGTGGCTGAAACAAACGACGCACTAGCACTCTCGGCCCGTACCCGTGCCCGTGCCCGTGCCCGATCTTCTTCTCTCTAGAACACCGCCCTCGACGCCACCGACACCCCCATCTCCGCCCCAATCCCATAGAAATCCGCCCGCCGCGCCCCGACATCGAGCACGACGAACCCCGGCCCATCTTCCCGCGCGAGCGTCCCCGCGTTCACCACGGTGAGCGCAGGCTTCCCCGCGCCGCGCTCGAACCGGCGCACCATCGGCTGGTGCGTGTGACCGCACACCATGATCGAGATCGTCGCGTCGAAGAGCACCTTCAATAGGTCCTCGTTCGTCGAGATCGCGTAGCCCTGATCGTCCGGACCGAGACGACGCATGTCGTTCTCTCCGACGCCGTGACACAGCAGCAGCCGGCCGCCGGGCACGTCGAGCATGACAGTGCGCGGGAGCGACTTGAGCAGCTCGATCGACAGCGTCGACAGCGCCGTCATCCGGTGCGCGTTCGGCAGCGTGCGCATCTCGTCGTCGCGGATCCAGCGATCGTGGTTGCCCCGCACCGTCGTCACGCGATGGAGCGCGAGCGTGGTGCAGGTGCGGTCGACGTCGCCGTGACCGTCGACGAGATCGCCGCAGCACAAGATGCGATCGACCTTCTCGGCGGTCAGGGCGGCGATGGCGACACGCAGGCGCTCGTCCTCCGCGTGGACGTCACCGATGAGGCCGAGACGCATCTCGCCGAATGGTACATGGGCCGCCCCACGTCACGCGCCGCGGAGGAAGGGGAGACGAGCGCGCGACGTGGGCCGGCAGAAGGAGTCCAAGCAAGAGAGAGAGGAGGCTCTGGAGGGGTCGTCCGGGGCCTCCAAGACGTGTACGTCGGGTGATGTCGTACCCTTCCCTGGCTTTGACGCACCCCGTCAGGCGATCGCACCGGCGAAGGCTGGTACGTTCCCGGGACGATGGACGAAAAGCGCAAGTTGAAGGGCATGCTCGCCCGCATCTTCTCCGACGCCACCGCCGAGGAAGCCGAGCGCGCCGAGCTGAAGGCCTACCTCTCGTCGGACGTGCTCTCGATGGCCGAGATCAAGGAGGTCTTCGCCGACTTCGTGCAGACGACGTGGAAGATCACGATGGCGGACGGCGTGATCAGCGACGTCGAGCGCACGCGCCTCAACGAGATCGTGCGCGTGCTCGGCCTCGAGCTCGATTCCCTGCCCGAGGAGTGGGTGCGGACGCTGCGCGGCTCGCTCGCGCCGCCCGAGCGGTGACTCGCTGACTCAGAGAGGAAGCATCGAGAGGTGACCGTCGCGCGCGACGACGCTCACCGCGCGTCCGAGCACGTGCTCGCCGTCGACGAAGCCGAAGATGCGCCCGTCGCGGCTGTTGCCTCGGTTGTCGCCGAGGAGCAGCACCTTGCCCCGTGGAACGCGCACCGGCGCGAGATCGGGACCGCCGCCCGCGTCGAGCGAGATGCGCGCCTCGGGGATCTCGCGTCCGTCGATGTGCACGCGTCCGTCCTTCACCTCGACGAGATCGCCTTCGACGGCGACGACGCGCTTCAGAAGCACGGAGCCGAGCATGCCGTCGTCCATCGCGTGCTTCGCGTCGTCGTCGGGAGGCTCGATCACGACGACGTCGCCACGCTGCGGCGCGGCGTAACGAACGAGATACGTGTCCGTCAGCGGGAGCCGAAGCCCGTAGGCCGCCTTCGACACGACGATGCGATCGCCGACGTGCACCGTCGGCTCCATCGAGCCGCTGGGGACCTTGTAGTGGTCCGCGAGCGATGCGCGCGCCGTGAAGGCCACGAGTGCCGCAGTGGCGACCTGCACCATCGTTCGGACGAACGAGCTCCGCTTCTTGGACGCCATCGAGGCGAGAACCGCGGGCCGTGCGCGCGCATTCCCTCGGTTCGTACTGGTTTCTATCGTGCACGGGGCAGCGCGCGGGTAAGCTCCAGCGCGTGGCAGACATCGAGTGGGTCCTCCTCCGTTCCTTCGCTGATCGCGCTCAGGCCGAGCTCCTCGGCGAGTTCCTCGAGCGTGCCGGCGTCAAAGCGAGCGTCGAAGGCGCCTTCGCCGCAGGCGTCCTGCCCGGGGTGGAAGGCGTGCGCGTGATGGTGCCGGCCGACCGCGTCGACGAGGCGCGCCAAGCCGCAGAGGCCTTCGACGGCACCCGCGACGACCTCCCGACGCCAATCCCTGGGGCGTAAGCGGTTCGAGAAACAAGCGGAGACGCGGGGACGCGGAGGAGCCTCGCTTCGATCTCTGACTGGACCCGCGTCGCCGTTCGCGAAACTCGGAGCACGCTCCCACGCGCTTCGCGCGCGGGAGCGTGCTCCGAGTTTCGCTCACCTAATGGAGTCTCCGATCCGACCTGCCGCGGTATCCCGCAATTTCGGGCGTATTCCGGGCACGTCAGTCGGTCGGACGAGGGTGAAATGGCGGATCGCCCTGGAAGGTCGGGACGGAGATCTCCCATTGGTGAGCGAAACTTGAAGGGCGCTCCCGCCGGCGAAGCCGGTGGGAGCGCCCTTCGAGTTTCGCGAACGGCGACGCGGGTCCAGCAAGAAATAGAGAGGCAACCCTCCAGCTCCGGTTCCGCGTCTCCGCGCCTCTCTTTCCCTCTCGCTCTTCGCGCTTTCGCGTTTTTCCCAGACTTCTCGACTCTCGCGTCGGCCGAACGCCGCGCATCACGCGCGGGCTGATTCAGCCGCGCATCGCCTCGATCGGGCTGACGCGCGCGGCGCGGATCGCCGGCAAGAAGCCGCCGACCACGCCCATGAAGCCGGCGAGGACCATCGCGCGAATGATGATCGCGGGCGTGGGCTCGAACGCGAAGACGATCTCCGACCACGTGCCGGCGTTGACCATGCTGATCTTCACGAAGCTGAGCGCCAGCGACGCGAGCGCGCCGACCGCTCCGCCGAGGACGGCGAGCACGAGCGACTCGAGCAGGAACGACGTGAGGATGCTCCCGCGCGAGAAGCCGAGCGCGCGCAGCGTCCCGATCTCGCGCTGGCGATTGGCGACCTGCGCGTTCATCGTGATGGTCGCGCCGATCATCGCGCCCACCGAGAAGAGCACGGCGATCATGGTGAACATGATGGTGAGGAAGTCGGCCGTCATCTCCGACTGCTTCGCGTAGTAGTCAGCCTCGCGCTGCACGCTCAAGCCGAGCTGGCGGTTCTGCTCGACGAGCGCCTTGAACGCGTCGAACTTGCTCGCCGCATCCAGGCGCACGCGGACGCTCGACACGTAGCCCTCGCGTCCGAAGGCGGTGCGCATCGTGTGGATGTCCGCCCAGACCTCGGACTCGAACGCCGACCCCTCGTCCGAGAAGACGCCGACCACCTTCACGGGGCGGTTCTTCTTGATGTCGAACGACTGACCGAGCTCGAGACCCTTGAAGCGCCCGCGGATCCCCGAACCGACGCACACCTCGTCGGTGCCGGGCGTCGGCGCCTTGCCTTCGATGATCTTCGCGCTGGTACGGAACGCGAAGACGTCCTCGGGCACGCCGCGCACGGTCACGTTCGAGACGCCGTTCGTCGTGCCGATCTTGTCCATCAGGATGACGACGAGGACTTCGCCGACGCCCGGCGGCTTCTTCGACGCGCCGATCTGCTGCGCCTGCGCGAGCACGAGGTTTACTTGGTTCTCCTCGATGCCGCTCTCCATCTCCGCGCTCGAGCCCTTGCGGAGGACGATGGCGTTCTCGGGATTCGCGGCGCGACCGAGCGTCTTCGTGATGCCGTTGCCGAGCATCTGCGCGGCGGCGAAAACGAACACGACGAGCGCGAGGCCGAACGCGGCCGCGATCGTCGTGGTCTTGCGGACGACGAGGTTCCGGTAGTTGTATTTGACGGGGATCATCGCGCGTTCACCCGACCCGCCGCAGGGCGTCCGTGACGGAGATGCGACCGGCCTGGATCGCGGGAATGAGAGCGGCCGTCGTCGCGAGGAGCACTGCGATGAGCGCGGCGGCGACCGCCACCGCCGGCTCGACGCGGAAGTAAGGGAACCATGCCGACATGTTCTCTTCGATGGCCTTGCCCATCAGACCGTTCACGAACGGGTAGGCGATGCCGACGCCGACCGCGCCCGCCACGAGACCGAGCACCACTGCCTCGCCGAGGACGAAGAAGCGGATGTGCCATGGCAGGAAGCCGATCGCACGGAGCACGGCGTATTCGCGGGTGCGTTCGCGCACCCCCATGGCGATCGTGTTGCCGAGGATCATCAGCATGATGAGCAGGATGATCAGCGACACGATGTCGAGGACGGTGAGGATCGCGCCGAACATCGCCATGAACGAGAGCTGCATGTTGCGCTCGCTCATCGTGACGGTCTGCGTGTCGCGCTCGTCGAAGATCTTGTCGACCGACGCCGAGATGGCGGCGCTCTGCGACGGGTCTTCGACGCGGGTCATCACCCAGCCGATGGTGTCGCGCCGCTCCTCCGGGATCGAGTCGTTCAGGTACGACCAGTGGAAGAGGAACTGCGAGCGATCCAGCGATTTCCGCGCGGCGGTGTAGATGCCGTCGATCTGGAACTCCCAGTCGCCGGGATAGATGCTGCCCTGCAGCGTGTACTTGTCGCCGACCTTCAGGCCGAGCTTCTTGGCGAGCACGTCGCCGATGACCGCGCCCTTCTTGTCGGCGAGCCAGCGCGCCTTCGACTCTTCGTCGAGCACGAGCTCGTCCATGACGGGCAGGAAGCTCGGGGCATCGACCGCGAGGGTGGCGAAGAACTCGTCGGGCTTGCGCGGGTCCTTGCCGCCGAACCAGTTCGCCCACGTCGCCTGCTTCACGCCCGGGACGCCGCGGATGTCGTCGATGTACTTCTTCGGAAGCTGCATCACGAACGACACCTTGTGACGGGTGCCGAGGCGATCTTTGGCGGCGTACTCCGCGCCGACCTCCCACGAGGAGAGGACGGTGCGCAGCATGATGAACGCGATCAGCGCGACCGACGCGCCGAGCACGGTGAGGATCGTGCGCAGCCAGTTGCGACCGAGGTTGCGCGCAGCAATCAGGAAGAGGCCGCCCATTATTCGAGCTTGCCCTTGTTGAGGTGACGCGTGGCCGTCGCGCGCTCGGCGGCGGCCGGGTCGTGCGTGACCATCAGGATCGTCTTCTTGAACTCCTGATTGAGCTTCGTGAGGAGCGTGAGGATGTCGTCGGCGGCCTTGCGATCGAGGTCGCCCGTGGGCTCGTCGGCGACGATGATCGTGGGGTCGTTGACGATCGCGCGCGCGATCGCGACGCGCTGCTCCTGACCGCCCGAGAGCTGGCGCGGGTAGTGGCCCATGCGATCGTCGAGGCCCACGGCACGCAGCGCCGTCTGTGCGCGCTTCTTCCGGTCCGCCGACGAGAGCTTCGTGAGCAGCAGCGGCAGCTCGACGTTCTCGATCGCCGTGAGCACGGGCATGAGGTTGTAGGCCTGGAAGATGAAGCCGATGTGGCGCGAGCGGAAGCGCGCGAGGTCGCCGTCGCTCATCGTCGAGAGATCGCTGCCTGCGACCTTCGCCGAGCCGCTGGTCGGGCGATCGAGCCCGGCGATCAGGTTGAGGAGCGTCGACTTGCCGGATCCGGACGGGCCCATGAGCGCTTCGAAGGCGCCCTCGTGGACGTCGAGCGTGAGCCCGTCGAGGACGGTGAGCGGCTCTTTTCCGCGCACGAACGTCTTGGTGACGCCTCTGAGCTCGATGATCGTCTTGGCGGAGCCGGGCGTCGCGCTCTTCCGGTACTGCTCGGGCACGTCGACCTCGGCGGTCGGGTTGGAGCGCGGCGGCTCGCTGATCGGTTGGGTGCTCACTTGTCCGTCTCCTTGATGCGTTGCCCCTCGGCGGTCTCGGTATTCGGCTTCGCCACGACCTTCACTCCCGGCGCCGGACCGTCGAGCAGCTCGACGGCGCTCGCGCCGACGGGCGGTCCGAGCTTCACGGGGAACGCCCGGAGCTTCCCGGACTCGACCGCGAAGACGACCTTCTGTCCGTTGCGGTCGACGACCGCCTCGCTCGCGACGACGCGCTTCGGCGCCTCTTTCAACGCGTCGTCGGTGATCGCCTTCGAGAGGAAGCTCACGCGCGCGCTCATCTCGGGCAGGACGCCCTGCGGATCGTCGGCGAACTTCACCTTCACGACGACGGTGGCCTTCGCGCGGTTGACGCGCTGTCCGAGCTCCGTGGCGACGCCGCGGTAGCGCTTGTTCGGATAGGCATCGAGGACGATCTCGCAGGGCCC
>JAQBQJ010000125.1 GCA_028287065.1 Labilithrix sp. | reverse complement strand
TGGTCCGAAGATTGCTCCACCGCGCGCGTGCGAGCGGTCACCATCACCTTCATCGCCTTCACAGCGCTCACGACCGTCGCGTCGAGCGCCTG
Organism: Labilithrix sp.; assembly: GCA_028287065.1. GTDB lineage: Bacteria > Myxococcota_A > Polyangia > Polyangiales > Polyangiaceae > Labilithrix. The sequence continues at coordinate 13,424 of JAQBQJ010000125.1, read as the reverse complement.
CAGGTCTCGCGAGCACGCCGCAGCCGTTTCACCCGAGCCCCAGGTCGACGGTAGAAACCGCGCGGGCGACGACGACGCAGCGGCGCCCGTCGCCACCTCGCAGCGCGACGCTCTCGGCCGCGATGTCTCCGCCGCGCGCGCGGTGCCTCCGGAGGTCGCGCCCTTCCACGTCATCGGCCGCGTCGATTCGCGCGATCCAGGAGCGCCGACGTTCGGTTGGCCGGGCACCGAGCTGCGGATGTCCTTCGTCGGCGCGGGGCTCTCGCTCGTTCTCGCCGACACGGGCGCCAGCCACTACGACGTCGCTGTGGACGGTGGGCCGGCCACGACGCTGACCGTGTCCGGCCACACCACCACGTACGAGGTCGCCGGCGGGCTCGCCGCGGGCGAGCACAGTCTCGTCGTGACGAAGAGGACCGAGACCGCCGTCGGAGTCACGAAGCTCCTCGGCGTCACGCCTCACCCAGGAGGCGCGCTGGTCCCGACACCCGTGCCCGCAGGACGTCGCATCGAGATCGTCGGCGACTCGATCACCTGCGGCTTCGGCGTGCTCGGAGCGGACGCCTTCTGTTCGTTCACGGCGGATACGGAGTCAGAGCCGCTCGCGTGGGGAGCTCTCGCGGCCCGACAGCTGTCCGCGGTGCACCAGGCGATCGCGGTCTCCGGCATCGGCGTGCTCCGCAACTACGACGGAAGGACGGAGGGCACGATGCCCGAGGTCTACGGTCGCTCGATCGCGAACGATCCGTCGAGCGTCTCGGATCATTCGTTCGCCCCCGAGGTGGTCGTCGTGAGCCTCGGCACCAACGACTTCGCCGGCGGAAAAGGAGACCCCGGCGTGGCTTTCCTGGGCACGTACGTGACGTTCTTGTCGTTCCTCCGAGCGAGGCACGCAGGCGCGCACATCGTGGCGACCACCTCACCGATGCTGAGCGGTGCGTATCGAACGAGGCTGCGCGCGTATCTCGAGTCTGCGATCGCAGAGCGAGTCGCGGCGGGCGATGCGAAGCTCACCCTGCTCGAGATCGACGAGCAGGACTTCGCCGACGGCCTCGGATGCGGATACCACCCTGGCAAGACGACGCAGGCAAAGATGGCTGCGCGGCTCGTGGCGCACGTCAAATCGCTGACGGGGTGGTGATGGGCATCAGGCGGAGAGCACACGCTCGTCCACGTAGCACCACGCCCATGACTCGTCGGGCTCTGCAGACGAGCTCTTCCAATACGGCGGTCCGCGCGCCGGCGTTCGGGTCGGGGCGTCGGTCGGCTCGCCGAGAGCGCGCAGGTAGCGCGTGACGCTCTTGTCATCCGTGACCATCGCGAGCAGCTTCATCCGCCCCTCGCAGCGGCGGGCGGCGCTTCGCACCGCCTGATGCTCATCGACAATGCCCGGGTACTGAAGAATGGGCATCTCCCAACCTGCAAACGGGACCGTGCGGCCCTTGGCAGCGACGTGGCGATCGTGGAGAGATGTCTTGCGAGCTTCGCTCATGAGCTCGGCAACACTTCACGCACACGAGCGTCGTCAACGACGAGCCGACCGCTGCGGGCATGGGGCCTGCACTCGGAAGCTGTGGCCGATCTCTTGTCCAGCGACGTCGTCATGGCGCAGCGTCATTCGAGAATTTGGATCTTCGTGTGGTCGCCCATCGCGTCTGCAGTGACCGCTGCGGCGTGCTCAACCGGCAGCCCAGCAGCTCCAAGCGCGTCGCCGCAAAACGAGGCGCCAGACGCAGCAACGCCGGACATCCCCACCTTCCACAGGAATGTCGAGCCGCTGCTCGAGGCGCATTGCCTGAAGTGCCATCAGCCTGGCGGGATCGCGCCGTTCTCGCTCGTCACCTACAACGACGCGCAGTCGATGGCGCCAGCGATAGCCTTCGAGACGGGCGCGCGCCGCATGCCGCCATGGGGGGCGCAGGACACGCCGGAGTGCAAGCCGCGGCTTCCGTGGAACCGCGACGAACGCCTGACCGACGTCGAGATCAAGACGATTGCAGACTGGAGCGCTGCGGGCGCTCCGGAGGGCGATACGAAGGACGCTCCACCCCGCCGCGAGCTCACGAAGATCGAGCTCACGAACCCCACGCTGACACTCGAGCCGAAGACGCCCTTCGTCGCGAGCGGTACGAGGGACGAGTATCGCTGCTTCGTCCTCGAATCCCCAGAGCTCGCCGATGGCGCGTACATCGGCGGCATCAACGTCGTCCCCGGCAACCGCAAGATCGTGCATCACGCCGTCGTCATGACCGATCCGAAGGGTACGTTCGCCGAGAAGGCGGGACCGGATGGCAGCTTCGACTGCACCGGCATGTCCGACGATGGAACCGCCGAGCGCACGTTGCTGGAGATCTGGGTGCCGGGGTCAAATCCGCACGAGCTTCCGTCCAACATCGCCATGCAGCTCGTTCCAGGCGCGAAGATCGTCATGCGGATTCACTACTCACCGGGTGGACAGACAGCGCAGCCCGACTCGACGAAGGTGCAGCTACGTATCGCAAAGACGAAGCCGGAATTCCTCCTCTCCACGATCGAGATCGGGAACTTCATTGGACCGGTCGACGGTGGAGGACTCCTCCCTGACCCGAACGACGCCGAGGACGTGGAGTTCCGGATCCCCGCGAACGTGCGGGCCCACGTCGAGTCGATGCAGCTCACGGTCGCTCCGCCTGACGATCCGACCAAGGCGGGCCCGGTCTACATCTATGGTGTGATGGGCCACGAACACCTCGCGGGCATCGACGTCAAAGTCGACCTCGAGCGCGCCGGCGACAGTCAGTGCCTTCTCGAAGACAAGTGGGACTTCCACTGGCAGCGCATGTACACGTACGCCGTCTCGCCAGAGGCGCTGCCAACGCTCGCGGCTGGCGACAAGATCAAGGTGCGTTGCACCTACGACAACTCGATGTTCAACCGAAGGCTGGCAGCCGAGTACAAGGCGCGAGGCCTGGTCCCGATGGATCTCAAGCTCGGAGAACAGACGCTCGACGAGATGTGTCTCGTCATCCCACAGCTGCTCAGACGGCACTTGTAGCGCGACGACGTCGTTACGCCGCGCGACGGAATCACGGATCAGACGTGGCGTGGCCTCGACAGCATGCGCTTGCTGATCTGCAGCGTCGGGCCGCCCGCACGCCGCACGAGCTCCTGCCAGACGGGGTTCTTCGTCCGCGCGTCGAGCGCTGCGCCCGCGTCGTTCGCGAAGACCGCGCGCCACCATGTTCGGCGCGGACGAGCGCGGAGGGGCGAGGGTGCGGCTTGGTGAGCGCTTGGCCATAGAGAGGAGAGCTCTGCGCGACCGCCTGTTCTGGCGCCAGAACAGAGACGAAGTGCCTTCAATCAAGGTCGATTTCGCGTTAACTGCCGGCAGCGGAAGCGCTTCGCGTTCAAGTGACCGACGCCTCAGGCGGCGAGCGCGGCGAGGAGCTCGCGCGTCGTCGGTCGCTCCTCCGGCTTCTTCGCGAGGCACCGTTGCACGAGCGCGTCGAGCTCGGTCGGGACCTCGGGAGCGCGGGCCGACGGGGGCTATGGCGCGGTGTGCACGTGCGCGGCGCAGACCGCGACGAGATTGTTCGCCTCGAACGGAGGTCGTCCCGTGAGGAGGAAGTACGCGACGCAGCCAAAGCCGTAGACGTCCGCGGGAGGTCCGACGGCGATCTCGCGAGCGCGCTTACCGAGTTGACCCTCACTGGAGCTCGGGGCGACGCTCAGCGGGGCTTCTTCGCCTTCTTCTTGGGGGTCACTGACTTCTTCGCCTTCTTCGCCACGGGCGGATGCGCCTCGAGCATGGCAATGTCGAGAAGGTCCTTGTTGCGACCTGAAGCGCGCTTGTTGAGCAGCAGCGCGTCGCGTCCGATCACGTAGAGAGGGGCCGCCTCGAACTCCGCCTCGACGCGGCTCGACCAGGCGTCGGCAAACGAAACGCCGTCGATTCCGGTGAGAATGTCGATGCGATTCGGTTTTCGCCCGAGCATGAACACCTTGTCGTGCGCGGCCAGCATCGGCGCAGGCGGGACCCCCTCGCCGAACCCGAAGTCCAGGAGCGCGGCGCGAAGCCTGCGTCCGTTCGCAAGCGTCGGTTCGACGAAGACGTCGAGGTCTTCCGTCAACCGGGGCTCACCGTGGCCGGCGACTGCGTGTCCGCCGACGAGCACGAAGCGCACGCGACGGACGATCAGCGCACACAAGAACTCGGTCCAGTCGCGATTGAGCTCGATCTTCACCGAACCATGCCCTTCTCAGCCGCTCGACTCCCGAGATGCGCTCTTCGAACGAGAGCGCGGCCACGTCCTCGCGATCGAGACGCGCCGCTTCCTCGAAGCTTGCTGCGATGCGAATCGTGCGCTGGATCACGGCTGCAGCGTACCGCAGGAACGAGCGCCGCATTCGTGGAACGACAATCGTGCTCGTGGTGGTCGCTGCGGCGTTGGCAGGAGCCGGTCGGCCCGTGCTCAGCTGTACGTGGGGCCGACCCACTCCTTGCCGTCGAAGCGAACGGCATCGGGCCCACCCGCCAGCGTGAGGTACTTCTTCGATGCCGACAGCCGATACACCGCGAAGGTGTCCTTCACCTTGACGAGGCGTTTGCCATCGAACGTAAGCACGCCCGCGCCGCCCGCCGCGACGTAGATGTCCTTCTTGAACGTGGCCAGGTCGTATAGCTCGACGCCGCGCTGACGCACGCTCTTCCACTTCGCACCGGCACCTCGGAAGAGCGCACCACCGCTTCCGCACACGAGCACGTCCTTCGCCGAGAGCACCAGCAGCCCCGTCAGGATCGAGTCGGACGACAGCGCCACCGGCGTCCACGACTTGCCGTCGTGATGGCAGAGCAGGCCGCCCTCTCCGCAGGCGTAGAGATCGTCGGGCGCGGCGCCCCGCACGCGCGAGATTGCATGGCCGAGCGGCTTGCTCGCCTTCACCCACTTCTTGCCGTCGGAGCGATACACGATGCCCTCGCCGCCGGCGGCGTACACGTTGCCGTCGTCGAAGCCCCACACGACCGTCAGCGGTGCGGAGGCGACCTGATGTTTCTTCCAGGTCTTGCCGTTCGTGCTCGTGTGCACGTACCCGGAATCGTCGCAGACGTAGAGACAGCCGGCAGATGACCGCCACAGGTCGTTGAATGCCACCGACTTCTGCAGCAGCTTCGTGGTGACGTTCCGATCGTCGGCAACGTCGGACTCGGCCATCACGACGGACGAGAATGACTCGCCGTCGTAGTAGGCGACCGCCGCCCGGAGGATGCCGTCGTCGCCGGTCAGGGCGGCGTGTACCGTTACGCTGTAGTCGCTCACGGGCGGTGACGTTACCACGCGAGGGACCGACGAACCCCGCATCCCCTGATCCGCGCAATCAGTCTGAGCATTGCGTGAGCGAGCGAGAGCTCATTGAAGCTCGGCGAGAGCAGCTGCCAGCATGGCTCCCATGCGAAGGCGTCGTTGGTGGGCACGGTTTGGCGGTCTTGGTCTGACGTTCGCGCTCGCGGCGTCACTGGTATCTGCATGTCAGAGCTCGGAGCCCCCGCGCGATGCGCGCCTCGACGAGCTCACCGAGGAGCACGAGCGCACGCTCGACGCGAGCCTCGGAGCGATGACCCCCGACCAGCGCCGTGAGGAGCTCGAGAAGCTCGCCGCCGTCGGGGAGTCGAGGCACCTCCAGATCACCCGCTCCGCACGCGGCACCGTTCAGGGCCTATGGGCATGGGGCCTCGCGATTCCCGTCGCCGGCGCACGCGCGCCCGGAGACGCCGCGCGCACGTTCCTCCAGCGCGAGACTTCGCTCTTCGATCTCTCTCGCGCGACGCTCGAAGTCCAGCCTGGCAGCAGCGCGTCGTCCATCAAGGTCGGTCAGCGTCACGGCTCGCTGCCGGTGTGGAACGCGCAGGCCGTCGTGCAGGTCGGCCCCGACATGACCATCCGCGGCCTGTGGAACCATCTCGTACCGCAGTCGATGCTCGCCGAGCTTCCGCTCGCTCCGGGCGATCGCAAGGCGGCCGAGCGCGCAGCCCTCGCCGCCGTCGGTCCCGAGGCCGCGATCGAGTCAGGCCTCGCCGGCGTCTGGGTGACGAGGGGCGTCGAGTCGGGCGAGATGGCCGCAGACGTCGCGTGGCGCTTCCAGGTCTCGATGGGCGATCGCGATTTCGACGTCGCCGTCGGTCGCGGCGAGAAGATCCTCGTCGCGCGCGAGGCGACGCAGCGCGCTCGCCACCACGAGGTGTATCGCTCGGCCGGAGCGACCACGCTCCAGTTCGACGACGCGTGTCACGCCGATTGTGCGTACAGCTCGCCGAACGACTTCAAATGCGCGACGTGCCCGGCAGGATGGTGCGTTGCCGGTCACTGCGCGAACCCCGCCGTGCCGTCGGTCGGCGCGACCGACGCGCTCAAGACGAGCGTGGACACGACGTACGCGTACCTCTCGAACACGTTCGGGCGCGACGGATGGAAGGGCAACGGGACCGCGCTCACGGTGATCGGCTTCGGCCCTCCCGCGACCTACATCGACGGCTACTGGGTCAACAACGACGAGGAGCTCTGGATCAGCCAGGAAGGCGGCAAGTGTCTCGACATGGTCGCGCACGAGTACGGCCACGCGCTCAACCAGGGATCGAACGGGCCGTACGGGGACAACTCACCGCTCGGAGAAGGCTGGGCCGACGTGTTCAGTCAGTTCGTGGAGCACTACCAGTACGGGACGACCGACTGGGTCTGGGCGGGCGTGAACGCGGCGTGTCCGGCGTGGGTGGGCAATGGCCTTCCGCGGTCGCTGAAGGATCCGGAGTCGACGGGCGATCCGAGCAACTACGCGTACGACCAGTTCTACGATCACAGCGCGTACGCGATCTACGGTAAGGCCGCCTACCTCTTCTCGCGCGCGACCAACCAGCGCCCGGCGACCGTCGGCGGCGTGAGCACGTTCGGGATCGGCGTGGCCGCAGCCCAGCAGCTCTGGTGGGACGCGAGCTTCAACTGCAGTCCGCAGAACGCCACCGTGAACCAGTTCCGGACCTGCCTCGCGCAGAAGGCGTGCGCGTTCGGTCAGCCCGCGGCGAACTGCAAGTCCGCGTATGCCGCGATGGATGCCGTCGGTCTCTTCCGCGCTTCGAAGTCGATCGGCACCAACGTCGCCGGTCGCGTCGCCACCGCCAACGTCAGCGGACCCGCATCGGACGACACGCACTTCGTCTTCTTCCAGGACAGCGCGGACGGCGGCTACGTCTCGTACCGGAAGCGCACGTGTCCGAAGCTCGGGCCGTGCACGGCAGCGTGGTCGGCAGCGCTCGGCATGGGCACGTACATCGATCCGGTGGGGCCGTCGGCCGTCGCGGTGGGCGCGTATGTTTACGTCGCCGGCAGCTCCAGCGGGAAGCCGTACGTGTACAAGTTCGACCCCGTGACGGGGACGATCGTCTCCACCTACGCGTACGGCACCTGGTACCAGACCGACGCGCCGGTCTCGCTCGTCGAGTACGCGGGCGATCTCTATCTCTTTTACCGGGTGCCGGGTGCGGGCGCGCAGGCCGTGAAGGGCTACCGGATCAACCCGACGAACGGCAGCATCATCGCGACGCTCACGACGCCGGCGCTGTCGACGAACCCCGCGACCGCGGCGAGCGGCACGATGGACGGCGTATCTCCTTCGGCCGCGAGCGGACTCTGGCTCGTTTACACGATCGACCACAACGAGCTCGCGGCGAACGGGACGCCGATCGTCGTCTCCCGCATCGCGTATCGGTCGTACGATCCGCAGGCGGCCACCTGGTCCGCGGAGCTCCTCGCCGGCGAGAACGTCTACGACGGAGCGATCAACCCCAAGACGACGAGCACGCCGTCGGCCGCCATCTGGCGAGGCAAGATGTACCTCGCCGGCCGCACGGCTGCGGGCGACATCAGCTACGGCTTCTGCACGCTGCCCTGCGCGAACGCCGCGTCGTGGACGGGCTGGCCGAAGATCGAGCCCTCGGCAAACGACGCGATGATCCTGAACGGCGCGGGCCCGCAGCTCCAGCTCTGGCACCGCAGCGCGGGGGCCTCTTCGCTCTTCATGCGCGAGAAGTTCGGAGACTGACGGACCGCGTAACCAGGATCACGGCAAACATGTGCCGAACGACGCGGCTATCGTGTTCGCGACAAGCGCTTTCACGGTTGCGACAGAGCCCTGGACGCGTCGTCGCGGATCGCGTTTCGACGCAAAGCCGCGGTCGAGCCCCGAGCTTGGCCGGTCGTCCGCTCGACCGCACGCCAAGGCGTGAAGCACGCGGAGCGACTACTGCAGGTTCGCGGTCGGGTACGAACGGCGTCGATGTCGCTCGAACGAGGGACAATACGAGCGCGCCTTCACGAGCTATCGTCGAATTGGCTTGAATTTCGTGCGCTCGACTACGCTCCGTTTCTCCACGACAACCCGTGGTGTGAGGTGACCGATGAAGAGAATCGAAGGTGTCCGGATCACCAAGCGCGGGCCGCAGCTCATCGCTTCCGCGATCGTGTCGAGCGTTTTCGCCGTCATCGTGCACGCGCATGGCGAGCCAGCGCGGCCCGCTGCGCCGGTCGCGAGGACGCTGACGCGTGAGCAGTTCCAGGTACTGCCGAGCGACGCCGTGGTCGTGATGAAGGGCGGAAGTACGGCGCTAGCAGGCGAGCTCCGCGCGCGCGAAGCGGCGAACAAGGCGGCACGCGCGAGGACGTTCACCGCGAGCCTCGCGGCCGCGAAGGCGAAGGGCGAGGCCCACGTCGCGGGCTTCGAGGCGGCGCGCGTGACGAAGCTCAACGCGAGGAACGCGACGGAGCAGGCGGCCTACGCCCAGGTGATCAAGCAACTTGGCAGCGTCGTGGTCGTCGGACCGCCGGCGATCCAATCGATAGCCACGGCGAGCGGCCCGTTCGAGCCTGGTGCCGTCGTCTTCATCAAGGGTACCGGCTTCGGATCGAAGCCCGGCAAGGTCGTGATGAAGGGGCTTCCGAACGGCGAACACGTGCTGCCGCCGTATTCCGTCCCGGTGTGGGACTCGAACGCGCTGCTCGTCCAGGTGCCGAGCATCAGTGGCGTGCACGCGAAGGAAGTGACGATCGAGGTCACGCGCGAGGACGGCAAGACGGCGAGCAAGAACGTCGACTTCACGCCGACGATGGTGATCGCGTCGATCGACGCGAAGCTCGTGAAGTGCGATCCGGCATCGACGGAAGACAAGTGCGACACGTTCCTGAGCTTCGGCGCAGCACACGTCGAGGACACGTTCTGGGAGGACGACGCCGTCGGCTGTGACTCGTGGGAGGTCAGCGTCAAGAACGGGTGGGTCATCCATCACATCGAGACGACCGACACCACGAGGGGCGGCGGTAGTATCGGCCCGGGCCCCAACTGCACGGGCACCTGCGGCGGCCCGACCCCCAACAAGGTCTCGTGGAACAAGTGCTTCCGCGTGCCCGGCACCGGCGGCTATTCGGGCAACATGGCCTCGTACATGGGCACCGTGGAGATCATCGGCCCGAAGGGCACTTCCTGGAAGTAGCCCGTCGGGGCCCTCGGTGGCTGAGGGAGTGAAGGAAGCGCGATCGGCGCCGTTCATTCGAAGCGGGCATGGACGGAGACGCACATGCGGAGCGAGGCCGAGGGCGCCTCGTGATCGTGGACGGCGCTGGCGCCGCTTCGCACCGGTGGCAGGAGGCGCTCGCGGAGTGCTGCCCGGAGATCGTCGCGACCGTCGCCGAAGCCTCGAGCACGGGGGACGACGATGTGGCCATCGTCGATCTCCCCGAGCTCGGTGAGCCTGCGCTGGCGTCGATCCGCGAGGCGTTCGTGCGAAGAATGGCACCTTCGAAGGAGTCGACGAGGGCCGTCGCCAATACGGCCGCGGGCAGATCCTTGGCAATGGTGCCCTCGGCTACTTCACGGAGGACCTGAAGAAGATCGACGTGCCGGCGCTCGTCCTGCACGCGGACGACGATCAGATCGTGCCCTGCGCCGACGCCGCGCCGCTCTCGTCCAAGCTGCTGAAGAACGCCACGCTGAAGGTCTACAAGGGCCTGCCCCACGGGATGTGCACCCCCCCATCCGCAGGTCATCAATCCGGATCTGCTGGCGTTCATTGCGTCGTAGCCGCGCGGAGCCACTGGCGACCCGCGGCCCGATCGTTGCTGCGGGGGTCGACATGACGGCGCCCGACGCGATGAAGCGGAGCTCGACGCCTTCCGACGAAGGAGAGCCAGAGGGCGTCGAGCTCGAAATCGCGGTCGAAATCACCGAAGAAGAAGAGCGCGTCAACGACGAGCTCATCGAGCACCCCACCCGCGACGATCTGCACGAGCAGCGCGAGCGAGGGCAAAAATGCGAGGGGGTCATTCATGCACATTTCACAACCCACGGCCGCTAAGCCATGAGCCACGTCGACCCCAAGCGACCGACGGTGATGCCCGCGTACCCGCTCGGCTCCCCGCCTGGCGCCGAGACAGCCGATCCGCAGGAGGATCCACAGACCGCGCACCCTCCGCCCGCGCCGCCTCGGCTGGTGCAGCCCGAGGATCCGAGCGTCCAACCTCGAGCGCAAGGCGACGACGAGTGGACGGTTCAGGCGGACCTCGATGCGACGGGCCACGTCAGTCGACGGTGACCACGGCCAGCGCGCTCGGTGCTCGAGCCGAGCGAGATGTAGAGGAGGTCCGGCACGCTGATCACGGCGCCCGAGCGACCCGCTGGCTACTTCGCATCGATGTGGATGCGTCCGTTGCCCGGGCTCGCTCCGCCGGCCGTGTGCACCACGTTCGCGACGCCGACCGCGGCCGCGAAGCCGCTCCCGCCGCCGCCGCCGCGACAGTTGCCGCTGCCTGCGCCGCCGTAATATCCACCACCGCCGCCATAGCCCTGGCAGCCGCATCCCGCAGGGGCGCCGCCGAAGCCGAGTCCGCCGGACATCGCGGGGTTGTCGTACGATACGCAGGTGCCGGTGCCGCTCGCGGACTGCGTCGCGCCCTGACCGCCGGGGTTCGAGGCATAGTCGGGAACGCGGTAGCCCGATCCTCCCGTGAGGTCTCCACCCACGCCCCCGACGATCTCGAGGTTTACGCCCGCCCAGAATCCGCCACCGCCACCACCGCCTGCAACGAGGAAGCGATCGGCGAGCGTGGCGCCGCGACGGAGGTCGGTCGCGCCGCCGCCGCCCCGACCCCCGCTCTCACCGTTACCGCCACCGTTGTAGCCACCGGTGATGCTGGCAGGCTGGCCGCCGACGTAGAGCGAGAGCGTCTCGCCCGGGGTGACGGCGACGGTCGCCGTCACCTTGCCACCGTAGTTCACGCTGCCCGCGAAGTCCGACCCGCCCTGGGCGCCTTCGAGCACCACGTCGAGGGACGTCGCCCACGCCGGCACCACGAAAGACTGCGGCGCTCCGGTGAACGCGTAATCGAAGGTCGACGGCGTGCAGGCGACAGCCACGTCGGTGACGTTGGCCCCCGCCATCGTCGCGGCGCCCCCGGTGATGTCGCAATGGTAGGGACCACTCGTGCTCACCGCGAACGTCTCGCCGCTACGCACGGGCTGCACGAACGCAAACGTCGGCGCATTGGCCGCGGGGTTGATCGTCTCCGGGCCCCCGCCGCCCGAGTAGGTGTTCTTCATGACCAGGTCGGCAGTGGTGACGCCGGTGAGAGTCCCGGAGACCGTGAACGTCTGGTCGACGCACGTCACGTCGATATTGGTGACGTTCGTGTCGTCGACCTGGCCGGTGGCGTTCACGAGCGTGCAGTTCTGCCAGCGATTCGTCGGGTTCGCCTTGACGGTCACCGAGTAGGTCGCACCGCTCGCGAGCGAGGACGGAAACGCGTACGTGCCGTCGACGACCGCGATGGAAACGTCCTCCGTATCGTTGACGCGCAGCTTGAGGCCGCCGCCCACGAGCCCGGTCACATGACCGCCGATGGTCAGCTTCTTGGTGTCGCAGTTCACGGTGACGCTCGTCACGTTCCCGGTGGCGATCGTTCCCTTCCCGCCGCTCACGGTGCACGTCTGCACCGGATTATCGGGCTGCGCGGAGACGACCACCTCGAAGCCGGCGCCGCTCGTGCCCTTGGTCGTGAACGCGAAGGCGCCGTTCTTCGAGACCGTGATCTTCTCGCTTCCGTTCTGGAGAACGAGCGCGCCTTGCCCTGCGTCGGCGAGCCCCGCGTCACCCGTGGAGGGCGCGAGCCCGGTGACGGTTCCGCCGATCGTGTACGTGGTCGGTTCCGGGATCACGCCGGAGTCGTTCGGCGCGATGCCGGCGTCGTTGGGGTTGGGGTTGGTGCCGGAGTCGTTCGGAGTGACCGCACCGGCGTCTTGGCTCGGCTCGCCGCTGGAGTCTCCATCGCCACATGCGGCCACCGCCGCGAGAAGAACGAGACCGACCACGCCGAGCCCCTGGAGAGCGAGGCCCCCCGCGCTACGCGACGACTGATGCATTGCAGATTCCTCGAGCTCGTTCGTGGTAGGCCGATTCTCGACGCTACGAGGTACGAGGATAGAACGTCAACGCCGCATGGAGCTCGCGCGCATGACAGGCGCCCGTCGCCGGAAGGCTCGCCGAGAAGGCGGTATCCAACCCGGACATCATGGTCTGTGACGCTGCGTCGGAGGGCTGCGCGGGCGGGAGAGCGTAGGTGAATACACGCCGTGAGGGATTGGCGTCGGGCGATGCGATATGTTCGCCGCGAACCATGAAGAGAGTCGACCGCGCATCGAGAGTGATCAAGGCGTCGCAGGAGACCATCTATCGCGCCTTCGTCGATCAGACCTCGCTCCTCTCGTGGCTCCCGCCGAAGGGAATGCGAGCGCGATTCGACTTCTTCGACGCGCGAGTCGGTGGCGGCTACCGCATGGCGCTCGCGTACGATAAAGCGGCGCACGCAACGCGCGGCAAGACGTCCGAGCACGAGGACGTCGTCGAGGTGGAGTTCGCGGAGCTCGTTCAGAACGAGCGCGTCGTGCAGCTCGTGAAGTTCGAGTCCGACGATCCCTCGTTCGCAGGAACAATGAGGATGACCTGGAGTCTCAGCCCCGTTGCTGACGGCACCGAGGTCACGATCGCGTGCGAGGACGTGCCCGAAGGCATCGGGAAGGCAGATCACGATGTGGGCTTGCAATCGTCGCTGAGCAACCTCGCAGCATTCACCGAGTGATCCGCGGTAGCGGCGGTCCACGGCTCGCCCCTCCCGGGATGACAGCACAGCCCGCGCCCGCCTTCAGGGCAACACTCCCTCGAGCTTGGCATCGAGGACGACGAAGCCGTTGCGATACGCGATCCGCCGATTGAGCCCCGTCTTCGGCGCGAGCCCGGACAGGTTCGGTGCGACGCTCGCGATCGCGCCCAGCGCGGGGAGCGGCAGCTTGATCGAGAGCCCGTTCGTGATTCCGTCGCGCAGCTTCGGCCACAGCGAGCTCGTCAGCATGTC
>JAQBQJ010000097.1 GCA_028287065.1 Labilithrix sp. | reverse complement strand
TGGTTGGACGTACCCCTGGTGATCCGGTTGTTGCGCCAGCAGCATAGCCGGGTAGCTATGTACGGAACGGATAACCGCTGAAAGCATCTAAGCGGGAAGCCGGCCACAAGACGAGGTATCCCGGGCGTAAGCCCCTAAAGACCCCTCGTAGACCACGAGGTTGATAGGCCGGGTGTGGAAGTCCTGTAAGGGGCGGAGCTAACCGGTACTAATAGGTCGTGAGGCTTAACCATATCTCTAGGGCAAACATTGAGACCTTGAGAGTGGCGATGCCGGCACAGAAATGAATCGACACGCCATTCACCACAAGGTGAAGACGAGGTCACGAGCAGGATTCGGGTTACGAACCCCGAGTCCCAACTCCGCTGAATAGCGAATTTAGGATTACGGATTTCGGTAGGTACGCAGAGACCCCTCTCATCGAGAGGCGCCTCGCACCACCCACGGATTTCCGGTGATGATTTCGAAGAGGCCACACCCGATCCCATCCCGAACTCGGAAGTTAAGCTCTTCGGAGCCGATGGTACTGCACGGGTAGCCGTGTGGGAGAGTAGGACGTCGCCGGGATTTATTCTGTCACGAAGCGCTACAGCGCCAATTAGCCCAAGAGGAAGCCCTCTTGGGCTTTTTGCTTTTGTGTTCTTCCGCGCGCCGCCGGCCGCACGCGCGTTGCAGCACGTGAAGCGCGCTCGAGCCCGACGAGCTTCCGCTCAGTCCAAGTTCGTTCGGAACTTGCGCGCCGAGCCTGCGGGCTTCGGCGTCGTCGCGGCGGTGCCCGGCGTCGTTGCCGGCGCGGACGGTGTCGCGCCGGGCATGACCGGAGGCGTCGACGCCGTTCCGGTTACGGGCTTTGTCGTCGGGTCGGGCTTTCGCGCGGTACCTCCGGCGATCGGCGGCGCGTCGTGCTTCGGCGCCTGCGTCGGCGCAGTCACGCGTGCTGCATCGGTAGCGCTCGAGGCGCCGGACGCGCTCGAGGCGCTCGAGGCGCTCGAGGCCGTCGAGGTCGGCCAACCGGCAGAGCTGCTCGACGGTGCTGCCGACGCGACGTCGGACACGGCCGCCGGGCGCGCGCCGGTCGCTCCCGCGCCTGCGTTCTCCGCGGACGGAACGGCGGAGGTGATCGGGGTGAGCCCGGCGCCGGGTTGTTTGTCTCCGGATCCGCGTCCGAACGCGAGGAGGCCGATGACGGCCACGGCGCCGACGCCGACGATTCCGGCGATCAGGCCGCGAGGCGACCGAGCGCTCGCGCTGTTTGCTGCGTTCTTTGCCGCGTTTCCCGGATGGGTCGGGAGCGGGGAGCCCGGAGCGGTCGTGGCCTGGGCGACGACGATCTCGTCCGTGACCGGCGGCTTCGCCTTGGACGTCGCGCTCGAGCTGGACGCCGACGCGAGGGTCGCGCCCGATTGCGCGGGCTCCGTGTCCGAGGCGCGCGCGGCAGAGATTGCCCCATTGCTTCCGGTCGCGGCATCCGGGAGCGACGCCTTCGCGGCGCTTGCGACGCCGCTCACGATCGGCACCGGCGAGGTGCTCGTCGACGGCACGCTCGAGCCGACCGGGGTGAGCACCGTCTCCGCCGAGCGCTTCGCGCTGCTCGCCGAGTCCGGACCATCCTCCGACCACGCGATCGGCGTCCCGCCGTTCGCCGCCGTGACCGGCGCCGCCGTGACCGCAACCGCAACGCCCGCAGCAGGCCCGGCAGACGCCGCTGCGCTGCCTGGCTGCGCCGCCGCCGCCTCGGGGAGCGTGATCGGCGTGGGAGGCGGCTCGCTCGGGTACGTGACCGCGAACGACAGGCTCGTGCGGCCCTGCGCCTTGCCCCAGGCCGCGATCGCTTCCTGGTACGCGCGCGCGCTCTCGTAACGCTGCGCGATGTCCCGCGCGAGGCCCTTGTGGATGATGCCGGCGAAGACCTCGTCGACCTCCGGCGCGAGCTCGCGCAGGGGCTTCGGATCCTCGAGCACGATCTTGAAGAGCAGCTCGTTCAGCGTGTCCGCGTTGTACGGAAGCACGCCGGCCAGCGCGCGATAGAACATCACGCTCGCCGCATAGATGTCGGTGCGTGCGTCGACGTCACGCGCGCCGCGCGCCTGCTCGGGGGACATGTAGAGCGGCGTGCCCATCATCGTCCCGGTCTGGGTCATCGTCCCGACCTCGCCGGCGAACGGGAGGAGCTTCGCGACGCCGAAATCGAGGATCTTCACGACCTCGCCACGTCCGCCGGACACGCGCGACAAGAAGACGTTCGCGGGCTTGAGGTCGCGATGGATGACGCGCGCCGCGTGCATCGTGCCGAGGCCCTCGAGGAGCTCGAACGCGATCGGGGCGAGCTGCGCCGGGGTCAGCTTCTTGCGCTCGACGAGGCGGTCCTCGAAGGACACGCCCTCGAGGTACTCCATGACGATGTAGCGATCGCCGCTCGGCAGGTCGCCGAGATCGAGGACGTCACAGACGTGCGGCGAGCCGATGCGCGCCGCGGCCCTGGCCTCGCGCTCGAAGCGCTCGACGAAGTCCGGCATTGCCGCGACCTGGGCATGCAGGACCTTGATGGCGACGCGCTTGCCGATCCGAGAGTTCTCGCCCTCGTAGACCGTGCCCATCCCCCCCTCGCCGATGAGACGTACGACGCGGTACTTCGCGTCGATGATCTGTCCGAGCACCAGAGACATGAGGGTGATCCCATCCTAGTCCCCGCTCGCGCTCTTTACGAGCAATCAGGGCGGAGGAGCGTCGTGGACCTCGGTCGCGGTCGCCGGATCGAACGTCACGTCGAGACCAGCCTTGTTCGCATGGCTCTCCATCCGGAACGCGCGCGCCGCGCCGGGATCTGCCGCACCATTGTCGGTATAGATCTCGACGGTGTAGGTGTCGCCGTCCTCGATCATCCCCGGGATCGTGACCGTTGCCGTCGGGCCGCCCAGCGTCGTGAGACGATAGAGCGCCACGACGCGCCTGGAGCTCGCGACCGCCACGCGGAGCTCGACGCGCTTGCCCACGAACGCCGTCATGTTCGTGAGACGGATGACCGTGGGCGCACCGACCTCGCGCGGGGGCGCCGGATCGGTGAGGACCGAGAACGAGTAGTTGTGGTCGAACGCGACGACGTAGCCGCCCTTCGTGTCGAGCAGCGCGTCCGTGAGCGGGATGCGCCACGAGTGGTCGCCGGTGCCGGCGACCGGGTCGCGGTTGTAGCCGCCCGACATGTCGTGATCAGCGTAGAAATCGAGGTTGAACGGGCCGCGAAGCTTCGGAACGGCGCCTGCCGCGAACAGCTGCGCATCCGGCCCGCCGAGCGGAATGATGATCCCGCGCGCCTGCAGCACGTTGTCGACGTCGACGATCCGGTACTCGAACATCTCGTTCACGTGCGACGTGAAGCCGTGGATCGTGAACGAGAGGTCGCCCGACGCGCCGGACGCGCTCTCGAAGCGCTGGAGGTCCGTGACGGCGAAGCACGAGCTCGTGCACGTCGCGAGGAGCGCCGTGGCGCCGGCGACGAGAAGGCGCGAGAGGCGTGCGGGGCGTGCGGGGCGTGCGGGGCGTGCGGGGCGTGCGGGGGAAGACATCAGAAGACCACCTTCATCGAGGCGCGGCAGCCGTCGGGGCCGCATCCCGCGCTGGGCATCGGGAAAGGCCGCTTCGAACGAGCGTGCGCTGCGGCTTTCGCGGGCTCGTTCTCAGTGCTTCCTCGGCTGAGGAGCAGCCAGGCGAGACCGCCGGCGGTCACGACGCCGCCGCCGATGAGGAGCACGTCGGTGATGCGCACGAATGTCTTCGCGTTGGAGCGCTCGCCCTCGAGGTCGAACGTCTTCGGGCACACGTCGCCGGGGCACTTGTCCGAGATGTCGCTGGTCTTGCCGAGGGCGATGACGCCGGTGATGGCGCCGCCCAGGATCATCGCGCCGCCTACGCCCATGACGACCCATGGGCCGACGTTGCTGCCGCCGCCGTCGCTGCGCGAAGGACCGGCGACTGCGACGGACCTCGGGCGCATCGTGAACGCGTTGCGATCCTTCGAGGCGGCGAACACGTCGACCTCCCACATCGCGTCGTCGTGGTCGGGGAGCTTCGCGGTGATCACGTGGTGACCGGGACGGACGCCGATGTCGAGCTTGCCCGTGACCGGGCCGTACGTGTTCGTGACGCGCTCGCCGCGCACGGGGATCCGCACGTCGATGATGCGCACGCCCGGCTTGTCGACCTCGATGGTCAGACGCGCCACGCCCACCGTGAGCGTCTGCAAGTCGCGGACGATCTGCGCGCGTTCGTCGGCGTCGATGTCGGGGACCTCGCGCAAGTATCGCGAATACGCCTCGATGGCCTCGCCGTCGCGCTCGAGGCGCATCGCGCAGAAGCCCATGTTGCCGAGGATCTTCGCCGAGCCCGAGACGTCGTAGGCGGTCTTGAACTCGCGGTAGGCCTCTTCGACCTTCTCGCCTTCGGGATCTTGCAGCAGCGAGACGCCGGCCGCGAAGTGCGTCCGTGCTTCTTCGCTGATGCCGGCGGGGTTGTTCTTCGGCGGCTGCCCCGCCGGCGATGCGGCAGGCGCTGGCTGCGCCGGCGGCGGCTCGTCGGCACGCGCGTGCGAGGGCGCGAGCAAGAACAAGGCGGCGCCGAGCGTGGAGGTCCCGAGCGTCGTCCGGAAGGAACGCATGAGGAAGCGATTATTGCGGCAGGGGTCTCTAGCGCAAGCTCCGTATCACTTCTTTTGCGCTTCTCTCGTTTTCGGGGGGACGCGCTGGCGCGGACCTCCTCGACGAAGCGGCGCTGGGGAGCACCGAGTGCCGCGAGATTTTTGCCGCCAAGGCGCGAAGGCGCCACGAGAGAGATCTGCGCGCTACGCGCGGACAGACGAGACAAGTCGTAGCCCGCGTCGTCTCTCCGCGGCGAAACACGTCTTTTCTCCCGCGCGGAGCGCGGCCCCTCATCACGCTTGGCGTCTCCGCGTCTTGGCGGCAGAGCTCTCGTCTCGTCGTCTCGCTCACGTTACCCGTGCCATCGCGGGCGTGCGAGCGCGCCCAGGGCTCGGCGTCGCCTTTATTTCCGCCGTCGCGTCGCGTCGCACGAGCCCAGCCGTCCGGGTGTGGTCTTGCGCGACGTGACGGCCTCGTTCGGGCCGGTGTCGTTCTGGCTGATCGATGCCCGGTGCGCTTCGCCTCCTTGAACGGCTCGAGCGGCGACGACGGATCGGCCTTTGCGGTCGCGGCTTCGGGGGCCCGGCCACCGCCGCCACCGTGATCGCTACGAGCAAGAAGGTCGTCTCGACCACCGATGCGCCGCGGCTCCGGCTCGCGCGCTTGCGTGTCTCGTTCTCCATCGCAGCGTGGACCATGACGGCCGCCCGTACAGCGCGGTGGCAGTCCGCCGCGACGCCCCTATACTCGCGGCCGCCATGCGCTCCGTTCTCGTCGCCTCGACCGCTTTCGGCCTACTCGCGCTCGTCCCTGCGTGTGACAAGCGCCCCGACTCGAACCCCTCGCCCACGACCGAGACCCCCGCCGCGCCGACCACCGCGAGCGGTCCGGCCGCGCCGAAGTCGCGTCCGTTCGACCCCGGACAGCTCGCCGTCTTCGCCGCTTTGCCGGCGAGCATCGAGCGACCCGACAACGTGCTCACGCCGGACAAGGTCGCGCTCGGCCGCATGCTCTGGTTCGACGCGCGGCTGTCGAAGGCGCAGGACGTCTCGTGCAACTCGTGTCACGACGTCACGAAGTCCGGCGCCGACGACGCTCCGATCTCGACCGGCACGAAGAAACAGAAGGGCACGCGCAACACGCCGACGATCTTCAACGCGGCCGGCGAATTCGCGCAGGGATGGGACGCGCGCTGGACGCTCGTCGAAGAGCTCGTTGTCCCCCACGCCGCGCAGGCGAGCGTGATGGGTGTCGACGAGAAGCGTCTCGTCGATACGGTCTCGTCGATCCCGGCCTACGCCGCGGCCTTCAAGAAGTCGTTCCCGGATGCGAAGGGCGCAGTCGCCGCGGACACGATCGCGATGGCGCTCGGCGCGTATGCGCGAAAGCTCCTCACTCCGTCGAAATGGGACACGTTCCTCGGCGGCGATCAGAGCGCGCTCACGGACGACGAAAAAGCGGGACTTGGCGCGTTCATGGATGCGAGCTGCACGACGTGTCACGCGGGCAAGTACGTCGGCGCCGCGCAGAACCAGAAGCTCGGCGTCGCGAAGGCCTGGCCGGCGAGCGCGGACGTGGGCCGGTTCGCCGTCACGAAAGAAGACGTCGACCGCGGCGTGTTCAAGGTCCCCACGCTACGCAACGTCACCAAGACGGCGCCCTATCTCCACGACGGGTCGATCGCGTCGCTCGACGAGATCACGAAGCTCATGTCGCGGCATCAGGTCGGCAAGGAGCTCACCGATGCGCAAACCAAGTCGATCGTGACCTTCCTCGGCGCGCTCGCCGCTGACCCGCCGAAGGACCTCGTCGCGAAGCCCGAGCTTCCCGCTTCCGGACCGAAGACGCCAAAGCCGGACTGAGGTACGCTCCTCGTCATGAAGCGGCTCACCATCGGCGCCGACGCCTGCACCGAGACCCTCGCGCTCCTCATCACCATGGCCTGGGCCGACGGCCGGCTGGACGAGAAGGAGAAGGCGAGCGTGCTCGCGGCTTCGGAGGTGTTCAACCTCACGAAGGAGCTGCGCGACCGCATCGATCAGATCCTCGAGAAGCCGATGCCCGTCGAGGAGCTGCTCGTCGAAGGCCTGTCCACGCGCGACAAGGCGTTCGCGTTCGTCGCCGCCGCATGGATGAGCGGCGTCGACTCGGACGTCGACGAGAAGGAGCAGCAGCTCCTCGACAGGGCCGCCGACCTCCTCGGCCTCGACGCGGCGCGGAAGACCGAGCTCCTTCGAATCGCACGCGACCTCGAGCCGCTCCGTAAGGGCGACGGTTCGTGGACGAACGAGCTCGTCTCGCTGTTCAAGGCGATCCCCGCGCGCCTCGAAGGCGAAGGGGATTTCGAGGTCGCGTTCGAGTAAGCCGAACTGGATTACCCAGATCCCCGCCGAGCGCGGCCGTTTCCTCCGCCGCCGGCTCGTCGCGCGGTTTGATGGGGTAAGCCGCTTCAAGCGTTAGGATGGGAGCCCGATGTTCCGAGCGCCCCAGAGCCGAGCCGACGAGCGCCCGCACGTGGCGGAAGCCGCGCAGGCTCCGCACGGGGACGCGAGCACGCGCGGCTCGAGCGGGATCCACGCCTCCGGGCGGCCCGCGAGGCGAGGGATGCCGCCGCTGCCGCGCGCGTGGTTGCTCGGCGGCGCCGGCGGGATCGTCGTGCTCCTCGTCATCGGCCTCCTGGCCTTCGGTCCGATCGTCCGCTCGCGCATCGCGAAGGAAGGCGAGCGCCGCCGTCTCGACGTGACCGTCGGATCGGTGCGGCCCGGCTTCTTCGCCGTGAATCTCGGCGACGTGCACGTGAAGCTCCAGGGCGTCTCGGGCGTCGAGGTCCGCCTCGAGAGCATTCATGTCGATCTGAGCGCCGGGCTCTCCGTACGCGAGGTCGCTGCGCACGGCGGCGAGATCCGCGTCGACGGCGAGCCCGAGGACGTGGTCGAGCGGCTTCGCGCATTCCAGAAGGGCGGAGGCGACAAGCCCGCCGCGGAGAAGGGCCATCGCACGCCGATCTCGGCGGACGGCCTCGCCCTCGCGTGGAAGCTGCCCTCCGAAGGCGAGATCGGCGGATCGGCGATCTCGCTCTCACGTACCGACGAGGCGACGCGCCTCGCGTGCGGGCGCATCACGGCGACGTACCGTCGCGCGTCGCTCGATGTCGTCTCCGGCGAGATCGAGCTCGCGCCCGACAATGCGGTGCGGCGCGTGTCGGCGACGTCCGTGACCGTCGGGCAGGAGCCCACGCTACGCGCGACGTCGGCCGCAAAACCGCCAACGACCGCAGGCGCCGAGCCCGCGCCTCCGCCGCTCCCTCCGGCGAGCACGCCCACGAAAGGACGCGGAAAAGGGCAGCCCGTGAAGGTCGCGGCGAAGGCGAGCAGCGCCGCCGCCGAGCCCGCATCCGACGAACCGGTCCTCCCGTTGCCCGATTTGCATGCGCTGCGCGCGCGGATCGCGGCCGTCGCGTCGACGGTGGGCGCGCGCGTTCCCGACGGCAGCAAGGTCGACATCGGCGGGCTCTCGGTGAAGCTCGACGTCGGCGGTGAGCCGTTCGCGTTCGGTCCCGGCCCCTTCACGATGGAGCGCAACGGCGACGTCGTTCGGCTCCGCTTCGCGAGCGAGAAGGCCGCGACGTCGACGCCGCTCTCGATCGATGCCGAGCTTCCGCTCGCGGGCGGCGACGTCACCGCGCGGATGGCCGGCGGCCCGGTGTCGCTCGGGCTCCTCGGCGTGAAGGAAGGAACGAAGGGCCTCTTCGACGTCAACAAGGGCACGGTCTCGGGCCGAGGGCAGCTCGTCCTCGCGGCCGCAGGCGACGCGCTGACGTTCGACGGGCAGATCGCGCTTCGATCGATCTCCGTGAAGCAGCCGCGCCTGTCGGCCGAGCCGCTCCGCGGGATCGACTTCGCGGTCAGCGCGCGAGGCTTGCTCGACGACGGCGGGCGGCTGCGCGTCGACGACGCCCAGCTCGACATGGGCGCACTGCATGTCCGCACGCACGGCACGCTCGAGGAGACGTCCGATCACTTCGGCCTCTCGCTCGGCGTCGAGATCGCACCGGCATCGTGTCAGTCGCTGCTCGACAGCACGCCGCAAGGCCTCTTGCCCACGGTCCGCTCCGCGCGCATGACCGGTACGTTCGGAGCGACCTCGCGCGTCGTGTTCGACACGCGCGCGATCGACAAGCTCGTCCTCGAGTACCAGATCGACGATCGCTGCAAGATCTCAGAGGTGCCGCCCGACCTCTCGCGCGATCGCTTCACGAGCTCTTTCACGTATCGGACCTACCACCCCGACGGCACGCCGAGCGACACGACGACCGGACCGGGCACGCCGACGTGGACCGATCTCGACAACATCTCGCCCTTCATGATCGCCGCGGTGCTCACGACCGAAGATGGTGCATTCTACAAGCATCACGGCTTCAACCACGCGTCGATCCGCAACAGCACGGCCGCGAACTTGAAGGCGCGGCGCTTCGTGCGCGGCGCGAGCACCATCACGATGCAGCTCGCGAAGAACCTGTTCCTCTTCCGAGAGAAGACGCTCTCCCGCAAGATCGAGGAGGTCATCCTCACGGACTACCTGGAGCAGGCATTCCGGAAGGACGACATGATGGAGCTGTATCTGAACGTCATCGAGTTCGGCCCCGACGTCTACGGCGTCACGCGCGCCGCCGAGCACTACTTCGGTCGGAGGCCCGAGGAGCTGAACCTGCCCGAATGCTTCTTCCTCGCGTCGATCATGCCGTCGCCGGTCCGCTACGGGAAGCTGCGCGACAAGGGCGAGGTGTCCGAGGGCTGGATGAAGCATCTCCAGACGCTGATGGAGATCGCGGCGAAGAACGGCAAGATATCGAAGGCCGAGCTGGCCGAGGGCCTCGCGCAGCCGATCGTCTTCATCAAGCCCGGCGATCCGCCGCCCGAGCCGCGCAAACCCGTGAGCAGCGGTCGTCGCGACCCCTACGAGCAAGACTCCGGCTGGCAGCCGCTCGAGTGAGATGGCACGTGCGTCCGTTCCGCCGCTCCTCGCACGTCTGAGAGCCGAGCTCTCGCGCGAAGCCGATCCTGCGCGCGCGAACGCGATGCAGGCGTACATGAAATCCGAGATGCCGTTCCACGGCGTCCCGTCTCCGCTGATGCGCGGCATCTGCAAGCGCGTGTTCGCCGAGCACGAGATATCCCGCGCCGGCATGTGGATGAACGACGTCCTCTCGCTGTGGCGCGGCGCTCGGTTTCGCGAGGAGCGCTACGCGGCGATCGAGCTGACGAGCGAGCGCCGCGCGCGGCCCTTCCACACGATGGATGCGCTGCCGATGTTCGAGGAGATGATCGTCGACGGCGCATGGTGGGACTTCGTCGATGCGATCGCGACCCATCATTTCTCCGCGATCCTCGTGAACGAGCCGGCGAAGATGCGCCGCGTGATGCTCGCCTGGAGCCGCGACGAGGACATGTGGAAGAGGAGGAGCTCGATCCTGTGCCAGCTCCCGTTCAAGGCGAAGACCGATCTCGAGATGCTCTACGCGTGCATCGAGCCGTCGATCGGGCGCAGCGAATTCTTCCTGCGAAAGGCGATCGGCTGGGCGCTCCGCGAGTACGCGAAGACGGATGCGCGCGAGGTCGCCCGTTACGTCGAGGCGAACCGAGCGAGGCTTTCGCCGCTCAGCATGCGCGAGGCACTCAAGAACGTGCCTACTTCGTTGCCTACTTCTTCCCCTGCGCCCGAAGCGCCGCGAAGAAGCGACGAAGGCGATCCGCCGAGTCCTCCGCGAGCACGCCGCGCTCGATAGGGAAGCGATGGTTCAGCCTCGTGTCGGCGCCGATCGTGAAGAGCGTCGTGCATGCGCCCGCCTTCGGATCGTCGCAGCCGTACACGACTCGCGCGACGCGCGCGTTCACCATTGCGCCCGCGCACATCACGCATGGCTCGAGCGTGACGTACAGCGTCGCGCCTTCGAGACGCCACGACGCGAGCTTCTTCGCGGCCGCGCGGATGGCGACGATCTCCGCGTGCGCCGTCGGATCCTCGTCCGTCTCGCGGAGGTTGTGTCCTGTCGCGAGCAGCTCGCCGGTCGCCGAGACGATCGCGCAGCCGACGGGCACTTCGCCCTTCGAAGCCGCGACGTCGGCCTCGGCGAGCGCAACTCGCATCCAGCGCTCGTGCTCGGACATCCGTCCCCTTGGTTCGCGAAGAGAGCAGATGCTGCTCTGCTCGTTCGATCAAGCGCGCCCGGGAAGATTCGAACTTCCGACCCTTGGTTCCGTAGACCAATGCTCTATCCAGCTGAGCTACGGGCGCATCCCCGCGATCAGGTCGCGGCGAGAAGGCGCGCACCATACTTGGGCCGTTGGCTGTGTCAACGGATCGATGTGCTTCCGCGCAGATGGGCGCGTTTCACGGACCTCACCCGACCGGCGGAAGACTCGTGCCAACTACGAAAAGAGTGCGTACCGACGGGCCCACGCTGACCCCGAGACCACCCCTGCGACCGGCACAGCGCCCTGTGGAAAGTCTCAAGCCTTCGGAATAACTCGGCTTACGAAACTGGCACGGCTACTGCTCAAGGGATGTCACTGCCCGCGCCCGCTTCCTCTTCATTCTTACTTCTTACTTTTGGGGCGGCGGGATTGGGTGGCAGTACGACGACGGACAGAGGCTGGGCTGCTTCTCCCGTCGTCTGAATCGAACGCGTTCCTGATCTCTCCCTCGGGAACGGCTCTGTCTTCGCCGTACTTCGCCGTAGCGAATCCCTTCTGCTTATCGCTTCACCTTCTTCCTTCGCGTTCGCTTGACGTAGATACGGCCCGAACGGTCGAGCTTGTCCGTGGCGTCTCCAGCGGCAAAACCGCAGGTGGCGCCACGTTGCTTTTGTAGGTCAAGCTATCGAGATGGCGCGCGCATTCCTTCGAGCGACGGCAGTGGTGGCGGGCCTCGCGCTCTCGGCCGTCTCGATCTCCGCGCAAGCGACCGGCGAGACGCCTCCCGCCGCTCCCGCAGCGTTGCCGGGTCTCCCCGCTGCCCCGTGGCTCGGCGTCCAGATGGACGCCGGCGGCGACATCGGCGTCACGATCGAGCATGTCGTTCGCGGCTCGCCCGCCGACAAGGCCGGTATGCACCAGGGCGATCGGATCGTCACCGTCGACGGCATCAAGACAACCGCTCCCGGTCAGGTCACGCGTGCCGTGGGCCAGCACAAGGTCGGCGACACCATCTCCGTCGAGGTCGAGCGACGCGGCACCGCGACGACCGCGAGCGTCGTGCTCGCGCAACGTCCGTCGGGCGACGAGATCCTGAAGATGGACCTCGTCGGCGCGCCTGCGCCCGCGTGGACGAAGGTGTCCGCGCTCGCCGGCGCACCGTCGTCGATCGCGCAGCTCCGTGGTCGCGTCGTGCTCGTCGACTTCTGGGCTTCGTGGTGCGGCCCGTGTCGCATGCTCGCGCCGCGGCTGAGCGCGCTCAAGGACAAGTTCGGCGCGCAAGGCCTCACCGTGGTCGGCATCACGACCGACGACGCGGAGAAGGCGGCGGTCTTCGCCGAGAAGCACCAGATGCGCTACCCGATCGTCGTCGACAACAGCGGGGACACGAGCCGCTCGTACGGCGTGAGCGCGCTCCCCACGATGCTCCTCATCGACAAGAAGGGCATCGTTCGCGAGGTCTTCATCGGCTTCGATCCGAGCGGCGACGCGCGGCTCGAGAGCACGTTGAAGACGCTGCTCGCCGAGACCGCCCCTCCCGCGGCGCCGCTCCCTCCGCCGGCGCCCTCGGCTCCGAGGCCGCCGGCGCGCTAAGGTTCGTTCGCGATGGCGGACGTACGCGCAGCGCTGCGTGTGACCGACGAGCTCCTGTGGGTGCTCCGCCGGGCAGGCTTCGCCCTGGCCACGTCGCAGGCGATCGACGCGGTTCGCGCGGTACGTGCGGTCGGCTTCGAGTCGCATGACCTCGTCCGCGACGCGATTGCGTCCGTCGTCGTGAAGCGCGCGCGCGATCGGGCGCGCTTCGACGATGCTTTCGACGCGTTCTTCTCGCGCGAGCCACGACGCACGCTCTGGGAGCGCCTCGCCGCGGACGGCTTCACCGACGCGGAGATCGAGACTGTCCGCGAGCTGCTCGACGCCTTCGCGACGGCGTCACCCGACGGCGCTCTCGGGCCGCTCGTGCATCGCGGCGCGGAGCTCGATCGACTTCTCCAGCTCGCAGGCAGCGCGCAGATGCTCGACGGCATGCAGAGCACGCTTCAGGCGGGTTTCTACACGCATCGGCTGCTCGAGCACGTCGGTACGTGGCGCGCGCAAGACGAGCTCGCGAGCTTGCGGACGAGGCTTGCCGACGCGATGGGCGACACGCGTGCCGACGAGCTCGTCGCCGCGCTCAAACGCGAGGTGCAGCGCGCGGCCGACGACGTCCGCAGCTTCGTCCAGGGCACGCTCGCGCGTCGCGACGCCGACGCCGCTCGAGGGGACGACCTCCTCGGCACTCCGTTCACGTCGCTCGACGAGGCCGAGGTGCTCGAGGTCCGGCATGCGGTGCGCGTCTTCGTGCAGCGCCTCCGAGGCGGCGAGCGCGTCAGGCGGCGTCGCGCCCGCAAGGGACGCATCGATGCGCACGCCACACTGCGCCGCGCGATGCACACCGGCGGCGTGCCGTTCGTGCTGGCGCGCCGGGCTCGCCGCCGCGACAAGCCGCGACTCGTCCTGCTGTGCGACGTGAGCGATTCGGTGCGGAGCGTCGCGCGGTTCCTGCTCGAGCTGACGTACGCGGCGCAGGAGCTCTTCGATCGAACGCGTTCCTTCGTGTTCGTGAGCGACCTCGGCGAGACGACGCAGCTCTTCGCGGAGCAGCCGATCGAGACCGCCCTCGCGCGTGCGTACGCGGGCGGCGTCGTGCCGGTCACGCACAACTCGAACTATGGGCGCATGCTGCATTCGTTCGAGGAGCGCGTGCTCGTGGACATCGATCGGCGCACCACCGTCGTCATCCTCGGCGACGGACGCACGAACTACCAGGACGACGCAGCGGACGTCCTCGACGCGATCCGGGCCCGCGCTCGTGCCGTCGTGTGGTTGTGCCCCGAGCCGCGCGCCGCGTGGGCGACGGGCGACAGCGCGATGCCCCGCTATGCGGCGAAGTGCACCCGCGTGCTCGAGGTGCGATGCGCGCGCGACCTCGAGACCGCCGCGCGACTGCTGCTCACGCTCCGCTGAGCGAGCTCAGAGCCCTTCGCTCGGAACGCCGACGACCTCGAGCTTGCCTTGCAGGCGCTTGCTGACCCAGAGGTTGTTCTTCGCGTCGACGATCACGGCCGCCACGCCGTCGAGCGACTCGACGAGGTCGAGGCCCTTCTTCGGACCGAGGATGAACACGGCGTCGTCGATCTCGTCGGCCACGAGCGCGCTCGTCGCCCAGATCGTCACGCTCCGGCACGCGGTCGCGGGGTAGCCGGTGCGGGGATCGAGGATGTGGTGATAGCGCTTGCCGCCCACGACGTAGCTCCGCTCGTAATCGCCGGCGGTGCTGAAGGCGTGGTCGGAGAGCGGCAGCTTCGCGAACCACTTGCTCTCGGGACCGCGGGGATCGCGGATGCCCGCCTGCCATTCGGAGCCGTCCGGCTTCCTGCCGCGCGCGAAGAGATCGCCGCCGGCCTGCACGAAGAACGACGTGAGCCCGGCCTTGTCGAGGATCGCGACGGCGCGATCGACCGCGTAGCCCTTCGCGATCCCGCCGAGGCCGATCTGCGTCTTGTCCTTGGCGAGCATCACGGTCTTCTTCGTATCGTCGACGACGATGTTCTTGAAGCCGACGAACGGGAGACGCGCCTTGATGGCCGTGTCGGCGGCAGGATGCGGATCCAGATCCTCGTCGAACTTCCAGAGGCCGTGCAGCGTCTGGAAGGTGATGTCGAACGTGCCTTCGGAGATCTCGCTCGTGTGGATCGACTCCTTGATGATCTTCAACGTCTCGTCGCCGACCGGCACCGCTGACTTGCCCGCCGCGGCGTTGATCTTCGAGATCTCGCTGTCGGGTCGCCACGTCGTCATCAGCGCCTCGACGCGCCGGATCTCGGCGATCGCGGCGTCGAACGTCTCGTGCACCTTCTTCGCGTCGACGCTCGGCGTCGTGTACCCGGCAAACGCGAGATGCGTTCCCATCGCGGCGCCCTCGCCCTGGACGCGCTCCGGCACGAACCGGCCGGGCATGCCGACGGCGGCGCCGCCGCCGTCGAGCAGATCGCTCAGCGTGGGACCGAGCGATGCGTCGGGCATCGTCGACGTCTTCGGCGGACCGGGAAGCTCGGGCGGAACCGGGCTCGGCGGACCAGGTTGATCGCGACACGCGGGCATCGCGGCAAGCGATGCGACGCACGCGGACATCGCGAGGACATGGAGCAGCGGGCGCGCCTGCATTCCCGCTTGATAGCAGAACCCGCGCGCGCCGCGCGGTGGCGTGACGCTGCGGCGCGAGGCTGGGCTTGCCCCGCTGTTCGCGCGCGTGTACCCCCGAAGGTCCCCCATGTCGCTTTCCAAAGACCTCGAGAAGGCCATCGACGACGCCGTCGACGGCGAGCACGACGCGCTGGCCAAGCTGTCGAAGGACATCCACGCAAACCCGGAGCTGCGCTTCGAGGAGCACAAGGCTGCGACGTGGATCGCGGAGCTGTTGCGCGCTCGCGGGTTCGAGGTCGAGCACGGCCTCGCGGGGATGAGCACGGCGCTCCGCGCCAAGAGGGGCAATGCGAAGGGACCGCGCGTCGCGATCCTCGGTGAGTACGATGCGCTGCCCGACATCGGTCATGCGTGCGGGCACAACCTGATCGCCATGAGCGCCGTGGGCGCCTTCCTCGCGGCCGCGAAGGTCGTCGACAAGGCCGGCGGCGAGGTCGTGTTCCTCGGCACGCCCGCGGAAGAGGGCGGCGGCGGCAAGATCAAGATGATCGAAGCAGGCGTCTTCGACGGCCTCTCCGCCGCGATGATGTTCCATCCGTTCGATCGCGACATCCTCGCGCATCCCGCGCTCGCGAGCGTGTGGCTCGCGATGACGTTCCACGGCGCGCCGGCCCACGGCGCGGCAGCACCTCACGACGGCAAGAGCGCGCTCACGGCCTGCATGGATACGTTCCGGCTGATCGACGGGCAGCGCGTCCACTTCCGCGACGGCGTCCGCGTCCACGGCTACATCACGAACGGCGGTCAGGCCGTGAACATCATCCCCGAGCTCGCCGCGTGCGAGTTCAGCGTCCGCGCCCGCACCGCCCCAGAGCTCGCGCGCGTCCGCGCGATCGTCGAGCGTTGTGCGGCCGGCGCCGCGATGGCGAGCGACGTGAAGGTCGAGATCGTCGCGCGCCAGGGCTATCGCGACATGCGCAACAACATGGCAATGGCACGTCGCTTCGGCGCGCATTTCGAGCGCACGTCGAGTGGACGCAAGGCCCTCGAGACCGACGAGCGCGTCGGCGCGGGAAGCACCGACATGGGAGACGTGTCGCACGTCGTCCCGTCGATCCATCCCTACCTCGCGATCGTCGACGAGAACGAAGCGCTCTGTCACCAGCACCGCTTCGCGCACGCAGCGGGCAGCGATCGCGGCCTCAAGACCGCGGTCGACGCAGCGAAGGCGCTCGCGCGAACGGCGGTGGAGGTGCTCACCGACGACAACCTCCGGCGCACCGTCCAGGAGGAGTGGCGAGCGAGCAGGTGAAACGCGCGCTCTCCAGCGCGCTCTCCGCCGCCGCGCTCCTCGTGAGCGTGAGCGCTTCTGCTCAGACGACTTCGACTCCATCCGAGCCCGCCGCGCCGGCACCACCCGCGGAGCCGGCGGCGCCCGCCGAGCCCGCTGCTCCGCCACCCGCGCCCGCGCCGAAGGTCGAAGAGGTCCAGGTCCACGGACGTCGCGGCACCAAGGCCGGTCAGACCTCGTTCGGAGGCCAGGAGGTGCGGCAGGTACCGGGTGCGTTCGGCGATGCGTTTCGTGTGATGGAAGCGCTGCCCGGCGTCACGCCGCTCGTGAGCGGCCTTCCGTTCTTCTTCGTGCGCGGCGCGCCGCCCGGGAACAACGGCTACTACATCGACGGGATCCGGATCCCGCTCCTCTATCACGTGGGCGCCGGGCCCAGCGTCATCCACCCGGGCTTGATCGAGCGCGTCGACTTCTATCCGGGCGGCTATCCGGCGCGCTACGGCCGCTTCGCCGGAGGGATCCTCTCCGGCGACACGCGCAGGCCCGCCGACGAGGTGCACGGCGAGGGCAACGTTCGTCTGTTCGATGCGGGCGCGTTGCTCGAGGCTCCGTTCGCCGACGGCAAGGGCTCGGTGCTCGTCGCGGGCCGTTACTCGTACACCGCGGCGCTGATCTCGCTCGCCGCGCCGGACGCCGTCCTCGAGTACTGGGACTACCAGGCGCGCGCCACGTACAACCTCGGCGACAAGGATCAGATCGGCGTCTTCGCGTTCGGCAGCTACGACTTCTTCGGCGAGAAGAAGTCGAACGGCGACACACGCACCGGCTTCGCGACGCAGTTCCATCGCATCGATGCGCGCTGGGATCACCAGCTCCCGAACCGCGGCAAGATGCGCACGGCTGTCACGATCGGCGCCGACTCGACGGGCACCGAGGAGCTCGCCGGCGTCCGCGATCGCATGATCGGCGCGCGGCTGTACTTCGAGCAGCCGGTCGGGAAGTCCGTCACGGTGCGCGGCGGCGCCGACGTGACGCTCGATCATTACGACCTGCAGGTCGCGGCGAATGACGAGCAGGAGCGCGCGGCCGCCGACTATCCGCCACGCAACGACCTCGTGATGGGCGTCCATCTCGACGCGGTGATCCAGGCCGCCGAGCCGTGGGAGATCACGCCGGGCGTGCGCGTCGACCTGTTCGAGTCCGTGCGCAACCTCCAGACCGCCTCGCGCACGGAGCAAAAAGTACGCTCGAACGCCGCGGTGCCGTCGATCGATCCGCGCCTGCTCTCGCGCTTGCGGCTCGCGAAGCCCGTGACGCTCGTGTCGACGTTCGGCATCTCGCACCAGCCGCCCGCCTTCTTCGTGCCGGTCCCGGGATTACAGCTCGGTCGGCTCGCGCAGGGGTTGCAGACCAGCATCCAGACGAGTCAGGGGCTCGAGGTCGCGCTGCCCTGGGCGTTCACGTTCACGCCGACGTTCTTCTATCACCGATATCTCGGGCTCACCGACTT
Source organism: Labilithrix sp. (assembly GCA_028287065.1). Classification (GTDB taxonomy): domain Bacteria; phylum Myxococcota_A; class Polyangia; order Polyangiales; family Polyangiaceae; genus Labilithrix. The sequence goes on along the minus strand of JAQBQJ010000097.1, from coordinate 5,639 downwards.
CGCCACGACCTGCGGCGTCACCGACGACAGCAATGCCGGCGCCGGTGGCAGCGAGGACTGCCTCGACAAGCGCGTGACGGGCCGCACGCTCGGCTTCGAGCTGCTCCTCCGGAGATCGCTCACGCAGAAGCTCACCGGCTGGATCTCGTACACGCTCTCGCGCACGACGCGTGCGACGCAGCTCTCGGCCTACGACATCACGTCGATCGCCGGCCTCGAGACCCCGCGTCAGAAGACGTCGACGTACGGAGAGGTGGCCGGCGACTTCGATCGCACGCACGTCCTCAACGTGATCGGCGCCTACGATCTCGGCGCCGGCTGGCGTGCGGGCGCGCGTTTTTATTACTACACGGGCCGTCCCTACAGCCGTCGCGTGTACGGCTACACGATCCCGCCGTTCAACGAGTACCGCTTCCCGGATTTCTATCGCATCGACGCGCGGCTCGAGAAGGCGTGGCGTGTCGGGACCAAAGGCCGCCTCGCATTCGTGATCGAGTGGCTCAACGTCACGCTGCGCAAGGAGGCGACCAGCGTGAGCTGCGGTCGCCACGCCAACTCGTTCACGGAGGCGCTGCGCGCCGCGGACAACTGCGAGTTCGAGGAGATCGGTCCGGTGACGATCCCGAGCGTCGGCATCGAAGGCAGCTTCTAGAGCACCAAACTGTTCGGTGCTCTACGCGCTGCGAACGTCGATCAGTGCTTGGTGGCGTCGGGGAGGCGCGTGACCGAACGGCCGCGCGCGGTGGCGATCCCGGCGAGCAGGTCGGCGAGCTTCTTCGCGTCGCGCACCTTCGGCAGCCGCTCGTAGGAGCCGTCCCAGAGCTCGAGCATGACGTCCTGATCGTCGACGACGACGCGATCGATCTGCGCCCACGTCCAGCGTTTCACCTTCGGGAAGCCGGCGATGAGGAAGCGCGCTTCGATCGCATCGCGGGTGACGATGACGCCGCGGAGCGCGGTCTTGATCACGTTGCCGAGCGCGGCGAACGCGATGATGAACGCAAGCGGGCCGGAGCCGAACACACGGCTCCGATCGCCTTCGACCACCCAGATGTAGAGCCTCGAGTTGCTCGAGCCGTTGTACGCGGCGAGCACCGTGAGGGCGATCACGGCCGCGAACACCAGGAACGCATATCCGGGGATCCGCATGAGCAGCGGGACGCCGAACGCAAAGCGGTCCGTGCGCTGCGGGTTGTAGGCCATCTCGAACTTGGCGACCGTCCCGTTCACGTCGGTGATGGACGGACGATCTCCCTCGTCGACGTCGGCGACGACGTCAGGAAGCTTGGGGCTCGGGCTCGGCGTTTGCGGCTGGGACACGACCATCCATCCATCGACACGGCGGCGCTGCCGAGCTTGGCTGACTTTCTCAGTCTAGCCCTTCCTGCACGCGTTTGTACTCGCGCAGGGCCGCGACCTCGCCCTTCGACGGGTTGATCACGAGCAGACCGTGATCGGCATCCACGAGCGCTACATCGCCGTCGGAAGCCCAGCGGAAGAGGCCCTCGACGCCGACGATCGCCGGGACGTCGAAGAGACGGAGCAGGGTCCGCGTGCGCGGACCGCCGCCGCGATCGGTGAGCGCCACGCCCACGGGGTGTGCACGCGCGGAGATGAGGAGATCGAACACGCTGAGCGCGTCGCCGACGAGGATCGCCTTCGTCGGGAGCTCGGCGCGCTTGTCCGCCGCAGCGAGCATCACGAGCGCGTCGCAGAGGTCTTCGACATCGCGCGCGCGTTCCTCGAGGAACGCGTCGCGCGTGATCGACGCCGCCGTACGCGTGACCTCGCGCGCGACACGGTTGAGCGCGTTCGGGATCCCCGCGCCGTCGGCGACGAGCTCGTCCGCGCGCTCACGGAAGCGCTGATCGCCGAGGATCTCGACGTAGGTCGAGAGGAACGCCGCCTGATCGCCGAGCCGGAGCGACTTCGCGCGATCGGCCAGCCCGCGGATGGCCTTGTCCGCGACGTCGAACGCGCCGCGCAGGAGCTTCCGATCCTCGCGCACGTCGGCGTCCTCGCGCGACTCGCTCGGTCGAGCCGCGGGCCTGCGCAGCGCCGCGATCGCGCCGAGCGCACGGCCGCCGACGAACGGCCGGCCGGTGAGCGTGACCTTGCGCGTGCCACCGCCCGCCTTGCGCGGGAGGGGCTTCTCGCGACGTGCGTCGATGATCTCCGCATGGCGCACGCCCGCCGCGATGATCGCGCCGAGCGCCGCGAGGAGCTCGATGTCGCGCTCCTCGAAGCTGCCGCGTGCGCGCTGGACGACGAGCCCGCCGAGCGGACCGGTCTTGCCGCGCACCGGCACGGCGAGGAACACCGGGTAGCGCTCCTCGCCGAGCACGTCGAAGTGCTTGTATGCGGCGTCTTCGGGCGCGTGATCGCTCGTGACCGGGCGGAGGTACTCGACCGCTTCGCCGGTCATGCCCTCGCCGATGTGCAGCCGGACCTGGCCGATGGCGCTCGGCGAGAAGCCGACGTTGCCGCGCATGACGAGCTCGTGCCCGTCACCCTCGACGAGGTACAGCGAGCAGACGTCCGCCTCGAAGATCGCCGCGATCCGCCGCGGAGCTTCGTCGAGGAGCGTCACGAGAGGCATCGGTTTCGCGGCAAAAGCCACGAAATCGAGGACACCGTCGAGGCGCTTGTTGCCCCGCCCATGAATCTTCGGCTTCGATTCGTCGGACATCCGTGCACCCGGAGTTTCGCGCGGCGAGTGGCGCTTGTCACGAGAGAGCCGTGCCAGGGCGGATGACATGGCGGCCGTGGCGCAGTATGAGAAGCGCCGGAGTAACGGATGGCCCTCGACTTTCCTTCCACCGAGTGGGTGGCTGCCTACAAGGACGCCATCAACGCAAACGCCGAGTACAAGAAGGCCGGCAAGGACTGGACGCACGGCGTCGTCGCCATGGTCGTCAAGGCTGAGCCGTCGCTGGGCATCCCCGAAGACCTCGCGATGTCGCTCGACGTTCATCAAGGCGAGTGCCGGAGCTGCACCCTTTCGCCCGCCCGCGAGGCCGACGAGAAGGCTCCGTTCGTCGTGATGGCGAGCTATGCGCAGTGGAAGCAGGTCATCAAGAAAGAGATCGACCCCACGAAGGCGCTCATGCAGGGCAAGCTGAAGCTGACCAAGGGGCATATGCCCACGATGGTCAAGCACGTGAATGCATCGAAGCAGCTGGTCGAGTCGACCACGCGCGTTCCGACGAAGTTCCGCGACGAGTGATCGCGCAGGCGGGGTGTTGGCGAAACGGCGGGACCGACCCCGCGTTCGTGCTTGACCCCGGCCGCTACGTGCTCCGATAGTACGGCCATGCCGACCTCCGCCCCGCTCGTTCTCGTCGCCGATGACGAGCCGTCGATGCTCGAGCTCGTCGCACGGCACCTCCGTACGATGAATGCCCCGAAGCTCGAGGTCATCCAGGCCTCCGACGGCGAAGAGGCATGGCGCCTCGCGCGCGAGCACCTGCCCGATCTGGTCGTGCTCGACGTCATGATGCCGGGCATGAGCGGCTGGGAAGTCTGCCGCAAGATCCGTGAGGACGTCGCGCTCGCGCACACGGGCGTCGTGATGCTCACGGGCATCGGCGAGAACCTGAACCAGATGACGAGCCCGCTCTACGGCGCGGACGCGTACATCGACAAGCCGTTCGAGTTCGACGACTTCGACGACAAGATCCGCGACACGCTGCAGGCGCGCATCCGCCAGCGCGAGGGCGTCGTTCGTCCGCCGATCAACGGTACGGCGGGAGCCGCGAAGCCGCTGAGCGCCGACGAGGGCAGGAAGTCGTCGAAGGCGGCGCCGGCGAAGAAGAAGGCCGCCGCCGCACCGGCCAAGAAGAAGATCGCGACGAAGACGAAGACGGTCGCAAAGCCGGCAGCCAAGAAGGCCGCCCCCGCAAAAAAGAAGGCGGCGCCTGCGAAGAAGAAGACGGCGAAGAAGGCCGCCGCTCCGAAGAAGAAGGCTGCGCCGAAGAAGAAGTCGCCGGCGAAGAAGAAGTAGGGACCCGAGAAGTCTGAGAAAATCGCGAAAGCGCGAAGATTTTCTTGATGCGTCGGCGTCGACGGCGCATCAAAAAAATCTTTGCGCTTTTCTCGGACTTCTCGTTCTCGCTTTCACTTCTTTTGCGCCGCCTCGAAGTCGCGGCGGAACCACTCCACTGCGCGCCGCACCGTTTCTTCCAGCGGGCGCGTCGGCAAGCCGAGCTCGCGCTTCGCTTTCGCGTTCGAGAAGAACGCGCTGCGCTGCGCGTAGCGCATCGAGCGGTACGTCGCGGGCGGCTCCTTGTGCGAGACGTGGTCGGCCCACAGCTCCATGCCGAGCGCGACGCCGGCGGCGAGGGCGCCCGGCATCGGCATCTTCGGCACCGGAAGACCTGCGACCCGGCACACGATCTCGAAGAAGTCCTTCAGTGAGACGTTGTCGTTGCCGAGGATGTAGCGCTCGCCGACGCGGCCCTTCTTCTCCGCGAGGAGGTGACCCTCGGCGCAGTCGTCGACGTCGATCGTGCAGAAGCCGCCCGGCCCGTGACCGGGCACCTGCTTGTTCAAGAGTGCGCGGATGATGCCGCCGGTCGGCGTGGGCGCGATGTCGCGAGGGCCGAACGGGAACGCCGGGTTGACGATGACGACCGGAAGCCCGCTCTCCGCGAAGCGCATCGCGACGCGCTCGCTCTGCCACTTGGTGAGGATGTACGGGTTCGCGATATCGAACAGGTTGAACTTCGTCGTCTCGTCGGCGAGGCCGCCTTCCACGAGGCCGATCGCCGCGATCGAGCTCGTGTAGACGATGCGATTCACCTTTGCATCCTGCGCCGCGAGCAGCGTCGACACCGTGCCCTCGACGTTGACGCGATAGATGACCTCCTCGTCGGGAAGCCACGTCTTGTAGATGGCCGCGAGGTGGAAGAGCGTCTCGCAGCCTGCGAGCGCCTTCTTCATGGTGGCGAAGTCGGTGACGTCGCAGGTGATGCGCTCGACGGGCAAGCCCTCGAGGTTCGCGAGGTTCGCGCCGGGCTCGATCAGGCAGCGCACGCTGCGTTTCTGTGCGAGCAGCTTTCGCACCACGGCGCTGCCGATGAAGCCCGTCGCGCCCGTCACCGCTGCCGTTCCACTCGCCATCGCCATGCGACGGACGATAACCGGCCCCGCAACTGAAGCGACGCTCGATTGACTTGCTCCGGCCGCGGTTCGGAGGTGGTCAATGGCGTCACAGCCCCGGAAATCAAGTAGTTCTAGCGTCGACGGGTCTTGCGGCGGGAGATATTTCGTGTACGAAGTAACTCATGCCCAGCCCGTATCGCGAGGAGCACGATCACTTCCGGAACACCGTCCGCCAGTTCGCGACGAAGGAGCTCGCTCCGTACGCCGACGAGTGGGAGAAGGCGGAGCTCTTTCCGAACGACGTCTTCAAGCGCGCCGGTGAGCTCGGCATCTTCGGTGCGCACTACCCCGAAGAGCACGGCGGCGCGGGCGGCGATTACTGGTTCAGCGTCGCGAAGGCCGAGGAGCTGCCGCGCTGTTTGTCGGCGGGCGTCTCGATGGGCCTCCTCGTCCAGAGCGACATGGCGACGCCGGTCATCAGCGACCTCGGCACGAAGGATCAGATTGAAGAGTTCCTGAAGCCCGCGCTCAAGGGC
>JAQBQJ010000088.1 GCA_028287065.1 Labilithrix sp. | reverse complement strand
CGGACGGCCCGAAGGACGTCTTCAAGCTGAACGAGACGACGCGCGTGAAGATCCTGCGCGTCGACGAGAAGGGCAAGCTCTGGCTCTCTCGCAAGGCTGCCATCGACGATCCGTGGTCGCAGGTCGCGCAGAAGTACGCGCAGGGCACGCGTCACAAGGGCAAGGTCGCTCGTCTCCAGCCGTTCGGCGCGTTCATCGAGCTCGAGAACGGCATCGACGGCCTGATCCACTCCGCAGATCTTTCCATCAAGCGCATCGAGCACCCCGAAGAGGTGGTGAAGGTCGGCGACGAGATCGACGTCGTCGTCTCGCAGGTCGACTCGCGCCAGCATCGCATCGCGCTCCATCCGGCGCCCCAGGGCGAGGCGGCGAACGAGGAGCCGCAGAAGATCCAGCTCGGCAAGATGGTGAAGGTCGTCGTCGCCGCCGTCGAGGCGGGCGGTCTTTTGGTCCGCGTCCGCGGCGCCACGGGTCGCAACGCGCGCGGCTTCATCAGCGCGTCGGCCACGGGCACTCCGCGCGGCACGGAGCTCCGCAAGCTCTTCCCGGTCGGCAAGGAGCTCGAGGTGAAGATCGTCGAGATGGATCCTCGCCGTGGCGAGATCAAGCTGTCGATCAAGGCGCTCAACGAAGAGACGGAGCGCAACGCGTACCAGCAGTACCGCGCTCAGGTGAAGCGCGAAGCGAAGTTCGGCACGCTGGCCGACCTGCTCGCGAAGCGCAACATCACGCCCAGCAAGTAACCTCACCCCCGGCCCCTCTCCTGCAGCAGGAGAGGGGAGCCGAGAAGGCGTTCCGCGTTTTCGCGATTTTCTCGGACTTCTCGGGATTCCGCTCTAGAGCAGGCGACGCGCCTTCACTTCGAGGTAGCGCTTCACCAGGAGAGGCGTGACCTCGTCCGGGCGCGCGTCCAGCACGAGGGCGCCCGAGCTCTTCAGGCTTCGCACGATGCCGTCGCGCCACGCCAGCGATTCGCCCGCGGCGGCGCGGACGAGCGCGTCTTGCGCCGTGGCGATCGGGGCGGTGGCGAGCGCTTCGACTTCTTCGTCGCGCATCAGCACGCAGAGCGGCAAGTGGCGGGGCATCAGGCTCTTCACCGCTGCGGCGAGATCGCGCGCGCTGCGCGGCTCGAGAAGGTTCGTGAACACCACGAAGAGGCAGCGCGCCTTCATCTGCGTCTTCAGGAACACCATCGCGGTGCGGTAGTCCGTGGCGGAGAGACCCGCATCGAGCGCGTGCGCGGCGCGCGTCAGCTTGCGACCGCCCGAGCGACCGCCCGTCGGACGCAAGAAGCTCCTCGGCTTGTCGTCGAACGTGAACAGGCCCGCGCGATCGCCGCCGCGCAGCGCGACGTCCGCGGTCAGGAGCGCGGCGCCGAGCGCATGATCGATGCTCGTGATGCCGTGACTCTCTCCGCGCATGCCGCGGCCGGTGTCGATCGCGAACACGACGTTCTGATTCGACTCGGCCTGGTACTGGCGAACGACGAGGTCGTCCTTGCGTGCCGACGCGCGCCAGTCGACGTGCCGGATCTCGTCGCCTACTTGATAAGGGCGCATGCGCTCGAACTCGGTGTCGCCGCCGCGCACGCGCAGGCTGCCCATGCGCGCGTCGTCGCGGCCTTGCCGGCGCAACATCTCGAGCGAGCGGGCGGCATGGACGTCGGGATACACGTCCACGTCTTGCGGGAGCTCGACGCGCTCCTGACGCGTGAGCAGGCCGAGCGGCAATGCGTAGCGGACGGTGACCGCGCCGAGCGCGCGCTTTCCGCGTCGCTTCGGCGTGATCTCGTACCGCAGCGCGACGCTCGCGCGCGGAGGGATCTCGAATTGACCGGGCAGGCCGTCCGTGGTCGCGTCGGCGAGCGGATCGTCGGTCACCGTTCCGCGGAGCACGCGATCGCTCGCGTTGTGCAGCGTCAGCGTGACCGGGTTCGCGCGGCCGACCGAGAAGATCTGCGCGGCCTTGCGCTCGATCTCGACGCGCTTTCCGCGACCGACCAGCGCATCGACCGCCGCCATGGCCAGCACGACGCCGTCGAGCGCGATCCACGCCGGATCGATTCCGGGTACGAACCCCGCGAACGTCGCGACGATCGTCGCGACGAACGCGAGAGCGACGAAGCGACGCGTCGGGACGACGACCACGAGCGACTACGCCCCTGCTTCGCGGTTCGGCGCCGGCGGAGGAACGGACGGCTTTGCCGCGCGGGGAACGGGGACAGCCCTCAGCAGATCGTCGATGCGCTCGTCGGCCGTGATCCCCTGCAGCTCGGCATCGGGATGCAGCATCACGCGATGGCGCAGCACAGGCTTGGCGACGGGCTTCACGTCGTCCGGCGTGACGAAGTCGCGACCCTCGCTCGCCGCGACGACCTGTGCGGCCTTCATCATCGCGATCGATGCGCGCGGCGACGCGCCGAGCTCGATCGCACGGTCTTCGCGCGTCTTGCGAGCGAGCTCGACGACGTACTCGACGATCGAGTCGTCGACGCGCACGCGCTGCGCCGCGCCTTGCATCGCGAGCAGCTCTTCCGGTGAGGTCACGGCCTCGAGCGCGGTTAGGTCCGTCGGGTCGAAGCCGGTCGCATGGTTCTTCACGATGCGCTGCTCGACGTCGCGCGGCGGGTCGAGGACCGTGAGCTTCATCAGGAAGCGATCGAGCTGAGCCTCGGGCAGCGGATACGTGCCCTGCGACTCGACGGGGTTCTGCGTCGCGACGACGACGAACGGCGCGGGCAGGGGACGCGACACGCCGTCGACGGTGACCTGATGATCCTGCATCGCCTCGAGGAGCGCGGACTGCGTCTTCGCGGGCGCGCGGTTTATCTCGTCCGCGAGCAGGAGCTGGCAGAAGATCGGACCGGGGATGAACGTGAACGCGCCCTTCTCGCGGTCGAGCACGCTCGAGCCGGTGACGTCGCTCGGCATGAGGTCCGGCGTGAACTGCAGGCGCTTGAAGCGCGCCCCCGACACGCGCGCGAACGATCGTGCGACGAGCGTCTTGCCGAGCCCGGGCGCGCCCTCGATGAGCACGTGACCACCGGACAGCGCCGCGACGAGGAGACCGAACACGAGGTCCTCCTGGCCGACGACGACCTTCGCCATCTGCGCGCGGATGCGATTGAAGGTCGCCTCGAACTGGTCCGGTGTCATCCGCGCCATTCGTAACATCTGCTACTGTTCGCCGCGATGGAGAAGGTGCGTACCCTCGTCGTCGGGGCCGGGATTACAGGCCTCGCGACCGCTGCCGCGCTCGCCGAGCAGGGCGACTCGGACGTGCTCGTCCTCGAGGCCGACGCGGCGATCGGCGGCTACTGCAAGACCGTCAAGAAGGAGGGGTTCGTCTGGGACTACTCCGGGCACTTCTTCCACTTCAAGCACCCCGAGATCGAGGCGTGGCTCCGCGAGCGCATGCCCGGCCAGGACATCCGCAAGATCGAGAAGAAGTCGTTCATCGACTTCAACGGACACTCGATCGACTTCCCTTTCCAGAAGAACATCCATCAGCTCCCGCGCCAGGACTTCATCGACTGCCTCTACGACCTGTACTTCGCGCAGCAGGAGCGCGGGACCAGCGCCGGCGCGAGCGCGAGCGACGACAGCTTCAAGGGGATGCTCTACGCGCGCTTCGGCCGATCGATCGCCGAGAAGTTCCTCATCCCCTACAACGAGAAGCTCTACGCCACCGACCTCGGCACGCTCGACAAGGACGCGATGGGGCGCTTCTTCCCCCACGCGAACCTCACCGACATCATCCGCAACATGAAGGTCGCCGACAACGCGACCTACAACGCGACGTTCACGTATCCGGCCGGCGGCGCCATCGAGTACGTGAACGCGATCGCCAGCGCCGTTCCCGCGGGGGCGATCCAGACCAACGAGCCGGTGCTGAGCATCGATCTCGAGCGCAAGATCGCGACGACCTCGAAGCGCGAGCTCGCCTTCGAGCGGTTCGTGTCGTCCGCGCCGTTCAATCGCCTGCTCGCGATGGCGCGCGTGCCCCACGACGACGCGATCTTCTCGTGGAACAAGGTGCTCGTCTTCAACCTCGGCTTCGACAAGAAGGGGCGGAGGGACGTCCACTGGGTCTATTACCCGGATCCCAACACGTCGTTTTATCGGGTCGGCTTCTACGACAACATCTTCGACGCCGATCGCCTCAGCCTCTACGTCGAGATCGGCTACGCGAAGGGCGCGGTCGTGGACGCTGGCGCGATGCGCGAGCAGGTCCTCGCCGATCTGAAGCGCGTGGGCGTCATCACGGACCATCGGCTCGTGGCCGAGCACTCCGTCGTGATGGATCCCGCGTACGTGCACATCACGCAGCGCTCGCTCTCCGAGCACGCGCGCATTTCCGCGGAGCTCCGCGCCCGCGGCGTGTACTCGATCGGTCGCTACGGCGGCTGGACCTACTGCAGCATCGAGGACAACATCATCGAGGCGCGCGAGCTCGTGAGAAGCCTCGGCTAGCCTGTTTCTAGCGCCTTCGCGAGCATCGCGCCGAGGTCGCGGATGGTCGTGAGCTCGTCGCCGCGCGGAGCCTCGTCGGCGCTCGCTTCGGTGGCGCGCTTCCATACGCGAGCGGCGTCGTCGCGGGGGACCTTTGCGCGCGTCGCGAGGAACTGCACGGGATCGGCGCCGCGCGGGACACGCTCGCGGAGGCGCATCTCCGCGTAGCGCCCGTACGATGCGAGCGCATGTCCGTGCGCGTGCGCGCGTCCGTAGAAGGCGCCGGTCGCCTCGACGTGCTCGGCGAAGGCGCGTCGTGCGGGAGCAGGCGCCGGCCTCGGACGCGCTTGACGGATCCCGTACGCGAGGAAGAGGACGATCGCGGCGGCGAGCGCATGCCACGAGCCCTTCCCGAGACCGGCCTGGACGAGCGCGGAGAACGGGTTGCTCGGCGGTGGGATGCCGTCCTCGGCACGGGCGACGCGCACCGAGGGAACGGCCGCGCTCGACACGCCGCGCACGACGCTCGTGAGCCGTCGATCGGACATCGCGACGTCGAGCAGCGCGACGAACACGCCGGCGTTGTCGGGCCTCGCGACGCCGACGTTCGTGAAGAGCTCGTGCCCCGCGACGCCGAGGATCATGCCCTTGCCGTGCGGACGATGCGCGGCGTAGGCGCTCTTGCCGGCGAACGCGATGGGATCGCTGTCCGGCCACACGAGCGCGCGTGCGTTGCCGACGCGTGCGCCGCGCGCGAACACCTCGCTCGTGACGACGTCGACGTGGTCGTTCGTCGCCGTGCCCTCGGTCGCGGCGAGCTCGTGCGGCCACGAACCGGGCGAACCGAAGAGGACGAGCACGCCGCCGGCATCGACCCAGCGCAAGAGATGCGCCGCGGACTCCTCCTCGATGAGGACGCGCGTGGCGTCGACGACGACGACCGGGGCGACCTCGTCGGGGCCCGGCACGGGAAGCGCCGCGAGCGACGTGGAGAGGTAAGCGGCGTCGATGCCGCTGCGTCGAAGGACGTCCATCGGGAGCTCGTCGCCCGCGGGATCGTCGACGGTGCCTCCTCTTCGACGATCTCCGGAGGCGCCGCATCCGAGAAGCGTGAGGGCGAGCAGCGAGATTACGAGCGCCGCGGTCATCGCGTTCGTCGCGCGGACGACCGCCGTCGCGCGCGCCGCGACGTTCGCGACCGCGTCGCCGGTCGGCGTGAGCTTGCCGAACTCGACGCGATCGACCTCGCGCACGATCTCGCGCAGGGGCTTTCGCGCAGCGTCCTCCGCGCACGAGCGCACGTACTCGCCGTTCGTCCGATGACGCGCGAGGCGGATCGCGCCACGACGATCCAGCGCGGACAGCGACGCGGCGAGATAGAGGCCGAGCGCACGCGAGAGCTCGCCGCGGCGCGCGGCCTCGTCGGCTTCGCGCAGCGCCGCTTCGGCGTCGGAGATCTCTTCGGCGCGAGGCGGCGGCGGACGATCCACGGCCACCGCGACGTTCGTCGCGCGCTCCGGTCGATCGGCGAGCTCCTTGTTCCGGCGTGCGCGCAAGAGCGCGCGGACGAGGGGAACGGCGATCGCGATGATGACGACCGCGAGGAACAGCCAGATCAGCGCCTGCGCGAACGCGCCGAGCGCGCCGGTGATCTGGCGGGACGAGGAGCCGTCGCTCGCGCCGTCGTTCTTCTGCCCCTTCGAGGTCCTCGCTTCGCTGTCGCCGTCCGCGGTCGAACCGTCCGCGGCGGTCAGGCAAGCCTTCGCGAAGCCCTCGCATCCGGTCACGTCGGAGGCGAGCGGACACAGGTCGCGCTGCTTCGAGGTGAGCGGCCGGCGCGGGCTCGAGCAGAACGTGTACTTGCCCTCGCGACGCGCGCTCTCGACATGCTCGGGCGCGCCGAGCGAACCGATCGAGCCGAGCGGCTGCGCGACGGCGACGCGCGAAGAGAGAGCCGCCGAGAGAGCGAGCGCGCCGGCGAGCACGAGCCTCATGCCGCCTCCTGCTGCTCGGCGCGCGCGGCGATCGCCGCGAAGCGAGTCTGGATGTCCCAGCCTTCGGCGCGCGTACGCACGTTGAGGTAGAGGAAGAAGCGCGCGGTCGCGACGTACGGGATGATCGCGAAGAAGCCGGCGATCGCGAGCACGCTGCCTCCGGCCGTCCACGCAGGCGCGGGCGCGCGGAACTGCAGGACCTCGCCGATGAACGCGCGGCCGCCGACGTCGGCGAGGAAGATCGCCGCGAGCGGCACGACCACCACCATCAAGACGCCGGTCAGCGCTTCGCCGGTCGCGCTCGCCGCGATGCGCTGCGAACGCCCGAAGGCCGGCCCGATGCGTGACCGCTCGAGGATCATCACCTCGTCGACGAAGAGGAAGATCGACGCGACCCACGCGCCGGGCGCGACGAAGATGAGCGTCGCGAACGACACGAGCGCCGCCCAGCCCAGGCGCATCACGAGGATGCGCGGGATCTCGCGGAGCGCCGCGCGCACGACGGCACGCGCCGAGACCTTCTCCTGGAACACGAGGCGCGAGGCGAGCACCGTGAACGGAACCTGCGCGACGACCGACAGGATCACCGCCATGAGCCACGCCGCTGTCCAGTCCCAGGCCCACGCCGCAAGGGCCGTCAGCGCGATGCACGGCACGAGGACGATGCACGCGACCCTCGCGTAGAGCTTCCAGTGCACGGCAAGGAACCGCAGCGCGAGATCCATCACGTCGATGAACGCGCGATCGCGAAACGCAACCCGCGCGCGGAGGACGTCGAGGCTCATGATTTGGCCTCGTCGTGGTCGTCACGCCCCGCGAACAGGATGTACGCGACCACGAGCACGAACAGCGTCCCGCCGATGCCGAGCTTGATGACGCGCGGCGTGCTCGACGCCGACCAGAACGCCTCGATGCCTGCCGCCATGAGGAGCATGACGGAGGCGCCCGCGACGATGACGAGGATCTCGCGCGCGGTGCGCTGCAGCGACGCGAGCCGCGTCTGCTCACCAGGCGCGATCACCGACCACCCCATCGACAGGCCGGCCCCGCCCGCGAGGACGATCGCGCCGAGCTCGAGCGATCCATGGCCGACGATGAACGTGCCGATGTTCGCGCCTGCGCCCTGCGAAGCGACGTAGCCGAGGATCGCGCCGATCGAGAGCCCGTTCTGCACGAGATAGAACGCCGACCCGATGCCGCCGAAGATCCCGAGCGCGAAGCAACGCAGCGCGATGCCGACGTTGTTGTAGACGTAGTAGCCCGCCATCATCGTGCCCTCGCCGCCATCGCGGCCTGCGTCGAAGCCCTTGGCGTAGGCCTCCGTCAGGGGCCTCAGCATCGACTCCGGAGCGACGCGGAAGGCGAACGACGGATCGCGCAGCGTGAGGACGACGCCGATCGCGAGCGGGATGAAGAAGAGCGCTGCCGCGAGCGACATGGCGCGCCAGCGCGTGCGCACGGCGCGCGGGAACGCCACGAGCCATGCGTGCTTCAGGCGGATCTCTCCGCCTTCGCCGCGCGCTCGCGCGTGCGGTCCATACAGGATCGTGTGCGCCGACGCAGCGAGGCCACGCAGGTACGCGACGAGCGGCGCGCTGTACCGAGCCGCCTCCGCCGCCGCGAGATCGGCGCACACGTCTCGATAGAGCGACGGCAGCGCGACGACGTCGGTCGCCTCGAGCGTGCGGAGCCCACGCGCCGACGTCTTGCGCGACAGCGAATCGAGCTCGTCCCAGCTCTTGCGCCGGCGATCCGCGAACGCCTTCTCGGTGAGGGCAGAGGCTATGGCCATCGCGGCGGCGCTCCTTCCTTCCTGGGCCCGTTACGATCGCGCTCGCGCGCGCGAGGACGCCACGACGAGGGCGGCGCCTCGGTGCGTCCTGCGTTGACGGCACGATCGTAGAGGATGGCGAGCAGCCGTGAGGGATCGTCGTGACGGAAGCCGAAGCGGGCAGCGATGGGCTGAGCGATCATGCGCGCGAGCTCGAGCTCGCGCGCGTGTCCGAGCGTGTGCCGGCGCCGCAGGAACAGCTCGATGGCTTCCCGCTCGTCGGCGTCGAGCGAGACGTCGTCGGGAAGCGTCGCGAGCTCCTTCGGCTTCGCGGGCGGGGAGAGCTCGATCGGCGTGGCCGCCGACACGCGCTCGGGCACGACGACGATCGTGCCGGCCGCGAGATCGCCGAGGCGCTGGAAGCGCGACGACATCGACATCGACGCGAGCCCGACGAGGTAGCCGGTCGGAAGTGCGTCCGCGGCACGGAGCAGGTTGCGGAGCGCCGCGGCGCGCCACCCGATCGGGCGGCCGTTCTCGGCGAGGACGCGGACGCCCGTCCACTTCTTCCCCGGCGACTGACCGCGCGTCGCTTCCCAGACCACGAACCAGACCCACTGCGCCGCGAACAACGCGAGGAGCACGAGGCCGCTGAAGGCCTTCGCACCGGAGCCGAGATCGCCGCTGGTCGTGCCGGAGAAGAACGCCATCACGACGAGGATGACGAGGACGAGCACGATGCCGTAGACGAGGACGAGGTCGATCACGTACGCGAGACCGCGACGCGCGGGCCCGGCGAGGCGATAGTGGAAGACGATGTGCTCGGGCGTCTCGATCGCGACGTCAGTGTCGAGCGGCGCGTTCATCGAAGGCGGGATGGTAGCGGTCGGGCGAGACGCTGTCGCGCTCGGATCAGGGGCGAGCGCCGGGTGGCCGGAGCCGTTCGAGCCGCTCGACGTGCCACCGGCAGACGTCCTCGAGGAGGCGCTCCTCGCCGAGGAAGCGGAACGTGGCGCGCGTCGCGGCGGGGAGATCGCGGACGCAGAGCCCGGTGCCGGCGAACGTGCGCTCGTTGAGCGCCCAGACCCTCACCGAGAATTCGCGGACATGCTGCGGAGGCACGCAGCACCGCACCGCCGGATCGACGTACGGCAGGACGTACGGCGCGCGTCCGAGGCGGCGATCGGGCAGCGCGACGACCAGGCCGCCTTCGTCCGCGCCGAGCAGGAAGTCACGGCTGTCGACCACCTCCTCGTCGTCTTCGTGGGCGATCGCGAGCCGTGTGCCTGCGATGCGCACGTGCGGAGGGAGCATCGCGCGGACCGCGGCGAGCGTTCCGCCGGTCATGCGATCGTCGTCGTGCAGCGTGTACGTGCGCGGAGGGATCGCCGCGAGCTGCTCGGCGAGCGGCGGGGCCCCGGGCCGGGCGACGTGCGCGAGCGCCCGGTATCCACCGAGCGCGTACAGCCGGCTCACGGCGAGGTTGTGCCGCGCGGGCACCATGGCATCGAGGCTGAGCGCGTCGTCGGCAGGAGGAGACGCGTCGAGCCCGATCCGCCGAACCGCGGCATGCTCGCCGAGCAGCGACGCGAGCGCGTCCTGGAATGCGGGGAGCGTCGTGATGCCGAGCGTATGCACCGCGCGCGCGTCCTCGATCCGCAGGACGAGGCGCTTCTTCGTTTCGTCGCTCCACCTCGCGGCGCGAACGGCCCTCGACGAGGCCGGATGGTCGCCCTCGCTCCACAAGATGCGCGCGCATCCGTCGAGCTCGCGCCGCCATGAAGCGAGCTCCGCCTCGGCGCCGCGCCGGCCGACGATGACGCAGCCGCCCTCGTCGACGAACGCGCGACCGAAGCGCGCGTTGTCGCCGCCGCACACGTAGAGCACCTCGATGCGCGGATCGAGATGCGCGCGGAGATACGCGCGGAGACGCGCCGTCACGTCCGTGTAGTTCACGGACACGCGCCGGTGGAGCGCCTCCCATGGATCGACGAGCAGCCAATCGCTTTGGTCGCGCGCGATCGCTTCGGCGCACATGCGGAGGCGCACGGACGCGGGGATCGCGGCGGGCCCGCACTTCATCGTGAGGTACGCGTCGTGGCCGGGTGAGAGATACCCGCCGAGCACCGTGAAGCCGGCCTTCTCGGCGGCTACGCGCGCACGCGCCATCATCGCGAGGTGACCCGCGTGCGGTGGACAGAAGCCGCCGGTGGAGAGGAGCACGACCGGACGCTCGGCCGGTCGATGCTCCGGGACGGGCGTGCAATGCCAGTCGACGTCGTCGAGCGGGCTGTCCACGTCGTCCTCGTCGAGGAAGAAGCCCGCAGCGAACACCGCGTCGTCGCCGCTGCGCTCGGCGAGCGTGGCGAGGTACGGATCGCGCCGGATCTTCCAGTGCATCAGGATCGTCCGTCGGGCACGGCCTCGTACACGACGTCGGCGCGGATGATCACGCGCGCGCCGGGGCCGTCCCAGCGCTGGACGTCGTGGCAGAGGCGATGGTCGAAGACGAGGACGTCACCGCGTGCAGGATGCACGCATAGCACCACCTCGTCGTCGCGCGTGTCGCGGCTCCAGTCGGAGAAGTCGCGCTCGCGCACGGGCAGCGAATCCTGACCGTCGCGCACGAAGCGCGTGGCCCCGCTGTCGGGCGCATCGGTGAGATAGAAGACGGCCGAGAGCAGCGTGCGCCGTCCGTCGCCGTAGTCGAATCCGGCGTCGTAGTGACAGAGATGACGTCCGCCCGGCTCGTAGCGCATGAAGCGGAGCAACGGCGACAGCCCGACGAGGCGGTACGTGCGATGTCCGAAGCGGTCCGTCGGCGTGAAGTCGTCGAGGAAGCGCACGGACGGGAGCGCAGGCCGAAGCCGCTTCCCCAGCGCGCGCGCGAGCTCGGGCGACCAGGCCGTCGCGCGCACCGATCCGATCCCGTAGGCGTCGTGTGCCTCGCGGACCCCGGTCACGCCGACGGGCTCGGCGTGCGCGAAGGAGTCCATCGCCTCTCTCAGTCGCCGACAATCGCCGTGCGTGATCGCTCGCGTCACCCGCAACACGAGCGCATCCCCCGTGCCCGTGCCCGTGCCCGTGCCCGTAATCCCGAGCCGCTCCCACGTTGGAATGTCGCCCACCGGATCGAGCCGTATCTCCGGCGGATCCCACGCCCCCGGAATCGCCCCTGCGCCCGGTCGCCGCTCCTCCCGCCCCGACAGCACCTCGTCGCGCCACCCGCCGGGCACCCCACGCGGCATCACGTCGAGGTGCACCGCGGGATCGCCGGCGACGTACTTGTGTCGATTCTTCGCGTGCTGTCGCTCGATCGACGCGTGCGAGACGTCGCGTTCGAGCTCGCGGAGCCGGAGCACCGTCTCGACCTCGTCGTACGACGCGCCGATCATCTCCTCGTCGACGCGCCCGTCGTGCACGTCGCCCGCCGGGACGGCCGTGACGATCTCGTCGGGCACGCCGAGATGACGCGCGAGCGCGCGCACCTCGGACTTGTGGAGATCGGAGATGGGCTGCAGGTCGACCATCCCGTCGGACGCCTTTCCGAAGAACCCGAGATACGCACCCTCGTCGCGGTTCGTCGTGCCCACGACGACGGAACGATATCCGTGTGCCTGGAGCAGCGCAGCGGCGCCGTAGAGCGCGGGCGTGCGCACGACGCTGAGGCACTGTCCCTCGGCCCACGCATCGAACGCGAGCGAAGACGCCTTCGAGAGCGACGCGACGATCGCGGCGAGACCGCCGGTGAGCGGCGCTTCCCAGACTTCCGCGCCGAGCGCGTCGGCGACGCGTCGTCCGCGCGCGCTGGCCTCGGCCTGGCCCGTCGCTCCAGGGCCGCCGATCGGGAGGAGCAGCGCGACGACGCGACGGAGCTTCGAGCCCGGCGCCTTCGAAGCCGCGTGGAGCAGCGCGAGCACGAGCGCGGAGTCGACCCCGCCGCTCACACCGACGACCGCCGCATCGAGGCGCTGCTCGTCGAACCACCGCGTCAGGCGGCCGATCTTGGCCTCGGCGACCTCGCGCGCGTCGAACGCGCGTGCCTCGCGGAGGCGCTCTTGGAGCTCGGTCCCCACGTTGCTCAGTCTATCGCGCCTCCGGAGGCGCGGTACACGCCCGGCAGCGAGGGATCGAGCGGCTCGAGATGCAGCGTGGACAGCGCCGGCGGCATCGTCTCGCGACGACCGACCACGAGCACGCCGCCGGGACGAAGGCGCGCCACGATCTGCGAGAGCAGCGGGACGTGCTCTCGCTCGTCGACGTACGTGAGGAGCATGTTGCGGCAGAGCACGACGTCGAAGGGCCCGTCCGGCATCTCGCGGCGGATGTCCTGCTGGTGGAACGTGATGCCCGCCCGGAGCTCGTCGCGCACGACGAACTGCGAGCCTTCGTGGCGGAGCGCGGCGTCGCGCAGGTGGTCCGGCAGCTCGCGCACGCTTCCGGCGCCGTACGCTCCGCGGCGCGCGCGCTCGAGCATGCCTTCGTCCGCATCGGTCGCGACGATCTCGAGCGCGATCTCCGGATGGCCCGGCGGAGGAAGGCGAGGCGCGACGTCGACGTGCCACACCATCGCGACGCTGTGCGGCTCTTCTCCCGAGGCGCAGCCCGCGCTCCACACGCGGACTGTGCTTCGGCCCTCGGTCGCGGCGACGCGTGCGCGCTCGGGGAGGATGTCCGTCGCGAGGCGATCGAACACGGCGCGATCGCGATAGAGGCGCGAGATGGGGATCCGGCACATCGCGGCGAGGCGTTCTTCTTCGAGCGGGTCGCTCTCGACGCGCGCGCGATAGGTCTCGAGATCGCCGATCCCGAGCTCGGCGAGGCGCTTGTGGAGGCGCTTCCGGACCGTTCCACGGAACGCTTTCAGGCCGGTCCAGCGGATCCGGAGGCGGTCTGTCGCCCACGTGAGGAACGCGACGAGCTCGGCGTCGGTCATCGTAGGGCCTCGCAGATCTTCATGATTCCGATGACCAAGGAAAAATCGGCTGGGGTGGCTCGCACACTTACCTACGTATGCTACCTGATCATACCCCACCCATGCTGCTGTCGATTCCTCCTCGGCCGTCCTCCCGCGCACGGTTGATACCCGGTCTCTCGCTGCGTGCGGGAGACATGCTCGCCGGGCGTTATCGCGCGCTCTCGCTGCTCCGAGCGGACCGTGCCTGCGCTCATCTTGCCGCGCTCCACACGAGCACGAGCACCCGTGTCGAGGTGCAGGTGCTCCTCGCGATGGACGACGCCATCGAGGGCGTACATCTGCAGCTCCTCGCCGACGCGCGCAAGGCTGCGGCGGTGCAGAGCCGTCACGCCGATCGCGTGCTGCATGTCGGCATCACCGACGACGGACATCCGTTCGTCGTGCGCGAGCCTTCCTCCGGCAAGACGCTCGCGGAGCTGCTCCATCAGGTCGGCTCGCTCCCGACCGAGCAGGCCGTCGATGTGGCGGTCGCCGTGTGTGAAGCGCTCGAGAGCGCACATGCGCTCGGGCTCGTGCACGGTGAGCTCGATCCGACGATGGTGCGTCTCGACTGGGGGCTCGAGGGTCCGACGAACGTGAAGGTCGCCGGGCTCGGCACGTCGCGCGCGCTCGGGCTGCTCTCGCTCGAGAACCGCTCGTTCGCACAGGTCGCGCTTCGCGCTCCGGAGCTTCTCGTTGCCGGCCGCGAGATCGACGCACGCGCAGACGTGTGGGGCGTCGGTGTCCTCCTCTATACGATGCTCGCCGGTGCGACGCCGTTCGGAGCCGAGTCGCCGTCGAAGATGGATGTCACCGCCGCAGGCGACGAGCCGGCGCTCCTCGCCGGGGTGCCGGACGGTCTCGCCGAGCTCGTCGATGCGTGTCTCGCGAAGGATCCCGCGCAGCGTCCCGCAACGGCAGCCTCCGTGGCCGCGACGCTCGGGGTGTTCGGGTCGCGTCCCGTCTTCGACAAGCGTCCTTCGCTGCTCGTCGTCGATACGGGGCCGTACGATGCGCTCGTCCTCGAGCAGCTCGTGAAGGAAGCCGCGCCGAGCACGCCGCAGGTCGCGCCGCAGGCGAACGCGTCCCCCGTGCCCGCGCCCGACAAGACGCCCGTGCCGGTCGTCGTCACGCGTTCGCTCCTGCCGCCCGCGGTCGCGGTCACGATCGCGCCGAACGCGACGTCCTCGCGCACCGCACCGCCGTCACGCTCGTGGCGATCGACCGCGCTGGTCGCGGCGGCGTGCATCGCTCTCGGTGTGGTCGCGGGCGCGTTCGCGATGCGACGCGCATCGGCGATCGCTCCTGTCGCTCCCGTCGCCGCCGCGCAGGCGCCTGCGCCCGTTGCCGCCGAGCCGCTACCCGCGCCCGAGGTGAAGGTCGCGACATCCGCGTCCGTCGCGCAGCCTGCGCCTTCGCCTTCGATGCCCACGCTCTCGGTCTCCGATCTGCCGGCCACGCATGTCGCGCCGCCGAGCCGGCGTCCGCGTGGCTCGAAGGTCGCGCAGGGCGCCACGCCGGAGGCGCCCGCGCCGCCCGCCGATCCGATCGTTCAATCTGCTTCCGCTCCGATGCAACCCCAGCCCAAGGCCTCCGACGATGACCTCCGCCGCTTTCTCGATGACCGCCGCTAAGCGCGTTGCGTGTGGTGCGCTCGTCCTCGCGTCGTTCCTCGCGCTGCCGAGCGTCGCGCGCGCCGACGGTGCTGCGAAGGCGCACGCCGATTCGCTCTTCCGCGAAGGGCGCACGCTGCTCGACGCGAAGCGCTACGACGAGGCATGCCCGAAGCTCGCCGAGAGCCAGAAGGAAGATCCCGGCGCAGGAACGCTGCTCGCGCTCGCGCTCTGTCACGAGGGCCAAGGCAAGACGGCGACGGCGTGGAACGAGCTCGTCGAGGCGGCTGCGCTCGGCGCGCGCGTCGGACGTAACGATCTCGCGAGCGCGGCGCAGAAGCGCGCGAAAGCGATGGAGCCGCTGCTCGCGCGCGTCGTCGTGCGCGTCCCGCATGCCGAGGACACCGCCGCGGACTACGACGTGAAGTGCGACGGCGAGCCTCTCGAGGCGAAGCTCTGGGGCACGCCCGTCGCCGTCGATCCCGGTGAGCATCGTGTCGACGTGTCCGCGAAGGGCAAGGTCGCGCGCAGCTACGTCGTGCGACTCGCAGGAGCGGGCACCGTCGAGATCGTGATCGACAAGCTCGAAGACGCACGCTCGCCCGTCGCGGCGGTCGTCAAGCTGGAGCCCGCACGGGCGGCATCGACGACGCCTGCGCCGCTCGCGCCGGTCGTCGAGCAGAGCCGCGGCGGTGCGCAACGCGCGATCGGCCTCACGCTGATCGGCGCGGGCGTGGTCGGCCTCGGGGCCGGCGCATACTTCGGCGGCAAGGCGCTCAGCGAGTCCGCCGAGGGCCGTCGCGCATGCACGACGACGCCGTGCTCGGCGGCTTCGAAGGCCGACGCCGACGACGCGAACGGGCGCGCGAAGACGTCGATGACGACGAGCATCGTGAGCGTCGCGGCGGGGACGGGCGTGCTCGCGCTCGGCACCGTGATCTACATGATGGCGCCCAGCTCGACGACGCGCGGAGCGGCGCCGAGCACGCGCATGACGGCGCGCATCGTCCCCGCGGTCGGCCCGACCGAGGCGAGCGTCGGCGTGACCGGCGCGTTCTGACGGACGTCAGCGACGGATCTCGGGCTTGTCCCGAGGCACAGTCGCGTCGTCGGTGATGCGCGGCGGATCGATCGTGAGACCGCGCACGATGCGCGCTCGCGCGAGCGCGAGGCGCTCGGAGAGGACGTCCTCGTCCTTCGCGGAAGCGACCTTCGTCGAGACGTGCACGAGGAGACAGCGGCGTACGAACGCGCCGAAGAGGTACACGTGTCCCTCGAGCGCGCCGCCGGGCTTGGCGGCGTCGAGCGCGACCCAGATGCGCGAGTCGTAGGCCTCGGGGCCGATGGTCGTCTGATCGTCGACGGTCGTGAGCGTCTTCGATTCGACCCAGCCGAGAGCGCGGGCGCGGGCCTCGCACTTCTGGCGGTTCACGAGGTCGTCCTCTTGCGTCGTGAGCACGTACACCTTCGACGCGGTCGGCTCGTGCGCGGCGAAGAGCGAAGGCCGCGAGTGATCGTCGATGCGCCAGGACTTCCCGTCCGGAAGAGGGAAGGAGAGGAGAAAGCGCTTCGAGTGATAGCGCCCCCACGCGGCTTCGTCGGTCGCGAAGCGCGGCGCGGGCGGCGCGTTCGCTTCGACGGGCGTTCGCGGCGAAGGCGCGGGCGCGGGATCGCCGCAGCCCAACAGCGCGAGCGCGAGCGTGAGGAACGGAAGTGCGCGACGCACGGGCGGAGGATAGCGGTGAGAGTCCGAGTTGTGGGATCGTTGACGCATGGTCCGGCGCGTCGTGGCGGCCTTCGTGCTCCTGTTCGCCTGTGAAGCGCGACCGCCGGCGAGCTCGGTCAGCGCGCCGGCGGCGCAAACCTCACCCGCGGACGCCGAGGCCGAGCTCGCCGAGCGCATCCGCAAGGTGGTCGTCGCCGAGCGCACGCGCTTGCGCGCGTGCTACGAACAGGCGCTCGCGAAGGCCCCGTCGCTCGCCGGCCGCGTCACGCTCGTGCTCGAGGTCGGCCAGAACGGCATGGCCTCCCACGTCTTCGAAGCGCACCGCGAAGGCCTGGGCGAAGACGAGGTGAAGTGCTTCGCGCGCGTCCTCAAGAGCGTGCGCTTCCACGACGGCGCCGCGAGCGCGGTGAAAATCCAAGTCCCCCTGTCGTTCGCCCCTGACCCAGGTTCGTAAAACGAACCGGGGTCGGGGGGCTGGGGATCACTTCGGGCCGGGTTCGGCGCACACGTGGTTGATGCACGTGGTGCCGCTCGCGGCATTGCAGCAGTCGGCGGTTGCGTTGCAGTGGTCGCCGTCCATGGCGCACGTGCCGGCGCTCTTGCATACGAGGCCGCCGTCGCCGCCCGTGCCGTCGCAGAAGCCGCCGCAGCACTCGGTGCCGGACGCGCAGCCCACGCCGTCACCCTTGCACGGATCGAGCGCCCAGAAGCCGCGCATGTTGACCGAGCTCTCGTCCTGTCCCGGAAGGAGGAACGGCGCGTGGCTCGGGTCCTTTCCCGCGACCGGGTTGAGATCGATCGCTGCGACCCAGAGCAGCTTGACCGCGTCCTTGCCTTCGAGGCGCTGGTTGCCGTAGGTGCGGCGGCTCGTGAACACGACCCAGAAGTACCCGCCCGACGGAACGGGCGCGAACGTCGGCTCGTAGTTGTACGAGAGGTCGCGGCCCGCCGGTGCCGCGAACGGATAGCCGTCGCCGTTCAGCTTCGCGAGGCGCACTTCCTGGTTCGGCGTGACGGTGCTCGCGAAGAAGAGATCCGCGAGACCCTCGCGCGTGTCGGCCGGACCGCGATGGTAGATCGCCCACTTCGCGTCGGGCGTCATGCTCGGCCACGCGATCGCCTGGCCGGCGCCCTTGTCGACGAGCTTCGTCGGCGCGCCGAGCACCTTGGCACCGGCGAGATCGAAGCCCCATACGCTGAGCGCATTGGCCTCGGCGCCGGTGATGCCGACGTACGCGATCTTCGATCCGTCCGGCGCGAAGCTCGGCATCGAGAGATGCGCCGCGTCGAGACCGCTGCCCGCCACGCGCGCGCCGTTCGCCGTGCTCCAGAGTCCGGTGTCCGCGCCCGGGGGTCCCGGGAGAGACGCGAGCCCGTTCTGCACGAGGTACTTGCCGTTCGGCGAAAGCGCCGCGTTCGACCACGTGCGCTTCTGCGCGCTGCCCGGCGTGCCGCCCATGTCGTGGATCGGCTTGTTCTTGAGGAGGTCGTACGAGCCGCCGAGCGTGTCGCCGCCGCTCACGAGCGTCGAGCCGTCGGCAGAGACGGTGTGGCACGTCATCGTGCAGCCGCCGTCCGGCAGCGCGCCGAACGTGCCCGCGCTGAAGTCGTCCGGCGCCGTCGCGCCTGGCTTGATGCGCATCACGCGCCCGACGTTGTTCGCCCAGTAGTAGATCGTGCCGCGCATCGAGGCCGGCGCGATCGTCCACTTGTGCTGGATCGCGAGCGTGGCGGCGGTGCCGCCCCAGCGCGCGACCGCGAGGTCTGCGGCGCCCGACGTGGAATCGACGAACTTCTGCCACGTGGCGGCTGCGAACGCGTAGCGCGACGGCGGCGGCACGGTCGTGAACGACTCGAGCTCGAACGTGCTGCTTGTAACATGCACGTAATACACGTCGGCGACCGCGCCGTTGTTCCACATCAGCTTCGGGCTGCCGAGGCCGCGCGGGAACACGGTGCCGTCGTACGGGTAGGCCCACTGGACGGTGGCGTCCTTCGTCGTCGCGCCCTTGAGCGCCGCGATGATTGCGGGCGTCGCGTTCGCCTTGTTCTCGAGGATGTGGAGCTTCACGCCGAGCGTGGCCGTGGCCTTCTGGCCCTTGAACGCGCCGGTGAGCGTGACCGCGCCGCCGATGCTGCCGCTCGTCGTGTAGATGCCGGTCGAGCCGATGTTGCCGACCTGGAGGTTCGTCGCCGTCCACGTCACGCCTCCGGTCAGCTCCTGGGTGGAGTTGTCGGCGTAGTGCGCGATGGCCTTGAACTGCTTCGTCTGCGCGGGCCCGCCGTTCTCGACGGTGAGCGCGGCGGTCGGCGGATCGATCGTCAGCGAGGTCAGCGTCTGCTGGCCGTTGCCGAGGATGCCGCCTCCGTCGTCACCGCCGCCGGCGCCGGGATCGGGCGTGTCGTCGAAGCCGTTCTTCGCCGCGTCCGATCCGCAGGCGATCAGGATCGTGAGGAAGGCGAGGAACGCCGTCAGCCAGGCATACTTCGGCGAGAGTCGTCGGGTGTGCTCGAACATGGTCGCTCCTCCGGGTGAAAGCCTCGGCGGGCAGCATGCTGTCACAGCTCGGGCGGAGAATTGCGCTATTGGCGCAACGGAGACGAAGCAAAGACGCGGGTGCGTGGTGCTAGCATCAGAGCGATGGGGGGCCGGGGCAGACCGATCGCGGCGATCGCCGTGGCCGCGGCAGGCGCAGCGCTCGCGATCGCGTGTGGCAGCTTCGGGAGCAGCGGCTCGTCACCGAAGCCCATCGCCGACGCGAGCGTCGATGCCGCCGAGGCCCCAGAGCCGCCCGAAGACCGTGTCCTCAGCTTTCCGTGCGGCGACACGAAGTGCTTCGCCGGCGAGCAGGCCTGCTGTCAGGTCGGCGCGATGTTCTCGTGCGTCGGTCTCGAAGCCGGCGGCTGCCCGTCGTTGCCGAGCCCGGACGGTGGTCCGGCAGCGGACGCAGCGCCCGCGGGCCCCGCGCTCCTCTGCACGTCGTATCGGAACTGCCCGCTCGGCGACGACTGCTGCTACCGCAAGGACGAAGGCTCGTCGTGTCAGGGCCGGTGCCCGAGCGGCGCCGAGAACCTCTGCACGATCGGGATGGACGGCTGCGGCAGCGGCGCGGAATGCAAGTCCATCCAGGACCCGCCGCAAGCAGGCGTGGGCGGGTGCAAGGACACGAGCTACTTCCCCGGCGGCAGCAGCGGCCACTTCTAGGGCGAAGCGAACGTCGCGGGCGCGGCGGGCGCGGTCAGACCGGCGTGAGCCACTCGCTGTGCGTCGTGTCGCTGCCGCGGACGACGTCGAAGAAGCGGTCCTGCAGCTTCTTCGTGACGGGACCGACGGCGCCGTCGCCGATCGGCCGGTTGTCGACCTCGCGCACGGGCGTGATCTCGGCGGCGGTGCCGGTGAAAAAGCACTCGTCAGCGAGCCAGAGCTGGTCGCGCGTGATGCGCCCTTCGCGGACCTCGAGGCCCATCTCGCGTGCGAGCGAGATGATCGTGTCGCGCGTGATTCCTTCGAGGATCGACGACGACAGATCCGGCGTGTGAAGCACGCCGCGCTTCACGATGAAGATGTTCTCGCCGGAGCCTTCGCTCACGAAGCCGTTCGCGTCGAGCAGGATGGCCTCGTCGTAGCCGCCGAACTTCGCCTCGCGCTTCGCGAGCACGCTGTTCGTGTACTGGCCCATCATCTTCGCCTTCGCGAGGCTGACGTTGATGTGGTGCCGGGCGAACGAGCTGATCTTGCAGCGGATGCCGCTCTTGAGCGCTTCGTCGCCGAGGTACGCGCCCCACTTCCAGGCGATGACCGTGCTGCGCACCGGGTTGTTCGGCGCGTAGATGCCCATCGCCCCTTCACCGAGGAAGATCATCGGGCGGAGGTAGCCCTCCGGCATCGCGTTCGCGCGCAGCGTCTCGACGCATGCGGTCATGATCTGCTCGCGCGTGAACTTCGGCGCGAGGAGGGTCATCTTGCACGTGTCGAAGAGCCGATCGACGTGCTCGCGGAGCTTGAAGACGTACGTCTTCCCGTTCGCGCGCTTGTAGGCACGGATGCCCTCGAAGGCCCCGAGGCCGTAGTGGAGCGAGTGGGTGAGGATGTGAACCTGGGCGTCGTCCCAGGCGACCATCTCGCCGTCGAGCCAGATCTTCTGAACCTTGTCGACCATCGGTTTCGCGACAGTAGTCCCGGAAATCGCGTCCGGCCACCCGGAACGAGCGCTGCACCGCGTCAACCTCAACGACGGAGTGCGACGTAGACAGCGCCTTCGCCGCCGTCGTCGTCACGAGCCGTCGCAAAGGCAGCGACGTGCTCGCGCGCCTTTCCCTGCGAGAGCCATGCGGCAATCTCCCCGCGGAGCACGCCCGAGCCCGCGACGCGCTCGCCCTTGCCGTGGATCACGAGCACGCAACGCTCGTTCCGCGCGCGCATCGTGCGCAAGAACTCGACGAGGCGGTCCTGCGCCTGATGCGCCGTGAGCCCGTGCAGGTCGAGCCGACCGTCGACCGGGAGCATCCCTCGCCGGAGACTGCGGACGAGATCCGGGGGTACGTCGACGCGTCGACCTTCGACGCGCTGCCCGTCGTCCGAGACTTCGAAGCGCGCGGCGTCGTCGACGATCGAATGCAGATGGGCCAGCGCTTGTTCGGCCTCGACGGCGGCCTTCGCCTTCACCTCGGCGGCCTTCATCCGCTGCTCGCCGGGCTTCACCTCGGTCGTGACGGGAACGCGGTTCTTCGCCGCACCGTCGAGCGGCGTCACGCCGGACATCATGCGATGGAAGCTCATCTCGTCGTCGAGATCGCTCGTGGCCGTCCTCGCCGGCGGAGTGCGCGAGGGCTCGGGCCGTGCCGCCGGGCGGGGCGGCGGAGGAAGCGGTTTTCCCTTCGCGGCAGCGGCTTTCTGGCGGTCTTCCTCGGTCTTCTTCTCGGCGTCGAGCTTCGCCTTGAAGCCCTCGAGACCGCCGGCGAGCGGATGAAAGCCTCCGAACTTCGGCAGCGCCGCATCGTCGTCCTTCTTCTTCTTGCCGGCGTCGCGTTTCTTCGCCATCGGCTCAGTCCTTTCGTGCCCGCCGCCGCAGCGCGCGCATCGCCGTGGTCACGCTCTTCATGCCCGTGAGAATGCCGTCGGCGTAGTGCCAATCGGGATCGTCGAGCTCGGGGAAGTCGTGCGGGTTTTGCACGTCCTCCATCGTGAGGCCGGGCTTCAAGCGGCGCGCGAGCTCGAGGACCTTCGAAGTCTGGAGCTCCTCGATCGCCGAGAGCTCGCGTTCGATCGCGTCCCAGATCGTCTCCGTCGTCGAGGCGCTCGCCGGCGGGCCGTCGAGCAGGGCGCTGGCGCCGGTGACCTCGACGTCGGAAAGGATCGGCGCGTCGCCGGGATAACGCGCGACGGTCGCGCCCCGCTTCGGACATATCCCGAGGCATTGCGTCTTCGTCACCCAGACCTCGGCGTGCTGGCGACGCGCCGCGACCTCCGCCTTCAGCGCGTCGTAGAGCGCGTCCCCTCGCTCGCCGCATCCGGGTCCGAGCGGCGAGCCCTCGCGCCGGTTCGCGCAGACGAACAGGTGCAGGCGCGGTGACGGGGCCGCTCGCATCTGGATTTTCTTAGCACGTAAATCAGTCCCACAGGTGCGCACATGGGTGCCTAAGCCCTCGAAACTGTACATGGATCCACCGAATGGATCCGGACGGATCCGACCGGCCGGTCGAGCTCGGATTAAATCCCGCTTTTGCGGCCTGTGGACCGCGGTGCGGCCGTTGCATCTCAGGTCTCCGCTACATGGCAGTCCCGACCGCGCTTCACCCTCGGGCCGATCTCATCGACATCGGGGAGGGTCGACGCGTGCGTCTCCTCGAGGTGCTCGGCCAGGGCGGCTCGTCGACGGTCCATCGCGGGCTCCTCGAGAGCAAGACGGGAGTGCGCCGTCTCGTCGCTGTGAAGGTGTTCGGGAGCATCCCGAGCGAGGACGCCGAGCGGGGCTACGCCCTCGCTGCGCGCACGGCGATCCGCGCGGCGTCGGTCCGTCATCCGAACGTCGTCGAGCTCTACGAGTTCGGGCAGCGCCACAACCAGCCGTTCTTCGTGACCGAGCTCGTCGACGGCGTGACGCTGCAGATGCTCCTCGAGCGCTACGCGAGGAAGTCGCTGCGGCTGCCCCTCGACCTCGCGCTGTTCATCGCGACCGAGGTCGGCGAGGCGCTCAGCGGTGCGCGCACCGCATGCGATCATCGCGATCGGCAGCTCGGGATGCTCCATCTCGCGCTCGGGCCGCGCAAGGTGCTGCTCGGCTGGCGAGGCGAGGTGAAGGTCGCGGATTTCGAGACGTCCATGGCCGTGGTCGCCGCGTCGAGCATCAGGAACCTCCGTATCGTCGCGCATCGCACGGCGACGATGGCTCCCGAAGTCGCACGAGGGGAACCCGGCGACGCGCGCTCCGACGTGTTCTCGTTCGGTGTCGTCCTCCGCGAGCTCTTCGTCGGCCCGCGCTTCGGCCCCGGCGTGAAGAACGCCGAGGCCGTCCAGCTCGCGCGGGACGGCTTCGTGCAGCCGATGTCGTTCCAGCCGCACCTCCCGGAGGCGCTCCTGCACATCATGCGGCGCGCGCTGCAGATCGATCCCGCCGATCGCTATCCGAACGCGAGCGCCATGGCGTTCGAGCTCCGGCGGATCGGTCTCGCCATGGGCGTCGGTGACGGGCGCCTCTTCCTCCGGCGCGCGCTCGACCGCGAGTTCGGGAACGACGCCTCCGAGGCCACCGCCGAGCGCCCGTACTACAGCTCGGCGCCACCGCCGGAGCGGCCCGTGCCGGTGCGACCGGATGACCTCATCGATCTCGACGCGCTGCCGACCGTGGCCGTCGGAGGCGACGTTCCGAGCGCGCCTCGCACGCGTATGGCACCTCGAGGACGTCCGCTCCGCGAGGCCGACGTCGTCGACGACGACGAGTGAGCGCGCCACGCCTTGACCCCTCGCGGCGGGGGTGAAACCGTCATCGGTCGGTGGAGGATCTCTTTCCCGTACTCGTCGCGGACCTCGTCGAGGAGTCCGCTCGTGATTTCCTCGAGGAGGTAGCGCGCGAGAACGAGGAGGCTTGGGTGCCGCTCGTGTCCGCGCCCGTCGACACGTCGCGCCACCTCCTCGAGGTGTACACGCCGGGCTCGCCGGAGCCGCTTCGCCTGATCGCCGACCCGACAGGGCCGCCGACCGAGCACGGATTCCCGCTCCGGCTCTCGTTGCTCTCGGACGACGCCGCCGCATCGCTCCGCGTGCCGACCGTCGAGCACGTCGGCCACATCGACGTGACGATCGAGCCCGCGCTCGAGCCCGCGACGCCCGGGCGCGTGGGCTTCGCGCGCACCGACACGCCGACGATCGCGCGCGCCGGCACCGCGCGGCGGCCCGCGGAGCTCCACCTGAGCCAGGAGCACAGCGCGGAGCTCGCCGGCGAACCTCCGCCCCAGAGCGCGGAGATGCGCGACGCGCTGATCGGTCGCACGCTCGCGGGCGGCAAGCTGCAGATCGAGTCCCTCGTGGGCGCCGGGATGATGGGTGCAGTCTACAAGGCAACGCACCGCGAGCTGCGCATCCCCGTCGCCGTGAAGGTGCTCCACGAGTCGTACCAGCACGACGTCGACTTCTGTCGCCGCTTCTACGCCGAGGCGCTCGCGGCCAGCCGTCTCGATCACCCGAACCTCGTCCGCGTCTACGACTTCGGACAGGAGCCCGATGGGCTCCTCTACTTGTCCATGGAGTTCGTCGCGGGGCGCTCGCTACGCACGGCTCTCGGTACGGAGGGCCCCATGTCCGGCAAGCGCATCGCCGACCTGATGATGCAGGTCTGTGCGGGGCTCGGGCAGGCGCACGCGCGCGGCATCGTGCATCGTGACGTGAAGCCCGACAACGTCGTGCTCGTCATGCGTCAGGACGACGACGGCCGTCCGTTCGAGCAGGTGAAGGTCTGCGATTTCGGTCTGGCGCTCCTCCGCACGAGCGACTCGACGAACGAGCGCTTCGCGGGGACGCCCGTGTACATGTCGCCCGAGCAGTGTCGCGGCGAGGAGCTCGACGCGCGCACCGACGTCTACGCGTGCGGCGTCATGCTCTTCGAGCTCGCGACCGGCACCGTGCCGTTCCTGTCCGACAAGCCGATCGTCGTGATCAATCGACATCTCACGATGCCACCGCCCACGCTCGCGAGCCTGCGTCCCGACGTGGACCCGCGCCTCGAGCCCATCGTGCAGAAGGCGCTCAAGAAGACGCGCGAAGAGCGGCACGAGACGGTGCGAACGCTGCGCACCGAGCTGAAGGCGCTGCTCGCGCCGCCGCGAGCCTCGTTCGATCTCGCGCGCGAGGCCGCGCACGTCCCGGAGGCCGTCCCCGAGCCTTCGCCGTCGCCGGGCCACGCGTCGGGCGGGTACCGATCCGTCGCTCCTGCGGCACCGGCACCCGCGCCCGCGCCGCTCGTCATGGAATCGAAGCCGGCGGTCGCCACGCGCTCGACCGCTCCCGCGTGGTTCGAGGACAAACAGGACAGCTACGCGAACTTCCTCACCGACATGGTGACGGGCGAGAAGCGCGCGGCCGAGGTCTCGAGCTCGCTCGCACGCGATCCGAAGGCGTGGCTGACGAAGCTGCTCGACGAGCGCGACAACCGCGTGCTCGACAAGATGCTCGGCGAGGTCGAGGCCGCCGCTCGCTTGCTCGCTCAGGGCGCCGACGCGCGCACGCTGCGCGCCGTCTCGAGCACGATCCACGGCATCGCGAACGACGAGCAGCGTCATCCGGCAATTCGCGCGACCGCGACCGCCGTGATGAAGGTGTTCTCCGATCCGACGCTCCTCGCGCCGATCGCAGAGCGGCTCCTGGGGCGCGCCGACGACCATCGTGATGCTGCGCACACGCTCGTCCTCGATGCCGGCGTTGCCGGCGCATATGCGCTGTACGGCGCGCGGGTGAAGCTGGCGGCGGACCAGTCCAGCCGTGAGCCGTTCATCGCGACGATGCGTGCGCTCGGTGAAGCGGCGTGGCCGGTCGTGCGCGCCGCGCTGGAACGCATTCCGGCGGCGGCGCTCACCGGCGGACACCCGCTCGGCGCCGAGCTCGCCGAAGACCTGCTGCTCTGCGTGCCGACGCTCCGCGACGAGGCCGCGGGTCACCTCGTCGCGAAGTACGTCCGCACGACCGAGGCCGCGCTGTGTCGCGCCGCCACGCAGGCGCTTGGCCGTCTCTGGGCGGAGCGCGCAGCTCCGCTCTTGCTCGCGCTGCTCGACGTCACGGACGACGGCGTGCGCGCCGCCGCGATCGCCGGCCTCCGCGAGATCGGCGCCGTCGACGAGCACGTCGTGCGCAGGCTCGTCCCGATCCTCGCGCGCAAGGTAGCGGCCGGGCACGCCGTCCTCCTCGCGGCCGTCGCGGCCCTCGAGTTCGTGACGCCCGACGCGCGGCCCGTCGCCGTCCCGCTGCTCGTGCAGCTCGTTCGCGACCCGGCATCGGACGGCGCTTCGATCCTCGCGGCCTCGCGCGCGCTGCTCAGCGTGATGGGCAACGAGGCGCGTGCCGTCGTCATCGATCGCTCCGATCGCGCGACGGAGCCGCTGAAATCGCACCTCCTCGTGCTGCTGCGCGACCCGAAGCTCCCCGAGATCGCGGTCAAGGACCTCGAGGCGCTGATGTGACGGCGCCGCCTGCGTACTTGCGCAGGTAGACCTCGATCGCGACGACGACCAGCGCGTGCGTGATCACCTGGTCGTCGACGAGCTGCGCGAGCTCGGTCCTCGGAACGACGAGCGTCTCGAGCTCCTCGATGTCGTCGAACTCGGTCGCGGCGGTGAGTCGCGCGCCGCGTGCGAGGAACGTGAAGCAGCGATTCCCCTGGAGCGCAGGGTTCGGCTCGACGACCGAGACGAGCTCGAACGACGCGGCCTCGTAGCCGGTCTCCTCGCGCAGCTCGCGGCGCGCGGCGTCGATCGGCTCCTCGCCCGGATCGATCACACCGCCCGGCACCTCGAGCGACAGCTCGTCCGTCCCGTGGCGGTACTGCCAGACGAGCACCAGCTCTCCGTCGGGCGTCTCCGCGAGGACGTTGCACCAATCGGGGCAGGCGAACACGAAGATGTCGCGCGGCAGCGGCGTCTTCTCGTAGACGACGCGCTCCACCTTGAACACGCCGTGGTCCGAGACGAGATGCGCGCGGCGTCCCTGCGGTTTGCCGATCACCTTCGGGCGGGGCGTGGTCGCTCGTGCCATGGCGCGGATCTACGCTAAAGTGCCGGCTCTCGCGAACCACAAGTCGATGGCTGCACCTCCGAACACCGAAAAAGACGATGCGATCCAGAAGGTCATCGTCGTCAACCGACGCGCCACGTTCGATTACGCCGTCGAGGAGAAGTACGAGGGCGGGCTCGTGCTGCTCGGCAGCGAGGTGAAGTCGATGCGCGCGGGCAAGGTCGAGATGGTCGACGCCTACGCCACCGTCGAGCGCGGCGAGCTCTGGTTGAAGCAGCTCTACGTCGCACCGTTCGAGCAGGCGAAGGCGTTCCCGCACGAGCCGCGTCGCTCGCGCAAGCTGCTCGTCCGCGCCTCCGAGATCGCCAAGATCGACCGTGCGATCTCGCGCGAAGGCTACACGCTCGTGCCCTTGCGCCTGTACTGGCGACGCGGACACGTGAAGGTGGAGCTCGGCCTCGCGAAGGGCAAGAAGACGCACGACAAGCGCGCCGACATCAAGGCGAAGACCGCCGATCGCGAGGCGAAGGCGGCGATGGGCCGGACGCGCAAGGAGCGCGGGTGAGCGAGCATCTACGTTGGGCGAAGGGCGGAACGGCGACGTTCCTCACGATCGCGAGCGACGCCGTCACGCTGCGCTCGAGCATTCCTTCGCCGCCGGGCGCGCGGCTCGATGCGACGCTCGCGAGCGAGCCGACCGTGTCGCTCACGATCAAGATCCACGGGAGCAAGCTCCAGCCCGACGGCTCGTTCGCGCTGAAGGGCCGGGTGCTCGAGGCCACGCGAGCCCTGCGCGCGCGCATCGAAGGGCTCGTCGCGCCGCCGGCGTGAACGGAGCCGTGCCCTGCGCACTTTACGCGACGGCGTGAGTGGGGCATCTACTAGGGCGATGGCGAAGCGCACCGAGGTGACCGACGAGCGCGCGCCCCGCGCCGTCGACGCGGCCGTGCAAGGCGAAGAGGTTCGGTTCGAGCGCTCGCTCCGTCCCAAGACGCTCGACGACTACATCGGGCAGACGAAGCACAAGGACAACCTCCGCGTGTTCGTCGAGGCATCGCGGCGGCGAGGCGAGCCGCTCGATCACCTTCTGCTCTCGGGGCCTCCGGGGCTCGGCAAGACGACGCTCGCGCAGATCCTCGCGCACGAGATGGGCGTCGAGCTGCACATGACGAACGGGCCCGTGGTCGAGCACAAGGGCGCGCTCGCCGGCTTGCTCACGAAGCTCGGCAAGAACGACATCCTCTTCATCGACGAGATCCACCGGCTCAATCCCGTCGTCGAAGAGAGCCTCTACCCAGCGATGGAGGACTTCCGCATCGACGTGATGACCGGCGACGGCGCGTTCGCCTCGTCGATCCAGATCCCGGTGCAGCCGTTCACGTTGATCGGCGCGACCACGCGTACCGGCCTGCTCACGGCGCCGCTGCACTCGCGCTTCGGGCAGATCATCCGCCTCGACTTCTACCCGGTCGAGGACCTCGCGCGCATCGTCGAGCGGAGCGCGAGCCTTCTCGGCGTCGAGGTCGCGAAGGCCGCGTCGCTCGCGATCGCGGCGCGCGCGCGCGGAACACCGCGCATCGCGAACCGCTTGCTGCGTCGCGTCCGCGACTTCGCCGAGGTCATCGGCACCGGCAAGATCGACGAGGCCATCGTCGCGAAGTCGTGCGACCGCCTCGACATCGACAGTGCGGGCTTCGACGAGATGGACCGGCGGCTCCTGCGCGTGATCATCGTCGACTACGACGGAGGCCCGGTGGGCGTCGAGACCCTCGCCGCCGCCCTCGGCGAGCCGCGCGACACGATCGAGGACGTCTACGAGCCGTACCTTCTGCAACAGGGGTATCTCGGCCGCACGACACGTGGCCGCGTTGCGACCCGCAAGGCGTACGAGCACCTGCGGGTGCCGTTCGCGGGCGCGGTGCTGGCGAAGCAAAAAGAGCTATTCGACGAATAGTGGCTCGCTCTGTGACTCTCGCCCGTGCTCCGTGACCGTGAACCGTGACCGTGAACCGATCTCAGGTTCTGGTCAGGCGCGGCTCGTTTCCGGATCACGGATCACGGATCACGGCCACGGATCACGGCGAGAGCCCATTCGGCGGCCTTTTGCGTAGGTACGACCTTTCCGGACTATCCATTGCTCCCACCGTACCTGGACCGATAGACTTTCCCCTGTGAGCGGCGGGCCCGTCTTGGTCGTCGACGATGACATGGTCAGTCGCCATGTCCTCGGGCAAGCGCTTGCGAGCGCGAAGCTCGATCACGTCGCCGTGGGCTCCGGCGCCGAGGCGCTCGCGCAGATCGAGAAGGTCCATCCCTCGATCGTCCTGCTCGACCTCGTCATGCCCGCGCCGGACGGCTACCAGATCCTGCGCATCCTCCGGGCGCGCCCCGAGACCCGCGACCTGCCCGTCGTCGTGCTCACCGCGCTCGACGGCGAGGACGAGATCGCGAAGGCCTTCGAGGCCGGCGCCGACGACTTCGTACGGAAGCCCTTCAAGCCCGTCGAGCTCGTCGCGCGTGTCCGCGGTCAGCTCCGTCTCCGCGCGGCGATGGACGCGCTCGCCCGCAAGGAGAAGGACGCCGGCGTCGTCCTCGAGCTCACGCAGGCCCTCGCCTCGAACCTCGACTTCCGCGGCATCCTGTTCACGGTCGTCCAGCGCATCGCCGACGTCGCCAAGATCGATCGCGTGTCGATCGTCCTCGTCCGCGAGCAGGAGCACGTCGGCTACGTCGTCGCCGCTTCGGACGACGAGCAGCTCCGCGACCTCCCGATCGACCTCACCAAGTATCCCGAGATCCAGCAGGTGCTCGCGACCGGCGAGCCGTTCGTGGTCGAGGACGCCGGCACGCACCCCCTGATGGAGATCGTGCGCACCGCCGGACAGGGCAAGACCGTGTTCGCTTCGCTCTCGATCCTGCCGATCCTCTACGAGGGCAAGCCGATGGGCGTGCTCTTCCTCCGCTCGCGGCGCGCCGGCGCGTTCGGCGAGCGCGAGGTCGGCCTGTGCCAGACCATCGCGAGCGCGATGGCGATCGCCCTCCGGAACGCGCGCGTCCTGCAGTCGCTCCGCGATCAGACGCAGCAGGTCACGGTCGCGCGCTTCGAAGCCGAGCGCCGCATGCGGTCGCTCCAGCGCTACGCCGACTTCTTCGACAGCTCCGCGGACGGCATCGTCGTCATCGATGCCGAGGGCCGTCTCCTCTTCTCGAACCCCAAGGCGCGCGAGATCACCGGCTACGAGGAGCAGGACCTCCGCGGGCGAAGGCTCGGCGACATCTTCGCGAGCGACGAGGCCGGTCTCGCGCACGACCTCCGCATCGGCTTCACGCAGGGACAGTTCCCGAAGGACGTCGACATCAAGATCACGACGCGCGACAAGCGGAACCTGATCGTGAACGTCAGCTTCGCGAGCGTGCTCCGCGAGGACGGGGCCGTCCTCTGCTCGTTCCGCGACGTCACGAAGCAGCGCGCGGTCGAGGGCGAGCTCGTCAAGACGAAGGACTTCCTCCAGCGCGTCATCGACTCGTCCGTCGACGCCATCATCAGCGCCGATCTCAAGGGGAGCGTCGTCCTCTTCAACCGCGCCGCCGAGCGCATCTACGGACGCACTTCGAACGACGTCGTCGGCACCAACGTGCGCGCGCTCTATCCCGAAGGCACGGCGCAGAAGATCATGCGGATGATCCGCGCGGGCGGCGGGCGCATCGAGGGCCTGAAGGTCGACATCGTCGACGCGAGCGGCGGGCCCGTGCCGGTGTCGTTCTCGGGTGCGCTCATCTTCGAGGGCGAAACGGCCGTCGGAAGCGTCGGCATCTTCACCGACCTCCGCGAGAAGATGCGCATGGAGCAGCGTCTCCAGCAGGCGCAGGAGCAGATCCTCGCGCAGGAGCGACAGGCCATCGTCGCCGAGCTCGCCGGGGCCGCGGCTCACGAATTGAATCAGCCGCTCACGAGCGTCCTCAACTACGCGACGCTCCTCAGGCGTCTTCTCACCGCGGGAACGCCCGCATCTGCCGCTGCGGAGGTCATCGAGGGGGAGGCCGAGCGCATG
This sequence comes from Labilithrix sp., assembly GCA_028287065.1. Taxonomy (GTDB): domain Bacteria; phylum Myxococcota_A; class Polyangia; order Polyangiales; family Polyangiaceae; genus Labilithrix. The sequence goes on along the minus strand of JAQBQJ010000088.1, from coordinate 11,583 downwards.
GCGGAGATCGTCCGCAAGATCGGCAAGATCACGAAGTACGAGACGAAGAGCTACGTCGGTAAACAGAAGATCCTCGATCTCGATCGCGCGAGCGAGGAGGGCGTACCCGTCGCCGACCCGATCAGCCGCGAGGGCGCCGAAGTCGCCGCCGCGACCGAGCGCGAGTGCGGCGACCGCGATCGTACGACCCCGACTCGCTCCGCAACCTCGGAGCCCATGCGTTCCTCGCTGCCGAGCGCTCCAAGCGAGCGCGGGAGTGACCCATGACTCGACCGGCCGACCTCGATCAGGACGCGAGCGGCGTCGTGCGTTCCGTCGATTCACGTGCGCCCGCGAGCGCTTCGAGCGAGCGGGTCACCGTCTCGTCGGTGCCGATCAGCCGCGAGTCCGTGGTCTCCGTGAGCAACGCGGTCGAGGTCGAGGCCGCGTGGCTCGATCGGCTGGTCGTTGCCGCGTGCGAGATGCCCGTCGCCGAGGGTGAGACCGCGATCGTTCAGTTCATGGTCCGCTCGCTCGGCGAGATCTTTCCCGAGTGCGGCGTCGGCGCATGCCTGGTTCCGCCCGCGCCCGAGGCTCCCGCCTCGTCGCCCGACGCGCGCCTCTCGCCGGTGCCGGTCGAGCAGCAGCTCTTCAAGTACGTCCCCGAAGGCGAGGAGCGACGCGGCGTCGGGATGGACCCGACCAGGCTCTTCCCCGGCTTCCGCTACGAGCGCGTGCTCGACGTCGAGGCCGGTTCGACGCTGCACCTCGCGAGCGACGACGCGCAGCTCCAGGACGACGACTCCCCGATGATGCACGTCGTGCGACGTGCGGCGCTAGCGATGGGACGCGGTCTCGGGCTCGCACGAGGGCACGCGAAGGCGACGATGGATGCGCGCGATCTCCGCGCGCTGAACTCGCACATGGTGCAGGCCGAGAAGCTCGCGAGCCTCGGTCAGATCGCGGCGGGCGTCGTGCACGAGCTGAACAACCCGCTCACGTCGATCGTCGCGTACACGGATTGGTTGATCCGCAAGCAGACCGGCACGCCCGGCGGTGGCGATCCGGACAGCCTCGAGCGTCTCCGTCGCATCGGCGAATCGGCGAGCCGCATCCTCCGCTTCACGCGCGACCTCGTCGCGTACGCGCGCCCGTCGAGCGAGGTGCCGGTGCCCGTGTCCGTGCACACGGTCATCGAGCAGTCGCTCGCGTTCTGCGAGCACGTCCTCGCGCAGCACGGCGCGCAGGTGCAGCGCGCCTTCGTCACCGAGGCGCCGCCGGTGCGCGGCATGCACGAGCAGCTCGTGCAGGTGTTCGTCAACCTGTTCACGAATGCGTGTCACGCGATGCCCGCCGAGGGCGGGCTGCTCCTCGTGCGCACCGAGCTCTCCAGCGACGGGCTCCGGCTCGTCGTGCACGTCGAGGACAACGGGCACGGCATCGCCGGCGATCAGCTCACGCAGATCTTCGCGCCGTTCTTCACGACGAAGGTCGACGGTCGCGGCACGGGCCTCGGCCTTTCGATCGTGAAGAACATAATGGACAACCACGGCGCCGAGATCCGCGCCGAGAGCGCCGATGCCGGCGGCGCGCGCTTCGTGCTGCTGTTCCCCGTGCAGGCGTAGTCACGCGTCACAACCAGCGCGCACCGAGCCCGCGCAGCATGAACCGAACGCCGGCGCCGCGTACTTCGCGCGGGGGCAGGCCCGCGGACACGTCGACGCGATAGAGGTGCGCGCCGAGCACCGCGCCGAGACCGAGCTCGTCGAGGGGATCGCGCCCGTGCTCGATGCGCGCCGTGCCTACGCCCGTTCCGAGCTCGAGCTCCGCGCTGGCGCGACGAGCTTCGACGATCCGCTCGCGCGGCGTGAAGGTCACGAGCCTCTGCGACCCGAGGCCGAGCGCGCCGCGTACGTTGAGCGCACGCTGGCCGAGCATCGGCGGAGCGTCGAGGACGCGCTCGTGCACCCGCCCGCGCAGCCGGAGCAGCATGCGTCCGCGCCGCTCGACGTCGGCGCGCACCTCGCCGCCGTTTGCGTCGCCGTACTCGAACGAGATGCGCGCGAGCTTCTTCGGATACCCGAGCAGCTCGCGGCCGACGACGAGCGCCACGTCGTCCGTCACCACCATCCACGGGCAGAACACGGCGGACCGGAAACGGCGCGTCACGTGGAAGAAGATGCCGGCCTCGTCGTAGACGGAGCCGAAGCTCGTGTCGCCGAAGTGGGCTGCGAAGACCGTCGCCACCGCGGGCTCGGCGAGCTTCACGCCGGGCGGCAGCCACGTGCGCGCGACCTTCGCATCGAGCGCGACCCGCACCGCGAAGAACACGGCGCCCGTGTACATCGCGCCGCCGATGTTCGCGTGCGACCAGAGCGTGCGCGCAGCGCCGAGCATGCCCTCGGCGTCCCACATACGAATCCGTATGTCAAGGTGACGCCCGCCGATCGCCCTGTTTCCAGGGCTTCTAGGGCTTGCAGGCGGCGGCGAACAGCTCGGGGCGGTACTCGAAGTGCATCGTGTCGTAGTGGTACCAGCGGCCGCCCCACGCGAAGCCTTCGGCCTCGAACGCATCGACGATCGCCTGCGGGATCTGGTTCTTCCACACGAGCGGACCGTTCGCGGTCTTCTCCCACTCCCAGTAGTTGCTCTTCGAGACGACGATGTCGATCGCGATGCCGTACGAGTGCGCGCTGAGGCGATTCGTGTTGGCGATCGGACGCCACTCGAAGGTGCCGCCGAGCTCGCCCGTCACGTACACGGAGAGCGACGGCGTCTGCGCGATGAGCTGCTTCAGACGGACGGAGACCTTCCCGAGCGCGGCGGCCGCGCGCGTATGGAACTTCACCTGCTGGCCGACGAAGTCGACCGAGACGAGCTTCGCCTGCACCGCGGCCGACGTTCCGCCGAACGTCGCCTTCAAGAGCGCGTCGCTGCGGATGCGGCCGGGGTCGTCGTCGACGACGGTGATCGGCTTGATCGTGCCGAGCAGGTACGGCATCGCGAGCGTGTCCTCGAGGTCGGGCGTCGCGAGCCTGTCGTCGTACGTCTTGGTCTTCGCGTCGTCCCACGCGAGCTCGGTCATGTCGGGGAGGCGCAGCGACCACGCTCCGGCGGTCGCGGACGACGATGCGACCGGCGTCCCGACGTAGAGCTGCGCGAGGCACGAGAGCGCCGCAGGCGGGCCGGCGGGCGGAGCGGGCGTGGTGCCGGTCGACGTCGGAGCGGGGGAGGGCGATGGAGACGGCGACGGCGATCCGGGACCAGGCGACGGCGTGCCCGGCGTGACATCGGACCCCGGTTCGTTGCCGGGCGGCGGCGGGACGCTCGCTTCGCCGGTGCCGCCGCAGCCGGAGCAACCGAGCGCGAATGCGACCGCGAATCCCGACGCCGCGAGGACGACTCTCATCGCCGTCCGCTCTAGCACACCAAGGACCAAGTCAAGGCCCAGTCAAGGTCCTACCCTCACTCGGCGATCAGATCATGCGCGCCGTGCGCCAGCGCCCGTAGCGGTAGTAAATCATCGACAGGAGCATCGACACGAGCGACGCGAGCGGGAAGCTCCACCAGATCGCGTCGGCCTGCCAGCGATCGAGCATCAGGACGGCGAAAGGGATCCGCAGGCCCCAGAGCGACAGGAAGAGGATCGCGAGCGGCGGGATCACCGCGCCGGTCGAGCGCACGACGCTCGAGAGGACCATCGACACGCCGAAGAACGGGAACGACCACACGACGATCGCGTTGAGGTGCATGCCTTCGGCGATGGTGGCCGGGTCCTTCGAGAACAGGCCGAGCGCGCCTCGGTCGAAGAGCCAGATCAGCGCAGCCAGCGTGCCGGTCATGACGACGTTGATCGCGACGCCCGCCACCGCGGTGCGGCCGACGCGGTCCCATTGCTTCGCGCCGACGTTCTGCGCGGCCATCGCAGACGCGGCCATTCCGACGGCCATGGCGGGCATCTGGATGTAGTTCCACAGCTGCATTCCGGCGCCGAACGCCGCGGTGGTCCTCACGCCGAAGCCGTTCACGAGGCTGATCATCACGATGGCCGAGCCGGACATCACGATCATCTGCATGCCCATCGGCAGGCCCTTCTTCACGAGCGAGCCGAGGATCGCGCGATCGATCCGCAGGTACGCGAGCTCGTGCCGGCGCAGGCAGAGGAAATGGTCCTTCCGGTAGAGCGACCACACGAGCGCGATGCAAGACACCGCGTACGCGATCAGCGTCGCGGTCGCCGCGCCTGCGATCCCGAGCTTCGGGAACGGACCCCACCCGAAGAGAAGGATGGGGTTCAGCACGATGTCGAGGCCGACGGCGAGCAGCGAGAACAGCAGCGGGGTCTTCGCGTCGCCCGCGCCGCGTAGCACCATCGTGACGAACGCGTTCACGAAGATGAACGGCATCGCAACGAAGATCATGCGCAGGTAGGAGATCGCATACGGCAGCGCGTCGTCCGGAGTGCGCATCCACGCGAGGAGCCGCTCTGTCAGCACGAACCCGAGGACGGACACCGCGATCGACGCGACGAAGAAGAAACCGGCGCTCGTGCCGACGACGCGCTTGGCTGCGTCGGTGTCGCGCGCGCCGACGCTCTGCCCGATCAAGATCGACGCCGCCATCGCGACGCCGAACACGAGACCGATCAAGAAGAAGAGGATCGTGTTCGCGTTCGCCGCTGCCGTCAGCGCGGCGGCGCCCAGGTAGCGCCCGACCCAGATCGCGTTGATCGATCCGTTGAGCGATTGGAGGACGTTGCTGAACAGGATCGGCAGCGTGAAGACGAAGAGCGTCTTGCCGACCGCGCCTTCGGTGAGGCCCTTCCCGGACGCGGGACGGTTCATCGCCGCGCGGGCCCGAGCAGGTCGCGCAGATGGAACCGGATGTCGACGGGCCACGGTTCGATGAACGCATCGAACCGTGCGAAGTCCTTGGCGAAGAGCGCGCGCGAGGCCTCCTCGAAGTCGGGGAGGTTGCCGGCCATCGCGGTCATGAAGCGGCTGGTCGCCTCGATCGCGAGCCGCGCGCGCTCACCGTCGGGATCGCGCTTCTTCGCCTCCTCGACGAGACGGCGCAGCGCCGCCGAGATCCCGTTCGGTTGCTGCTCGAGCCACTCCCAGTGACGCGGGAGCATCGAGACCTCCCGCGACACCACGCCGAGCTTCGGCCGACCGGGACCGGAGCGCGCCGGTGGCTTCGCCCGGGCGAGCACCTCGTCGATGGTGCCGCGGAGGTCGAAATCGACCTGCCGGCCCGTCCCGTCTTCGAAGATGAGGAGGAGGGCGCTCGGCTCCCGGTCGAACTGCTCTTTCACGGCACGGAGTAGCGGCTCGAGCGGACCCGCGGCGACCCGCCGATCGCCCGTAAACGCGGAGAATGTCGGCGCCGTTTCCATTCGAGCAATATTGCCCGGGTAGAATCGGCTGTCAATAATACCCGGGTAAAATTTACGGCCCAGGCGGCGGACGCCGGCTGGGCCGCACCGCCGGCGGCTCCGGCGGGCCGGGCGTCCACTCGAAGCGATCGATCAGCAGGGGCGAGCTGTCGGCGAGCATGTCGTCCTTCCCGATCGCCCAGGCCTCGACGCGCCCGTCCGGATGGACGCAGAGCCGCACGAAGTGCTTGAACCCCGGATGTCCGAGCACCGTGAACGCCTGCTGGTGCTCGAGCCCGAACACGGCGAGGAGCATCAAGTAGAGGCCGAAGACGAACGAGCCCCCGAAGGCGGTCGCGAGGATGACCGCGGGATCTCCCGCCATCGCGGGCAGCTGCGCGACCGAGAGCCGGAGCGCCATCGGCAAGAGCCCGAGCGCGACGCCGAACGGGACCGCGAGCATCGCGATCCTCCGCTTTCCGTGTCCCTGATGCGCGACGAAGTAGAGCGCGGTCGCGAGCAGCATCGAGAGGAACACCGATGTCGCGAAGAGCGTGTCCGTACCCTGTCGCGCGGCCGCGAGCTCGATGGACGCGAGCACGCCGAGCGCGAGATGCACGAGCCAGCCCGCGCGTCCGATCGCGAGCTTCACCGGGACCTGCGCGACGAGCCTGCGCGAGGCCGCGCCGCTCGGATACGCCGCGTCGGGATCGCCCGTCTCCTTCGGGTACGGACCGATGCGTGTACCATGCAAGAATGCGCCACCCCCTCCAGCGATGACGTGCAGCGAGCGATTCACCTTCCGGCGTTCGTAGTGATGGAAGTCGCCGGCGAGGAACAGCACCCGATCGCGCTCGAGGCTCAGACGGCACGCGCCGAGCATGCGCCAGCCCGGATCGTTGCGGACGCCGTACGCGAGCGCCGGATCGCCTGCCACGAAGAGCACGGCGCGATCGGCGTGCTTCTTCCTCCATTTCGAGAAGTACGACCGCTGCCGGAAATCGACGCGACCGAGCTGGCGATCGGCGCCGAACATGTCGAGGCCAGGCGCGAGCGGCAAGGCGAAGTAGCTCGCCTCCTGCACGGGGACGTAGCCGCGCAGCACGAGGCGGCGCCTTCGCTTCACCGCGATGCCCTTGAAGAACGCGCGCACCGAGCGCAAGAAGGCGAGGAGGAGGCCGTACGACGCGCCGACCTCGTCGAGGTGTAGCTGCCGAGCGACGAGACCGACCTTGCGCCCCGTACGCTTGCGGAGCTGCTTGCCGAGTCGCGGCGTGTTGTCCTTGTCGTCGGCGCGGAACGGCTCGTCCACGCGGCGCCGGAAGAGACGGCCGAACCCGTCGAGACCGTCGTACCAGTCGTGATTGCCGGGCACGCCGAGCACGACGCGCTTGCGCGAGCTGGCGAGCGCCTTGCGGAGCTGCTCGTTCCACGGAAGGACGAGCCGCTTGTAGATCTCCTCCGCGGTCGCGACCGGATACGAGATGTCGCCGCCGAACACGAGCGCGTCGCCGCGCGGGAGGAACGAGCGCCCGCCGTGCCCGTCGTCGACGTCGTACGTCGACGCGAGCATCGCGCCGACCGCGGCGCTCACGTCGCGATCGTCACCCGTGTCGGCGACGAAATCGATCCACGCCGCGCGCCCGAGCGCACCGACGAGGGTCTGCGGTTGGTCCTGGCGTTCGCGTGAAGGGCGCACGCCGAGCACGCCGAGCGACGCGGCGAGGACCTCCGAGGGCGGATTCGGTCGCATCCAGTCGCGCGAATCGACGGATTCGGTCGCGATCGCGCGCGCCACGAAGTTCCGCAGGTGGCCGAAGAGTGAAGTGACGCCGTACCAGCGGATGCCGAAGGGTGGATGCGCGCCCTGCCGGAAGACGAGCGGCTCAGGTCGATCGCCGCGCGGCTCGAGCCGGATCGGCGGCAGGAAAAGCGTGGAGCTGGGCGGAGCCTCCTCTTCTTCCGCGCCCCCGTCGGGGGACGACGGGAGGTCCCCGGAGCCAGGATTGCTCGGGTCGGCAGAGGCGGCGGGCGGAGGGGGCGGCTCCGAGTCGAGCAGCACATGGAAGAGGATAGCGTTTTTGGGTTACCCTCGTCGGGTCCTCCATGCGAAAGCGCGTCTCCCTCGGGATTCTTACCGGCCTCGGTCTCCTCTCGGTCGCCGGCCACGCCGGCGGCCCCAACGTGAAAGGCAAGATCACCGGGCAAGACAAGCTGGTGCCCGACGTCTACGCGGAGGCTGCAAAACCGGAGTCCCGTCGATGGACCTGGCGCGAGCCGTCGCCCTCCGTCGCGGCGCAGTTCCGCACGCTGTCGGCCAATCCCTCACGCGATCTCTGCATCGCGGCGACGACCAGCGGCAATGCCGCCGCCCAGGAGGCGATCCGGATGACGGTCACGGGCGGTCGCGTCTTCCCGACCACGATCGTCGTCTCGCCCGGGACGCCGCTCGCGTTCAAGAACTTCGACCCGTTCAAGCACCGCCTCTACGTCGTCGGCAATCCGTCGTTCAAGGCCGAGGACATGGCGCCGAACCAGGTTCGTTCGTGGTCCGCGTCCGGCCCCGGAAAATACGAAGTGCGCGACGAGCTGTTCCCGAGCGTCCGCACGTTCGTGATCGTCGACCCGCAGGTCGTGCAGGTCACGTATCCCGGGCGCGACGGCGCGTTCGGCCTCTCGCTCCCCGGCGGTGAGTACGTGCTGAAGGCGTTCTTCGCCGGAAAGCAGGTGGGCAAGCCGATCACGGTCAACGCCAAGGACAAATCGACCGTCGAGCTCAAGGACCCGCTGAACCTCGCCGCGACGGAAGGGCAGGACTCCAAATGATGATCCTGTCCCGCATCTGGTACGTCATCCTCGCGATCCTTCTCGCCGCGGCCTACTACGTCGTGTCGCTCGCGGTCGGTCAGTACAACCGCCGCAACCAAGCGGCGATGGACGAGACGCTCAAGGCCGACAGCCAGGTCGTGAGCTGGGCGATGCAGGTCGACGCGCGCCGCCGACTCGACGTGCTCCTTCTCGCCGCCGCCGACCCGGGCATCGGCAAGGCGCTGAAGGGCGCGAACGGCAAGGAGACGGTCCCGCCCGCTTCGAAGGACGACGGCGCAAAGGCGCTCCGCACGTTCAACGACAAATTGCCTGCAGACTACAAGAACGACGCCGTCTTCCTCACGGACCGCGAGGGTCGGCTCGTCTCGCAGATCGGCTACGAGCAAGTCGCCGCGTATCCCGATTTCGAGCTCGGGGGTTACGCCGCGGTGTTCGACGCGCTCCACGGCTTCCTCCGCGACGACACGTGGGTGTGGGGCGGGCGCATCGCGCGCGTCGTCACGAGGCCCGTCGAGGACGAGGTCGGTCAGCCGCCGCTCGGCGCGGTCGTCGGCGTGCGCTGGGTCGACAAGGGCTTCGCGAAGGAGATCGGAAAGCGCACGCGCACGAACATCGCGTTCTTCGCGCTCGGCCAGAGCGTCGCCTCGGCGGCGACGACCGAGGGTTTCGAAGAGCAGTCGCTCGAGGCGCTCGGCAGCGATCTCGCGGCGGTGTCGACGGACAAGCAGTTCAAGGAGTCGGGTCGCACCGACGTGCGTCCGCTCGGCACCGACGACAAGGGCGGCGTGCTGTTCGTCCGCCTGCCCGGCGACGGCTGGGAGCTCGGCGCCGGCTTCGCGGTCGCACGCCAGAAGGTCTCGATCGCCGGTCCGCTCGGCTTCATCAATGGCGCCGACGATCAGGACAAGCGCAACGTGAAGCTCTGGATCGTCGCGCTCGTCGTCCTCGGCGCGTCGATCATCGGCATCCTCTTCTCGTTCCTCGAGCACTCGATGCCGATGGGCGAGATGCGAAAGCAGGCCGACAAGCTGAAGAAGGGGGAGCTCGACGTGCTGCAGCTCCCGCGCTTCCGCGGCGGGTATCGGCCCATCGCGAGCGACATCAACAACGGCATCCAGCGCGTGGTCGAGAAGGGCGGAGGCACGGCGAGGAAGCCCGCCGACCTCGAGTCGATCCTCGGGCCGGTACCGGCGCAGCCGAGCATGAGCGCGTTCTCCTTTCCGATGAACGATCCGTCCGCGCCTCCGCAGACCGCGCCGAACATGGGGGGTGGCTTCAACCAGCCGGCGAACGCGGCGACCCAGACCGCCGGGAACAACCGCTTCCCCGGCGCGCCGCCTCCGCAGTCGGCGCCGTCGCGTCCTGGAGCGCCGCCGCCTCCGGTCGGCTCGCGCCCCGGCGCAGGTACGCCGGGTCCCGGCGTTCCGATGTCCGGAGGACATCCCGGTGGGCCGCCTGGTTTTCCGGGAATCCCCGGCAACGAACGCACGATGGCGATGCCCGGTGCGCCTGGCGGAAACGCCGGCAACGGCGCGTTCAACGCGCCCCCGGGCAACGTGCATCCCGGTGCCGGCTCGCACAGCGCGACCGTCGCGGCAGCTCCGGGCGCCGCCGCGAAGCTCGCGATGCAACCCACCGCGCCGGCTCCGTTCCCGCCGTCGTCGCAAGCCGGTCCGGGAGCGCTCGCGAAGGACGAAGACGAGCAGACGATGGTCGCCCAGCCTTCCGCGGATCTCATCGCGGCGACGGGCGGACACAACGCCGCGACGGATCCCGCCGCGGAGTGGCATCAGGTCTACGAGGAGTTCCTCCGCACGAAGCGCGAGTGCAACGAGCCGACCGACGGTCTCACGTTCGAGAAGTTCCAGCAGACGCTCAAGAAGAACCGCGACGCGCTCATGCAGCGTCACGGCTGCAAGCGCGTGAAGTTCTCGGTCTACGTCAAAGAGGGCCGAGCTTCGCTGAAGGCCACGCCGGTCCGCGACTGACACGCTGTGGCGAGCGCGTTGACGCGCGAAGCCCGAGAGCGCCGCAAACCCGCCTTTTCACGGCAGTTCGGCCGGCCTCGCGCTTGCAGCGCGGCCGCCCATGGACCGCACTTCTCTCCATCTCGAAATCCGCAACGCGCTCTCCGTCGCCGACGAGCTGAGCCGTCACGAGCACTACCTCGGTCAGGACGAGCTGGCCGGCAGCCTCGCTGCGCTCCGCAGTGCGCTCGGCGATCTCGAGCGTGAGGTCGGAAAGTCGCACGAGGACGACAGCGCGCCGGCTCCCGTGACGGTCGAGGCGGTCGAGCGTGCGCTGCAGTCGCTCATCATCCGGCGCCGGGAGGTCCCGCGCTCGCTGCGTGCGCGGACCGAGAAGCTGCTGGCATCGGCCGAGCGCGTATCGATGGCGCTCTGGGATCCGACCGAGCGTGTGCCGTCGAAGCCGCTGCTCGGCGCTTTGCCGATCGCGCGCGTGGTTCCGCAGGACGTGCACTCGGTGCTCGACTACGTGCATAGTGCAGGCTTCTTCGCCAGCGCCACGTTGGCTCGAACCGCGCGCGGGCGGGCGATGGGCGTCGCCCTCGGCGTCGGCCTCGGAGGCGCCTCGATGGTCACGGACTATCGCCTCAGCGCCGCGAAGCTCCTGCCGATCGAGCTGCACGAGTCGCTCGACTACGCCGGAGGCCTGACCGCGATCGCCGCGCCGTTCGTCCTCGGTTACGTGAAGAAGGACCCGATCGCGGCGCTGATCCACATCGGCCTCGGCATCGGCACCATCGTCACCTCGCTCTTCACCGACTATCGCGCGTCGAAGGGCGTGACCTGGCCGACCCGCTCGAAGGGCGGCCCGCAGCTCGGCGCCCCGCGAGGCAGGCGCGGCATCCGGGTCCCGGAGGTCCAGCGTCCGCTCGAGGGGCTCTCGTCGGCGCCGACGACGGACTGGGACGGCGTCGTGCTCGATCCGGGCATCTGACGACACCCTCCCGAAGAAAAATCGTTTAGGTTGCGGGCTCGATGAAGCTCCGCGCCTTTGCCGTGCTGCTCGTCGCTGCGCTCACGCCGAGCGTCGCGTACGCCACGAACGTCACCGAGTTCCCCGACAACGGCTCGGAGCAGATGGCGCGCGGCGGCGCATGGGTCGCGCGCGCTTCGGATCCGCTCGCCACGATGTTCAATCCGGCCGGGCTCGCAGGCCAGCCGTCGCGGATCACCGTCCAGAACAACACGATCTTCGAGCACACCTGCTTCACGCGCATCAAGGCGGCGAGCGACACGACGAACGATCCGCTCGCCGGTCCCGGCGGCACGTACCCGCGCGCGTGCAACGACATCTCACCGACGCTGAACCCGCAGCTCGGCGCGACGATCAAGCTCACCGAGCGGCTCGGCCTCGGTCTGCTCGTCATCGGACCG